>NZ_BAAASD010000017.1:0-166232 GCF_039532705.1 Streptomyces sparsogenes subsp. cuspidosporus | reverse complement strand
CCGCCGTAGCCCGCACCAGGGCCTCCCGCACCGCCGGGGCCGCGGCGGGGGCCGTCCTGCTGCGGGCCGCCGCGCCGGCCGCGCTCGCGGGCCCAGCGGGCGAGCTGCGCGACCCGGCGGACGACGAACTGGGTGTCGAGGATGCCGAGGAGCCCGGCCAGATGGACGGCGGACTCGTGCTGGATCGAGCTGTTCTTGATCCCGGCGACGACGGGCGCGGCCTCCTCCAGGGCGGCGGCCCGCCCGACGGCCGTGTCCAGGTTGTGCCGGGCGACGATCTGCCGGATCGCGAACTCGAAGAGCTGCGTGCGGCTCTCGACCAGCGTCTTGACCGCGTCGTCGCCCTCGGCGAGGCGCAGCTCGCACGGGTCCATCCCGCCGGGCGTGATCGCGATGTAGGTCTCGGCGGCGAACTTCTGGTCGTCCTCGAAGGCCCGCAGCGCCGCCTTCTGGCCCGCCGCGTCGCCGTCGAAGGTGAAGACCACCTCGGCGCTGGAATTGTCCATCAGCAGCCGCCGGAGGATCTTGATGTGGTCGCCGCCGAAGGCCGTACCGCAGGTGGCGATGGCGGTGGTCACCCCGGCGAGGTGGCAGGCCATGACGTCCGTGTAGCCCTCGACGACGACGGCCCGGCTGGTCTTGGCGATCTCCTTCTTGGCGAGGTCGATGCCGTACAGCACATGGGACTTCTTGTAGATCGGCGTCTCGGGTGTGTTCAGGTACTTCGGGCCGTTGTCGTCGTCGCGCAGCTTGCGCGCGCCGAAGCCGACGACCTCGCCGGTGATGTCGCGGATGGGCCACATCAGGCGGCCGCGGAAGCGGTCGATGGGGCCCTTGCGGCCGTCCTGGGCGAGGCCGGAGAGGATCAGCTCCTTGTCGGTGAAGCCGCGGCCCCGCAGGAAGCGGACGAGGTGGTCCCAGCCGGCCGGGCTGTAGCCGACGCCGAAGTGCTGGGCGGCGGCCTGGTCGAAGCCGCGCTCGGCGAGGAAGCGGCGGCCGATCTCGGCCTCGGGCCGCTCCAGCTGCTCGATGTAGAACTGGGCGGCCGCCTTGTGGGCCTCGACCAGGCGGGTGCGCTCGCCCTGCTGCCGGCCCGGGGTGTAGCCGCCCTGCTCGTAGCGCAGGGTGATGCCGGCCTGGGAGGCGAGCCGCTCGATGGTCTCGGCGAAGGAGAGGTGGTCGATCTTCATGATGAAGTCGACCGTGTCGCCGCCCTCCTGGCAGCCGAAGCAGTAGAAAAGCCCCTTGCTGGGGCTCACCTGGAAAGACGGGGACTTCTCGTCATGGAACGGGCACAGGCCCTTCAGATTGCCCCCGCCCGCGTTCCGCAGCTGGAGGTACTCGGACACGACGGCGTCGATCGGGACCGCGTCCCGCACCGCCTTGACGTCGTCATCGTTGATCCTGCCTGCCACGCGTGAATTCTACGGCCGGGCACCGACACGGCCGCCGGGCCCGGCGGGGGCCCGGCGGTACGGCTGCCGCGGCGGCCCCCGTGGCAGCTACGGCTGCTACCGCGGCAGGGACGCCAGGGGGACGGACGGGTTCGCCAGGTCGTCCGGGTCGAGGCGGACGCCGCTCCGGATGAGCCGCTGGATGGGCTCGACGACGTCCCACACGTTCACGTTCATCCCCGCCAGCAGGCGGCCCTCGCTCAGCCAGAAGGCGATGAACTGCCGCTTGCCGACATCGCCGCGGACCACCACCTGGTCGTACGAGCCGGGCGGCGCGTAGCCGGAGTACTCCAGGCCGACGTCGTACTGGTCGGAGAAGAAGTAGGGCACGCGCTCGTACGCGACCTCCTGCCCGAGCATGGCGCGGGCCGCGGCCGGCCCGCCGTTCAGCGCGTTGGCCCAGTGCTCGACGCGCAGCCGGCCGCCGGGCGGCGCGGCGGCGTCCGGGAAGGCGAGCGGGGTCGCGGCCACGTCGCCCGCCGCGAAGATGTCCGGGTCGCTGGTGCGCAGCGAGCCGTCGACCACGATGCCGCCGCCCGCCGCGCGGTCCGCCACCTCCAGACCGGCGGCCTCGGCCAGGGCGGTGCGCGGGGCGGCGCCGATGGCGGCCAGGACGTCGTGGGCGGGGTGCTCCTCCCCGTCGTCGGTGCAGGCGGCCAGCACGACGCCGTCCTGTCCGGTGATCTCGGTGAGCCGGGCGCCGAAGTGGAAGCGGACGCCGTGCTCGCGGTGCAGGTCGGCGAAGAGCGAGCCGAGCTCGGGGCCGACGACGCCGTGCAGCGGGGTGGGCTCGGGCTCGACGATCGTCACCTCGGCGCCGTACCCGCGCGCGGCGGCGGCGACCTCCAGGCCGATCCAGCCCGCCCCCGCGACGACCAGCTGGCCGTTGTCCCGGCCGAGGGAGGCCAGCACGGCCCGCAGCCGCTCGGCGTGGGCCAGGCGGCGCAGGTGGTGCACGCCGACCAGGTCGGTGCCGGGGATGTCGAGCCGGCGCGGCTCGGCGCCGGTGGCCAGCAGCAGCCGGTCGTAGTGGATGCGGGTGCGGTCGCCGAGGGCGACGGCCTTGGCGGCGCGGTCGAGGTGGACGGCGGTCTGGCCGAGGTGGAGCTCGATGTCGGCCTGGGCGTACCAGGCGGGTTCGTGGACGAAGACGCTGTCGCGCTCCTGGCTTCCGGTGAGGAAGCCCTTGGAGAGGGGCGGTCGCTCATAGGGGTGGTCGCGCTCGTCACAGATGAGGATCACCCGGCCGGTGAATCCCTCGGCGCGAAGGGTTTCCGCGGCTTTCGCCCCGGCCAGACCCCCTCCGACGATGACGAACGTCTGGTGTGCGTCGACCACTTGTCTCCTCCTCGCTGCCGCGCGACGCCCGCGCGCGGCTACGCCGTGTCAGGGCCGGTCGTATGAGCCCCGGTCGTGTGAGCCGATGTTCGAGCCTCCCGCACCGCGCGTGCGGCGGGAAGGGGCAGTACGCCGTACGGGCCAGCGGGCCGGGCCCGCCGCACCCCGCACGGGCGGGTCCGGCCGCCCGCAGGGCGCGGGCGGGGCGGTCATGGGTGGCGGGGTCGGATGCGGGCGGTCATGGGTGGCGGGGCCGGATGCGGGCGGTCATGGGTGGCGGGGTCGGATGCGGGCGGTCATGGGTGGGGGGCGGGTGCGGGGCGGTCATGGGTGACGGGTCGGGTGCGGGGCGATCATGGGTGGCGGGTCAGGCGGGCGTGGAGGGAGCGGGCGGAGGCGTCCGTGAGGGCGGCGATCTGGTCGACGACGGCGCGCAGCCGGCCCGCTTCGTCCCCGGCCGCGTCCGCCGTGTCGAACAGGGCGCGGAACTGCGGGTCCAGGCCGACCGGGGCGCGGGCGATCAGCGCCTGGCCGAGCTCGGCGATGACGATCCGCTGGTCGGCGCGGACCGCCTCCTGGTCGGCGCGCTGCATCACATAGCGGTCGGCGACGGCCTTCAGCACCGCGCACTCCAGGCGCGCCTCGCGCGGCACCACCAGCTCGGCGGCGTACCGGGTGAACCGGCCGGTGCCGTAGGCGGCGCGGGTGGCCCCTTCCGCGGCGAGGCAGAAGCGGCCGATGAGCTGGCTGGTGGCGTCCTTGAGCCGGGCCTGGGCGACGGACGAGCCGTCGTAGCCGTGGGGCCACCACTCCTGGTCGAGCAGCCGGTCCAGCGCCTCGGCCAGCTCGTCCGGTGCGGCGCCCGGGGCGTAGCGGGCGGCGGCGACCGCGAACACCTCGCGCCGCTCGGGCTCGGCGAGCAGCAGGGCGGGGTCGAGATGGCCCGCGTGCAGGCCGTCCTCCACGTCGTGGACCGAGTACGCGACGTCGTCGGACCAGTCCATGACCTGGGCCTCGAAGCAGGTGCGGTGCCCGGGGGCGCCCTGCCGGAACCAGGCGAAGACCGGGAGGTCGTCCTCGTAGACCCCGAACTTGCGGGAGCCGGGGTCGGTGGGGTGGCCGCCGCGCGGCCAGGGGTATTTGGTGGCGGCGTCGAGCGCGGCGCGGGTCAGGTTCAGGCCGACGCTCACCGGCTCGCCGGTGTCCGGGTCGGCGACGAACCGCTTGGGCTCCAGCCGGGCGAGCAGCCGCAGCGACTGCGCGTTTCCCTCGAAGCCGCCGCATGCCTCGGCGACCTCGTTGAGCGCCTGCTCGCCGTTGTGCCCGAAGGGCGGGTGGCCCAGGTCGTGGGCGAGGCAGGCCATCTCCACCAGGTCCGGGTCGCAGCCGAGGGCCGCGCCGAGCTCCCGGCCCACCTGGGCGCACTCCAGCGAGTGGGTCAGCCGGGTGCGCGGCGTCGCGTCCCACGCGGGGGCGCCGGCGCCGGGGCGGAGGTCGGCCGCGGGCGCCGCGGGGACGACCTGGGTCTTGCCGGCCAGCCGGCGCAGCGCGGCCGAGTGCAGCACCCGCGCCCGGTCCCGCTGGAAGGCGGTCCGGCCCGGGCGCTTGTCGGGCTCGGGCGCCCAGCGCTCGAGGTCCGCCGCCTCGTAGCCGGGCCTCGCCGAGGCCGCGGACTCGGGCGCGCACTCGGGCGCGGGTGGGGTGGCGGCCGGCCCGGCTTGCTCGGCGGCCTCAGCTGTCGGATCGGATGCCGTGGGTCCAGTGCGCCTCATACACCGACGGTAACCGCCGGGTGTGACATGGGTGCAGAGGCGAGCGCCTCTTCGTAGCGGTGGACCACGAGCCGCGCGACGGCGGCGTGGTCGCCGAGCGGCGCGGCGGCGATGCCGGGCGCGGCGGCCGCGCACTGGGTCGCGAAGCGGCCGGGAGCGGTGAAGTACGAGGCCACCGCGATCCTCTCGCGCCCCCGCCCGGTCAGGGCGCGGACCGCGTCGGCCACCGTGGGCCCGGTGCCGGAGGCGTAGCCGGGCAGCACGGGCACACCGCCGAGCCTGGCGCTGAGCAGGGCGGCCGTCCGGGCCGTGTCGGCGGCCGAGTCGCGGTCGCGGGAGCCCGCGGCCGCCAGCACGACACCCGCCGCCGACAGCCCGCCGGGCGCCTCCCCCGGCGTCCGCCCTGGCGCCTCCCCCGGCGTCCGGCCGGGCGTCCACCCGGCCTCGGCGAGGCGCGCGTGCAGGGCCTCCGCGAGCAGCGGGTGGGGGCCGAGCGGGGCGGCGACGCGGACCGACAGATGGGGCGCGGCCGCCGCCGCGTCCGGCAGGTCCCGCTTGACGTGGTAGCCGCGGCCGAGAAGCAGCGGCACGAGGACGGCCTCGCCGTGCAGCGCGGCGAGCGTGTCGGCGAGCAGCGGATGGTTCAGCTCGACGTGGCCGAGGCGTACGGGCAGGTCGGGGCGGAGCGCCCGGACGCGGTCCACCAGCGCGGTGACGGTGCGCAGCGCCTCGGGGTCGCGGCTGCCGTGGGCCACGGCGACCAGGGTGGGCGGGCGGCGCGCGGCGGGGTGGGAAAGGGATCGGGGCCGGGGGCGGCGGCGTAGGCCGCCGGGGGCCAGATGGCCGAGCTGCGAGCTGAGCTGTGCGGTGATCCGGGTCATGAGCTGGGCCGTACTGTCGAGGGAGCCGGCGGGGGCGGGGTGGCTCGGGGGACCGGGGCGGGGCGACGCCGTCATGACGAGAGCCTCGCAGCGGGACATTGCGCCCCCGTTGCGTGGCCGTCACGAGTGATTGCCGCGAGTTCACCGGCCGTCGCGGCCCGCGCTGAGGTCCGGTTGCCCGGTGCGTAACGCGGGCGGACGCGGGCCGTAACACGGCCGTAGCACGCTGCCCTCATGCCGCACGTCACCGCCCCCGCCACCACCAGCTCCCCCGGCCCCGGCACCGCCGCCGCCCCCGGCACCGTCGACACCCACTGTCCGTACTGCTCGCTGCAGTGCGGCATGGCGCTGCGCCCCGCGCCCGGGGCCGAGGGGGGCGTGGAGGTGGTGGAGCGGGCCGCCTTCCCCGTGAACCGCGGCGCGCTGTGCGGCAAGGGCCGTACCGCGCCCGCCGTGCTCTCCTCCCGGGTGCGCCTGACCGAGCCGCTGGTCCGCCGCCCCGACACCGGCCGGCTCGAACCGGCGACCTGGGAGGAGGCCCTGGACCGGGTCGCGGAGGGGCTGGCGGGGGCCGCGCGGGCGCACGGGCGGGACGCGGTGGGGGTCTTCGGCGGCGGCGGGCTGACGAACGAGAAGGCGTACGCGCTGGGGAAGTTCGCGCGGGTCGTGCTCGGCACCTCGCAGATCGACTACAACGGCCGCTTCTGCATGTCCTCGGCGGCGGCCGCGCACAACAAGGCCTTCGGCCTGGACCGCGGACTGCCGTTCCCGCTGGCGGACGTGGCGCGCACCGGGTGTGTGATCCTCGTCGGCTCGAATCTGGCCGAGACCATGCCGCCCGCGCTGCGCTATCTGACCGAGCTGAAGGAGGCGGGCGGCAAGCTGATCGTCGTCGACCCGCGCCGGACGCGCACGGCGGAGCAGGCGGATCTGCACCTGGCGCCCCGGCCCGGGACGGACCTGGCGCTCGCGCTCGGCCTGCTGCACCTGGTGGTCGCCGAGGGGCGGGTGGACGAGGAGTTCGTCGCGCGGCGCACGGCCGGCTGGCCCGAGGCGCGGGCCGCCGCGATGGCGCACTGGCCCGAGATGGTCGAGCGGATCACCGGCGTCCCGGTCCCCGAACTCCGGGAGGCGGTCCGCCTGTTCTGCGACGCGGAGAACTCGATGGTGCTCACGGCGCGCGGGCCCGAGCAGCAGTCGAAGGGCACCGACACCGTCGGCGCCTGGATCAACCTGTGCCTGGCCACCGGCCGGGCCGGCCGTCCGCTGTCCGGCTACGGCTGTCTCACCGGCCAGGGCAACGGCCAGGGCGGGCGCGAGCACGGCCAGAAGGCCGACCAGCTCCCCGGCTACCGGAAGCTCGACGACCCCGCAGCGCGCGCCCATGTGGCGGACGTGTGGGGCATCGACCCCGACGCGCTGCCCGGTCCTGGGCGCAGCGCGTACGAGCTGCTGGACGCGCTCGGCGGCGACATACGGGCCCTGCTGCTGATGGGCTCCAACCCGGTGGTCTCCGCCCCCCGGGCGGCCCACATAGAGGCGCGGCTGCGGTCGTTGGACTTCATGGCGGTCGCGGACGTGGTCCTCTCGGAGACCGCCGCGCTCGCGGACGTCGTCCTTCCGGTGACCCAGTGGGCGGAGGAGACGGGCACGACGACCAACCTGGAGGGCCGGGTCGTGCTGCGCCGCGCGGCCGTCCCCCCGCCGCCCGGCGTCCGCTCGGACCTCCAGGTGCTGGGCGCGCTGGCCGCCCGGCTGGGCTGGGAGAAGGGCTTCCCGGCGGACCCGGAGGAGGTCTTCGACGAGCTGCGCCGCGCCTCGGCGGGCGGGGTGGCGGACTACTCCGGCATCACCTACCGGCGGATCGCGGAGGAGGACGGGGTCTTCTGGCCCTGCCCGGAGGAGAGGGCGGGTGCTGGGCGCGAGCGTGCCGGGCGGGACGAGGCGAACGGCTCCGGGCGGAAGGGGCCCGGGCCGGGGCCGGACGGCTCCGGGCGGGACGAGTGGGGCGGTGCCGGGCGGGACGAGGCGGACGGCTCCGGGCCGCACCCGGGTACGCCGCGCCTCTTCCTCGACCGCTTCGCGACCGACGACGGCCGGGCCCGCTTCGCGACCGTGACCCACCGCCCCGCCGCCGAGGAGCCCGACGCCGACTATCCGCTGTTCCTCACCACCGGCCGGGTGCTGTCCCAGTACCAGTCGGGCGCGCAGACGCGGCGCGTGGAGGAGCTGAACCGGGCCGCCCCCGGCCCGTTCGTCCAGCTGCACCCCCTGCTCGCCGAGCGCCTGGGGGCCGCCGAGGGCGACGCCCTCGCGGTGGTCTGCCGCCGGGGGCGGGCCGTCGCCCCGGCCCGCATCAGCCGGGACATCCGGCCGGACACGGTGTTCATGCCCTTCCACTGGGCGGGCGAGGGGCGGGCCAACGCGCTGACCAATCCGGCGCTGGACCCGGTCTCCCGGATGCCGGAGTTCAAGGTGTGCGCGGTGCGGGTGGAACGCGCCGAGCCAGGCGCGGATCTGCGGTGAGTTTGGGACGGCGACCCCCCGGCGCGAGGGCGTGCCCCCGTCCCAAACTCACCGCAAACCAGGCAGCCTCACCGCAAACCGCCGTGCGGCCGCCCCCCCTCATGCCCCGTGCGCGTCGACTTCCTTCAGGTAGGCCGCCCGGGTGCCCTCGTCCAGGAAGGCCGCGCGGAAGGAGTTGCGGGCGAGCAGCCGCAAGGTGGCGTCGTCCAGCCGCAGCGCGTCCCGCACCGCGTCGAAGTTGTCCCCCGCGTAGCCCCCGAAGTACGAGGGGTCGTCGGAGTTCACCGTCACCAGCAGCCCCGCGTCCAGCATCGCCCGCAGTGGGTGGTCCTCCAGCCGGTCGACGACCCGCAGCCGTACGTTGGACAGCGGGCACACGGTCAGCGGCACCTGGTCCGCGACCAGCCGGGCCACCAGGGCGTCGTCCTCCAGGGAGCGCACGCCGTGGTCGACGCGGTCCACGCCGAGGACGTCCAGCGCCTCCCACACGTACCAGGGCGGCCCCTCCTCCCCCGCGTGCGCCACGCACTTGAGCCCCGCCTCCCGCGCCCGCGCGTACACCTCGCGGAACTTCGACGGCGGATTCCCGACCTCCGCCGAGTCCAGGCCGACGGCCGCGATCCGGTCCAGGTAGGGGCGGGCCGACTCGAAGGTGTCGAGGGCGGACTCGGCGCTCTCGTCGCGCAGGAAGCACATGATCAGGCGGGTGGTGATGCCGTACGTCTCCTCGGCCGCGTCCAGCGCCCGCGACAGGCCGTCGATCACCGTGCCGATGGCCACGCCGCGCGCGGTGTGGGCCTGTGGGTCGAAGAAGATCTCGGCGTGCCGGACGCCCTGCGCGCGGGCGCGGGCGAGGTAGGCGCGGGTCAGGTCGGCGAAGTCGTCCTCGGTGCGCAGCACCGCCATCAGCTCGTAGTAGAGGTTCAGGAAGTCCTGGAGGTCGGTGAAGGAGTACGCGGCGCGCAGCTCGTCCTCGGACGCGTACGGCAGGGCCACGCCGTTGCGCCCGGCGAGCACGAAGGCCAGCTCGGGTTCGAGGGTGCCCTCGATATGGAGGTGGAGCTCTGCTTTGGGTATCGGGGGCACGACCGGATCACCTGCTGTTTTCTGCCTGTTTGTGCTGACGGGGAGGGTGCCCAGACTAATGCGGCGGCGCCGCCCGGCCGAACCGATCAAGCAACCGGCCGACCCCGGCCGGCGTCCCTCCAGGCGAACGGCGGAGCGGCGAAAGCGGTGGGCGGATGGGTGCGGGAGAGCGGGTACGGAGAGCCTGGTCGGCCGGGCGGGCGCGGCTGCGGCTCCCCGCCCGGCCGCGCCTGCCCCGATGGCCGCGCCTGCCCGAGACCCGGCGCGGGCGGCGCCGGGTCGTCCAGGCGGCGATGGCGCTCAGCGTGGTCGCCCTGCTGCCCGCGACCTGGCTGCGGCTCACCACCGACTCCCGGGTCCGCACGGTCGCGGACGTACCGAAGGCCCCTGTCGCGGTGGTCTTCGGCGCCGGGCTGTGGGACGGCGAGCCGTCCCCGTACCTGGCCCACCGGCTCGACGCGGCCGTCGAGCTGTACGAGCGGGGCAAGGTCCGCGCGATCCTGGTCACCGGCGACAACAGCCGGCACGACTACGACGAGCCGGACGCGATGCGGGCCTACCTCGTACGGCACGGCGTTCCGGACGGGCGCATCGTGAGCGACTACGCGGGCTTCGACACCTGGGACTCGTGCAGCCGCGCCGAGCGGATCTTCGGCGTGCGTCGGGCGGTGCTGGTGAGCCAGGACTTCCACATCCGCCGGGCGCTGGCGCTGTGCGACGCGGCGGGCATCGACGCGTACGGGGTCGGTGTCGCCGAGCCGCACGACGTGACATGGCTCTTCGGCGGGGCGCGGGAGGCCTTCGCGGCGGGCAAGGCCGCGCTGGACGCCGCCTTCCGGCCGGACCCGCGCTTCCTGGGCCCGCGCGAGGACGGGATCCGGAAGGCGCTGACGGGCTCCCGCTGAGCGCGGCCCCGACCGCGCCCGCTCGTACCCGCCCGTGCCCGCCCGTGCCCGACCGCCCCGCGCCGGCTCCCGTCAGCCGATGGTCGTCTCCTCCACCACCCACGCCAGATAGCCCTCGCTGCCCTGGGTGACGGGCGTCGCGATGATCTCGGGGGTCTCGTAGTCGTGCGCCTCGCGGAGGTGTGCCTCCAGCTCCGCGTAGCGGGCCGTGGTCGTCTTGAACAGCACCTGCCACTCGGACGCGGTCTCGATCTCGCCCTGCCACCGGTACACCGACGTGACGGGCTGGCTGATCTGCGCGCAGGCCGCCAGCCGCGCGGTCACCGCTCCGCGGGCCAGCGCCTCGGCCTTCTCGGGGGTGTCGGTGGTGGTCAGGACGGTCAGGAAGTCGGCCACGGCGGAAACCTCTCTGTACCTCGGATTGGCGCGCACCACGCTAGCCGGTGAGGATTGAGGGAACCCGGTGACGACCAGACCAGGCCGATCGAGGGAGACTCGGGAACACTCATGGACGACCTCACCGCACTCGCACGCCATCACCTGGACCGGGCCAAGGCCGACCCGCACGGCCGGAGCTCGCATCTTTTCCTGCACGACGGGCCGCTGCGGCAGAGCGTCATCGCCATGGTCGCCGGCTGTGAGCTGGACGAGCACAACGCGCCCCCGGCGGCGAGCCTCCAGGTGCTGCACGGGCATGTCAGGCTCACCGCGCGCGAGACCGGCCAGGGCGGTCTCGACCTCATCGCCGGGCAGGTGCAGCGCATCCCGCAGGAGCGCCACGGGCTGGTGGCGCTGGAGGACTCGGTGGTGCTGCTGACCGCCGTGACCGCCACGGTGGGCTGCCCCACCCCCACCGAGGAGGCCGCCGCCCACCAGCACGCGGACCGGCGCTAGGGTCTTTCGTTTGGATCAGGCCGGATCAGGGAGCGGGGTCTGGTGCAGGGGGCACCTCCCAGCGGTAGCTAGGGGAGGATCGCAAGGCGGGGGAGGGCGCCATGGCGGAGCCATGGCAACCGACGACAACGCCGCGAGGCGCGGTGCCAGGGCCCGCGAGCCCGGCCTGATCCTAACGAGAGGCCCTAAACGGCCCGGGACAAGACGCAACCGGTCAGGGTGGCGCCCCGGCGCGGCAATGTGCCGCGCCGGGGCGCCACCCGCCCGACCGCGATGCCTCCCGTCAGTCGCCGCCGCCTCCCCCGCCGCAGCCGCTGCCGCAGGAGGCGTGGCCGGAGCCGGAGTGGGATCCCCAGTCCGGACCCGGGGCGGAATCCGAGCCCCCATGCGCGTCCTGGCCGTAGTCGTCACCGTCGTCGTCCTCGAAGGCGTGACCCATACGGATCAGGGTTCCGCCGAGCCCGGCCGGAATCGGCACGGCCTTCCCGACCGCGGTCCGCAGGCGCTCGTCCGGAACGGCGGACAGGCCCTGGAGGACATGGGCGGGAAGCGTCCCCTCCTGTTGGGCCGACTCCAGCGCCCGGCCGCCCGCGTCCGTGCGGCGCCGCCGGGAGCGGCTGAGCAGGCCGTACGAAACGAGTCTGGCCCCGATCCGCTTCACCTCGGGGCCCGACAGCACCTCGGCCACCGCCGAGGCCGCGTCGCACCCCACCGGGTGACACCACCCGATGAGCGCGCGCTCGACCGGATGGTCGGCCGCCTCCGCGGGCCGGACCGCCCGCAGCCGCAAACCGATGAACTTGATCGCGCCGCGCTCGCGCAGGGTGATGAGCGCGACCTGGGCCACGCGCCGCGGGCCGCCCGCCAAGTAGGCGATGTCGTACAGATCCAGTGCCTGCCGCGCCGCTCCGTCGCGGCGCCGGAATAACGTCCTCACAGGAATGCCCCCGTCCGTCCTGCTGATTCCCTTACCAGCAGTATTGTCCGATCAGCGTCCCGCGAACCCGGACCGGCCCACTTCAGAGCCAGACTTGAGGTTCGGCTGTGACCTGCTCGAAGTCGGCGATCTATGGCCCGGGGAGCGCATGGGGGCGCCCCCCGGCCGGGGTCGGGGCCGGGGTCGGGGCCGGGGGCGCCGTCAACGGCTGTTCGCGGCCACCTCGTTCGACGGGGTGACCGCGTCCGGACCGGTGGAGCGGTGCGGCACCGCCGAGCCTTCCGCGGGCCTGGACCTCGCCAGCCACAGGCCGGTGAACACGGCGGTGGCCAACGTGACGGCGCCGGCGGCGACGAAGGCGCTGTTGAGGCCGGCCTCGAAGGACGCGCCGCCGGATTGCCGGGTGCGGACGACGGCTCCGAGCACCGCCACGCCGAGCACCGCGCCGATCTGCCGGGTGGTGCTGCTGATGCCGGAGGCGAGGCCGCCTTCCTGCGGGCTGACCGCCTGAATGGCGGCGCCGGTCAGCGGGGACATGGTCAGGGCGAAGCCGATGCCGACGACCCCCAGCCGCCACCACACGTTCCCGTAACCGGTGTCGGCGTGCACCGTGCCCAGCGCCAGCAGCCCCCCTCCGGCCAGGGCCAGGCCGATGGTCACCACGGCCCGGAAGCCGTACCGGGCGGCGAGCCGGCCCGCGAACGGGCTGACGATCACCATGGCGAGGGTGGCGGGGAGGGTCTGCAGGCCGGCGCGCAGGATCGAGCTGCCCTGGACGTAGACGAAGAACTGGGAGAAGAAGAACGACGAGCCCATGAGCGCGAACCCCACCACGACCATGGCGGTGTTGGACACGGTGAACAGCCGCTGCCGGAACAGCCGCAGCGGCAGCATCGGTGCGGAGCGACGCGCTTCGACGGCGACGAAGCCGGCGAGGAGGATCGCCGCGGCGGCGAAGCTTCCCAGGATGACCGGTGAGGTCCAGCCGCGGGCACCACCCTCGATCAGCCCGTACGCCAGCGCCCCCACCGCCAGAACGGACAGCACCGTGCCCGGGACGTCGATCGCGGGGGCGTTCGGATTGCGGGACTCGTCCAGGTGGCGCAGGCCGACCAGCAGCAGGATCACGCCGATGGGCAGATTGACCAGGAAGATGGCGGGCCAGCCGAAGGCGTCCGTCAGCGCGCCGCCGGCCACCGGCCCGGCGGCCAGGCCGATGCCGCTCAATCCTGCCCACAGCCCGATCGCCTTGACGCGTTCCCGGGGAACGGGATAGGCGGCGGCGAGCAGGGCCAGCGAGGCGGGGCTCAGCGCCGCGGCGCCGACGCCCTGCAGCACCCGGCCGGCGATCAGCCATCCGGCCGAGGGCGCGAGGCTGCACAGCCCCGATGCGGCGGTGAACACCACCGCACCGGCCAGGTACACCCGCTTGCGGCCGAACCGGTCGGCGAAAACGCCGCCGGACAGCAGCAGCATGGCGACCAGCAGCACGTACGCGTCGACGATCCACTGCAGACCGGTCAGCTGAGTGTGCAGCCGGTGCTGCATGTCGGGCAGCGCCGCCCCGACGATCGTGTTGTCGAGCAGCACCATGAATTGACCCAGGCAGGTCACCGTGAGCAGCACGACCCGGTTCGGTCGACCGTCTACGGCCGCAGCTGATGCAGCCATGGGGATTCCTCTCAATCGGTGGTCGCGCCTCTCCACGGCCGACGCGGTCAGCCTTGGGACGCCCTAACGCAGCCATTGACTGCGTTAGTCGACTGTAAGGAGGCTCGCCCACAAACGCAAGCCTCGACTGCGTTAAGGTGGGGGCATGGAGGAGCGACAGCGAGTCCGGCGACCCGGCGGGCGCGCCGCCCGCGTCGGCGCGGCGGTGCACCAGGCCGTCACCGACCTGATCAGCGAGCGCGGTTACGGCAAGTTCACCGTCGGCGATGTCGCGGCCCGCGCGGGCGTGGCCGACAGCAGCGTCTACCGCCGGTGGGGCAACCTGGAAGCGCTGCTCACCGATGTGGCGCTCACCCGCCTCAACGCGCGGTCGCCGATGCCCGACACCGGGAGTCTCGCCGGCGACCTGCGCACTTACGCGGCCAACGTGGCACGCGAGATCACCGGGCCCGAAGGCCTGGCGTTGCTGCGCCTGGCCGTCGCCCTGTCGGGCAACGGCCAGCAGGGCCGGCGGGCGCTTGACGACCTCCTCGCCGAACGCGCCCGGCACCTGCAGTCCATGCTCGATCGCGCCGGCGAACGCGGCGAGCGCGCACCCGACGCGTTGGAGGTGCTGGACCACGTGATGGCCCCGATGTACATCCGCGTCCTGTTCGGTCTGGACCCGCTCACCCCGGAGTACGTCGACGAGCTGGTCGACCGGCTGCTGTGACCCAGGCCTCTTCTCCGCGGGTGCGGTCCCGGTTTTCCGCAGGTGTGGTCCGGGCGCCCGTCACTCGCGCCGGCCGCCGCGATCGGCGGTGAGGCGGGCCTCGAAGCCGTCGAGGATGGACCGCAGGCCGAACGCGAAGGTGTCGTCGGGCGCCGCGGCGTACTCCGCGGCGGCCGTGGTGCCGAGGCGTTCGCGCAGGCGCGGGAACCGCATGGCGGTCTCGGTGGCGCGCGTCATGGCGTCGGCCATCAACTGCCCGGCGTCCGCGCCGTTCCTGCCCAGCCGACGGTTCAGCGAGACCTGCGCGGCCGGGCCGAGCGCGTTGCCGAGCACGAAGGTGAACACGGTGCCGGCCGCCCGGTCCGCGTCGGCGGGGGCGAAGCCCGCCTTCTCGTAGATGGCGAGGCCGAGGTCGTCGTGGCGGGCCTGACCGGGTCCGTGCAGGAGGTGGCCGCCGAACGCCTGGACCAGCCAGGGGTGCCGGGTGAGCATCGCGTGCATGCCGGAGGCATGGGCGGTGGCAGCCGTGCGCCAGTCAATGGCGTCGAGGTCGGGCAGCTCGACCTCGTGCCAGATCGCGTCGCCGGCGAGCCGGACCAGCTCGTCCTTGGTCTTGATGTGCCAGTAGACGGCCGTGGCGGCCGAGCCGAGCCGTTTCGCCAGGCTCCGCATGTTGAGGCCGTCCAGCCCCTCTTCGTCGAGCAGCTCGATGGCCGCACGGACGATCCGGTCTGCGGTCAGCGTGTCTCGCGGCATGCCGCCATCGTACTTGCACTTAGTTCATGCCAGCACTTGCACTTTGTTCAAGTGGCGGTCTACGCTCCTTCTCGTACTTAGTTCAAGTGCCCGGAGGGGGAGCGATGTCGCAGGACAAGCTGTCGGAGTTCGTCAAGGCGCAGGCCACGGAGCTGGGCGTTCCCGGCGCCGCCGTCGGGGTGCTCCTGGACGGCCAGGAGATCTACGCCTCGCACGGCGTGACGAACCTCGACCACCCGCTGCCGGTCGACGAGAAGACCCTGTTCCCGCTGGCATCGGTGTCCAAGACCTTCACCGCGACCGCGCTGATGCGCCTGGTCGCCGAGGGAAAGGTGGACCTGGACGCGCCGGTGCGGCGCTACGTTCCCGAGCTGAAGCTCGCCGACGAGCAGGCCGCGGCGCGGGTCACCGTCCTGAACCTGCTCAACCACACCGCGGGCCTGGACTGGAACCTGATCGACGACGGCGAGGGCGACCGCTCCCTGGCCGGGCTCGTGGCCAAGCTGCACAGGCTGCCGCTGATCGCACCGCCCGGCGCCCGCGCCTCGTACAGCCAGGCCGGATACAACCTGGCCGGGCGGGTCATCGAGAAGGTCACCGGCCTGCCCTTCGAACAGGCCATGGCCTCGCTCGTCCTGGAGCCGGTGGGCCTCGCGGACACCGTGTACGGACTGGCGGAGGTCATGGTCCGCAAGTTCGCCGTGGGCTACAACCGCGACGACGACGGTGAGCTGCACCCCGCCCGGCCCTGGGGGGCGTTCAAAGAGGGCGCGCGCGGCGACAACCCCGGCGGCGGCCTCGCCTCCTCGGTGAGCGATCTGCTGCGCTGGGCACGGTTCCAACTCGGCGACGGTGATGGCGTGTTGCCCGCCGCTGAACTGCACCGCATGCGGGAGCGTACGGTCGGGCTGCGCGCCAGCACGCTCGGCGACGGCTTCGGCGTCTGCTGGTTCCTGCACGACCTGGACGGCCTCCACGGGATCGGCCACGGCGGCTCGGGCAACGGCCAGTTCGCGGAGCTGCTCATCGTGCCCGAGCGCGGCTTCGCGGTGGTCTCCCTGGCCAACCTCGGCCCGGACGGCTACCCCTTCAACCAGTCCGTCGTACGGTGGGCGCTCGAGAACTACCTCGGCATCGCGCGGAAGACGGTGGAGCCGCTCCCCTACGACGAGGGACAGGCCCAACAGGTCGCCGGCCGCTACGAGATCGACGCCATGAACCTCGACATCGCCACCGACGGCGCCCGCCTCACCCTGACGGTCGGGATCAAGCCGGAGATCCGCGCGGCGTCGGACGAGGAGATGCCCCCGGACTACCCGGCCGCGGCCATCGGCTTCCTTCCCGGCGACGAGTACATCGTCACCGAAGGCGGTCTCGAGGGGCAGCGCGGCTACTTCTCCCGCGACGCCGACGGCGCGATCACCGGCGTCGACCTCGCCGGCCGTCTCTTCAAGCGGGTCGACCGGGTCGGGGGAGCATCCTGACCCGACGGAGGCAGGGGCGGCCCCAGCGGAAAAAGCGTCGCGCGCGACTTCACCGTGGGCGAGGTGCCCGGGGTTCGAGCAGGAGATCGCGGCGCTTTACCGGGCGCGGGCGCCCACAGGGAGCTGCCCAGGTTCGAGGCCGACAGCGCGGTCCGGTTCTTCGTCCGGCACCTCGGGGCCTCGGTCGCCGCGCCGGTCTGACGCGAGCGGTGGCGGCGCCCGGCCGAGCGGGCCGGGCCCCCCCGTCATGGCCTCGTCATACGGCTCGGTCGCCCTGGACGACATCGCAGACCATCGCCCCGATGGTCGACTTCATGTTGTGGCGGAGCTGGTCCAGCCGCCCCTGGAGGATCGCCGCGGCGTTGGCGGGGTCGGCTCGTACGGCCGCGCGGGCGCCGCTGTCGCCCGGGCCGTGGGTGAACGACTGGCGGACCACCGTCTGCACGGGCCGCACGGCGGGGCGCAGGTCGTAGCGCCAGGCGGCGAACGGCTCATGGGTCCCGGGGTCGCCGCCGTACACGTCCCAGCCGAACGCGTACGGCGCGGTGGCGGCGGTCACCACGCACAGCACCTGGGTGACCAAGCCGTCCGGAAAGCGATTGCGGGCCTCGTACCGGGCGCCGACCTCCGGTCCGGTCCAGCCGTCCAGCCAGGCCGCGTAGGTGCACTCGGGGCTCCAGTCGCCGTATCGCGACAGGTCGGTGATCACGGGCCAGAGCTCGTCGATGGGCACGTCGACGAGCAGTTCCACCTCGGTGTGGGCGCCGGTGACGCCGAAGTCTTCGTCCATGTGGGGGTAGACCGGCCGGGCGACGGAAACTCATCGCGGCGCGGGTCCGCCCCGGGGCGCGGGAGTGGCCGGTCGTGATCCGCCGGCGAGTAAAGTGCCTGAGCCCAGGGGCCGTAGAGGAGCCGACGGAGTTGTGGATCCCCCGGCGGCGTCCGAGACCGAGCAGGCCGAGCGGCTCGCGCGCGAGGCCCGCAACGCCGCCCAGCTGCGCAACCACCCGAACATCGGCCGCTGTCGATGGAGGAGGCCGCGGACGTCGCCGAGCGGCTGCTGCTCGATGAGGTCCCGTCCGAGTTGCTGCCGCCGGTGAGCATCGACGAGTCCAACACCCGGCTGCTGGTGGACGAGGGCTACTACACCGAAGCCGAGCTGGGGCAGTAGGGCCCGCTCACGCCAGCCACTGGTCGTACGCCAGCTTGCAGACCAGCGACACCACGACGACCACCAGGACCCCCCGGACGAACCCGCTCCCGCGCTTGAGCGCCATCCGCGCGCCCAGCATCCCGCCGCCCAGGTTGAACAGCGCGAGGAGCGCCGCCATGCGCCACAGGACGGTGCCCTGGACGGCGAAGGTGACGAGCGCGCCGAAGTTGGTGCAGACGTTGACGACCTTGGCCGTGGCGGAGGCGGTGACCAGGTTCATGTGGAGGGTGGCGACGAGGGAGATGACCAGGAAGGTGCCGGTGCCGGGGCCGATGAGGCCGTCGTAGAAGCCGATGCCGAGGCCGACGGCGAGGATCGCGGCGAGCACGCGCTGCCGGCTCACGGGGCCCGACGGGGCCGGGGCGGTGCCGAAGGCCGGGCGGAGGAGGACGAAGGCGAGCACGGCCAGCAGGACCACCATGATCAGCGGGCGCAGGACGCCGCTGTTGATGCCGGAGGCGAGGAAGGCGCCCCCGAGTGCGCCGGCGAGGGCGGCCGCGCCGATGCGGGTGGCGAGCCGTATGTCGACCGGGGCCTTGCGGGTGTAGGTGATGGCGGCCCCGGTCGTGCCGACGATCGCGACCGCCTTGTTGGTGCCGAGGATGTAGGTGGGCTGGAAGTGCGGCAGTCCCACCAGCATGGCGGGCAGCAGGAGGAGGCCCCCGCCTCCCACCACGGCGTCGATCCAGCCGGCCCCGGCCGCGGCCAGGCAGAGCAGGAGCAACGTCACCAGCGATATGTCAGGCATGATCAGGAGCCTAGCCAGTGCGATGCGCCGGCTTACCGACGGTGTGCGCCCTTCTCGTACGGAGAAGGGACGGGGAAGTACGCGTCGAGGAACGGTCCGAGCAGGGCCTGCTGTGCGTCGATGTCCTGCTCGTCGGAGACGGTGTCGTTGAGGCAGAACACCTGGCGGTCCCGGCGCGCCAGCAACGTGGCGAGCCGTGTCGCGGTGTTCGGGTGGGACAGGTCCAGGTAGGCGTAGCGGAGGCTGCCGGGGACGGCGCGGGCCGTGTGGAAGGCGTAGTAGTGGTGGAGCGAGGAGGCTATGGACAGATCCTCCATGCTGCGGAACGTATGGCCCGCGGTAGCCCGGTGACGGTCGGCGAAGACGGTCTCGATCTCTTCCAGGACGCTGCGCCGAAGCGGGTGCGGGGTGTGCTTCATCTTCTGAGTGATCACGGAGCCGAAGCGGGTCCGGAGCAGGGCCCGGTTGTTCTTCCCGGCGACCGAGACCGGCACGTCCTCCGTGGACGGCTCGCCGGGCGGGATCAGCGCGGGGGAGGGAAAGAACTTGGTCAGCCCATTGGCGTGGAAGAAGTCCTGCGGGGTGGTGGGCCGGCCGAGGAAAACGTCGTCGTTGAAGTAGAGGAAGTGCTCGGACAGACCGGCGATGTGGTGCAACTGGCTCTCGATGGCGTGTGAGTTGAAGGTCGGCAGCACGCTCGGGTCGGTGAAGATCTCCTTGTGGCTGACCACCTGGAGCCCCGGGGCGCCCGGGTCCAGCCAGGACGGTGTCTGGTCGTCGGTCACCAGGAACACGGTGCGGATCCACGGCGCGTTCTGGTGCAGGGAACGCAGTGAGTAGCGCAGCTCGTCGCGGCTGATGAACCGCGCCGCGTTCGCGGCCTCCTCGTGGTACGCCTCCCCTGCGGCCTCGGCCCGGCGGCGCAGCCAGGTCGGGTCCTGGCCGTCGACCCAGGTGTAGACCACGTCGATGGGGAACCGGATGTCATCGGGCCGCGGGGCGGCGAACTCCCGGCGGGTGCGCACCTCGGGCAGCGGGCGGCCCGCGGTCGGCGCGAGCCGGGTGAACACCGAGTCGGAGACCCGCTGCGGCGCGTCGCAGCGGGGCACCTGATCGGCCACCCGGTTCGGGCGGGGAGCGAGCAGCCGGTCTCCGTCCGCCGGCCAGAACTCCACGTCGCAGCCGTGTTCGGGACCCAGCACCAGCCGACCGGTGGGGTCGCTGTGGTACCAGGTCATGCGGATCACCTCCGCGGTGGCGAGCTTCTGCCAGGAGGCGGGGTCGAAGCCGGGCTCGGAGGAGCGGGGCGTACGGGCCCGCCCGTCCGTGGGGGAGACATAACCGGGCAGGTGCGCGCAGAGTTCGGCCAGGGCCTCGAGGACACGGGAGCGGTCCTCGGCCGGTGCCGCGACCACGGCCGAGCCGTCGCGGCCGCCGCGCACACAGAAGTAGTCCACGTGCGCCGCGTCCAGGGCCCCGCACACCGCGGCCAGGTTGTCGCCGCGCGCCTGCAGCGGCGAGACGGCCTGGCGGACCAGAGTGACCTTGGGGACACCCCGCACGCTGTGCAGCGCCCGGTCCGGGCCGGTGAGCAGGCCCCCGAGGCGGCGCAGTTCGCGGGCGGCCCGTACCCGGCCCACGCCGGACGCGGGCGTCGGGACGGCGGCGAGGCGCCGCTTGACCTGGCTGCGCACCTCGGGGGAGAACCGCTGGGCGAGCGCCCGGCGGGTGGTCACCGACAGACTCCGCCGGTAGACGCCGACCCACCAGGACGTCTCGGGGTTCCGCCGGACGAGTGCCGCCGCGTGGGCACTCCACGGCGAGTCCTCGGCGGGCGGCGCCGCATCCTGCGCAGATTGTCTCTTCACGTGTCCCGACCTCTCGAAATGATCTGCATACGGGCCAGGTCAGGCGCCGACGTCGACGGAACCGCAGAAGACACAGGTGTGGAAGCCGTCCTCCGAGGCCTCTGACAACCGTGTCCGGCCACAGTCCTCGCAATGGCGGACGGGCCGGCCCTCCGCGTCGTCGAACACATCGTCGGCCGACGCGGGGAACCCCTTCCGGAGCCGGACCCAACTGGTCAGACGGGTCAGCGCGGCCATCGAGTAGCGGAAGAGGAACACCGCGGACACCTTTCGTCGCACAGACCGGTCACCGTTACTCGCCCGATGGGAGGAAAAGAGTTCACGGGACCGTCGGCCCCCCGGGGGCCGACGGTCCTCATGGGGGCTCGACCGTGCGCTACCGCTTCTTCGGAGTCGCCGGAGCGAGCGTGGCGTCGCAGTCCGTCACCGTGTCCTTCTTCCAGACCGTGCCAGCGCCCTTGACCGCCAGGACCCGGCACCACTTGCCCGGCTTGCCCGGCTTGCCCGGCTCGCCGGGCGAGGGAGGCACGGGGCACTTCCAGGCGTGGACCGGCCTGCCGTGGGGGCCCCGCACCACGGAGGGGCTGAACTTGACCGCCTTGCGCACCTTGGCCGTCGCGGTGATCTTGGCCGCCTCGGTGGCCTTGGCCGCCTCGGTGGGCTCGATCACCCCCTCGGTGAACTCGACCTCGATGGTCTTGGCGTCCGGGACGGGCTTGTCGGCCGTGGCCACGCACAGCACGAGCCCCTTGGCCGCGATCCCCGCGTCGGCGCTCGCCTTCGAGGCGGTGTGCGACGGGCCGGCGGCCGAGGCGGAGGCCGTGGCCCCCAGCGTCAGGACGCCGACCGCCGCGGCGATCGCGACGCCCCGGCGCTTGGTGGCGGTGGAGCTGGAGCGAGTCACAAGTGTTCTCCTCACCAGGGGACATGAACCCGGCGGACTCTCGATCCGTCGGTGCACACCACCGTGGCCTACCGACGCTGAGTCCTCGCTGAAAGCTCTTCAGCGAGGACTCAGCTCGCGCGTGCCATGCTGCTCCCGTGCGCATTCTCGTGGTGGAAGACGACCTCCGGCTCCGCGAACTCCTCAAAGAAGGGCTGGAGCAGGAAGGTTTCACCGTCGAGACGGCCGACGACGGGCGCGGTGGCCTGGCGCTCGCCCGGGGTACCGGGTACGCGGCGATCGTGCTGGATGTGATGCTGCCCGGCCTGTCCGGCTATCAGGTCTGCGCCCGGCTGCGGGAGGCCGGCGTCTGGACCCCGATCCTGATGCTGACCGCCAAGGACGGCGAATACGACGAGGCCGACGGCCTCGACGTCGGGGCGGACGACTACCTGACCAAGCCGTTCTCCTACGTCGTTCTGATCGCGCGGGTGCGGGCCTTGGTGCGGCGCGGCGGCCTGGACCGGCCCGAGGTGCTGAACCTGGGCGATCTGCGGCTGGAGCCGGCGGCCCTGGCCTGCAGCCGGGGGAAGGAGAGCGTCACGCTGACGGCCAAGGAGTTCGCCGTGCTGGAGTGCCTGGCCCGCCGCGCCGGACAGGTGGTCTCCAAGTCCGAGATCGTTCACACGGTGTGGGACACCGAGTACGACGGCGGGGCCAATCTCGTCGAGGTCTACATCAGAGCCCTGCGCCGCAAGATCGATGTGCCGTACGGCCGGCAGGCGATCCGCACGATACGGGGCGCGGGATATCTGCTGGCCCGCGACGGGGGGTGACCGCGCCATGAGATCCATGAGCCTGCTGACCGGGATGAGTGTCCGCGCCAAGGCCACGTCGGCCGCCGTCGGCACCGTCGCCCTCGCGATCGCGCTGTGCATGCTGGCCCTGGTACTGGTCCTGCGGCAGAACCTGAGCGACAGCGCGAAGACGGATGCCAAGCGGGCCGCCCTCAGCGTCGAGGACCAACTGACGGCATCCGGGAAGCTGCGGCGCTCGGCGGTGGTCGTCGCCCCGCAGCCGGTGACCATCAAGGCCGTGGAGGGACGGAAGATCCACTCCAGCCGCCAGGTGGCACTGCCGGACAGCAAGGTGATCAGCGGCGCACCCGTCTACCTCACCGGGGCGGCCCACGTGGCGTACAGCGTAGACGTCGCCCCCTCGACCACAGCCCGCGACAACGCCACCCGGCTGCTGCTGCGCCAGGTCGCCCCCGCGGCGGCCGGGCTCGTGCTGTTCGTGGCCGCCCTCACCTGGCTGCTGGTCGGCCGCGCGCTGCGCCCGGTGGCCGCGATACGGGAGGAGTTCACCGAGATCACCGAGCGCGACCTGCACCGCCGGGTCCCGGTCCCCAGGGCGCGCGACGAGATATTCCGGCTGGCGCGGACCATGAACGCCACCCTGGACCGGCTGCACCAGGCCATGACCCGGCAGCGCCAGTTCGTCGCGGACGCCTCGCATGAGCTGCGCAGCCCCATCGCGGCCGTACGCGCCCAGCTCGAACTCGCCCTGGCCCGCCCCTCGCGGACCGACTGGCCGACCGTCGTGCACAAGGCCCTCCAGGACACCGGGCGCCTCCAGGCCGTCGCCTCCGACCTGCTGCTGCTCGCCAGGCTGGACGCACAGGAGACGCCGCCCCGCACCCCCGTGGACCTCGCGGCGTTGGCGGCCGAGGAGGTACGGCGCCATCCCGGCACGGTCGGGGCGGGCGACGGGGACGTCCGGCCCGCCGTCGTCCACGGCAGCCGCGTACAGCTTTCGCGGCTGCTCACCAACCTCACCGACAACGCCCGCAGACACGCGCGCACGACCGTCTCCGTCGGTGTCCGGGTCCGCGACGGCATGGCCGAGGTCTCCGTGGACGATGACGGCCCCGGCATACCCGAAGCCGACCGCGAGCGCGTCTTCGAGCGTTTCACCCGGCTGGATGGCGCCCGCGCCCGGCAGGAGGGCGGCACCGGCCTCGGCCTCGCGATCGCCAAGGACATCGCGCACGCCCACGGCGGAACCCTGACCGTCCACAACAGCCCTCATGGAGGGGCCCGGCTGCTGCTGCGGCTGCCGTGCGAGACGAGACTCTGACTGCTCGCCGTGCAGAGCCCGTAGGCCGAACGTGGAAGTTTGACAACTACCGGACACAACTGATCAGTTGGTCAGTAGTATCTGCCCGTTCTTGGCCGCGTCCCGGGTGGAGGTGTAGGAAGGTGCTGTCGGGGACGGTGGCCGTCATCGTCGTCGCGTCCGTATCGCTGGTACTGGCGCTGCTGCTGGCCTCGTTATGGGCCGCCAAGCTGCGCAGAGCGGTCGCCGAGGCGCGTGCGGCGGCCGAGCGGGAGCGGGCCGTCGCCGCTGAGGCGCGGGCCGACGCGGAGCGGGAGCGGGCGGCGGCGGAGCGGGAGCGGGCCCTCGCGGCCGAGCGCGGCGAGGAGGTCGCGCGGCTGTCCGCCGTGCGGGCCGAGCTGGACGAGACGGCCCGCCGGGAGCGGATCCTGCGCGACTCCGTCCAGGCGTCCTTCGAGTCCGTGGCCCGGAACATGCACGCCATGGCGGTGGTGCAGCAGCAGGTCCTGGACGGCCTCGAGCAGCGGGTCGACGAGCCGGCCGTGATGGCCGAGGTGATGAAGGCCGACCACGCCGCGGCCCAGATGACCCGCAAGGCGCAGACGCTGATGGTGATGTGCGGCATCTGGCCCGCGCGGCGCGAGACCCGGCCGGTGACGCTCTTCGACTGCGTGCGCGGCGCGCAGTCGCGGATCGTGGAGTTCGAGCGGGTGGATGTGCACGGCGGGCAGACGCTGTACGCGGTGGCGCCCGCCGTCGAGGGCCTGATGCACGCGGTCGCCGAACTGCTGGAGAACGCCACGGTCTTCTCCCCCTCCCGCACCCAGGTCGCCGTCACCGTCCGGGAGGTGGCCGCGGGCGCGGTGATCGAGATCGACGACGCCGGGCTCGGCATGCCGCCCGATGTGCTCGCGCAGGCCGTGGCCCAGCTTCGGGAGGGCCTTGACCTGGCGCAGCTGGGGGCCGTGCCGCGGCTGGGCCTCGCGTGTGTCGGGCGGTGGTCGCGGGAGCTGGGCTTCGGTGTGGAGCTGTCCACCGCGTCGGCGTACGGCGGGACGCGGGCGGTGGTCTTCGTACCGCACCGGCTGCTGACCGAGCCCACGGGCGAGGCGCCGGGCGCGGGCGCCGCGGTGGACGCGGAGCCGGTCGTCGTCGAGACCGCGGTCGCCCCGGCCGCGCCGGCCCGCGCCGGGGCCGACAACGGGGCCGGATACGGGGCCGGTGGCTCCGGGGCGGGCGGGCTGCCGCAGCGGCGCAGCCGCCGCCGTCCGGCCCCGAAGCCGCCAGGGGGCGGAGCCGGGGGCGGGAACGGGAACGGGGCCGGGGGCGAATTCGCTCCCGCTCGCACCGATTCCGCCGCGGGCCCGTGGACCCCCGAGGCCGCCCGGGCCTCGATCGCCGACATCGTGTCCGGCACCCGCCGCGGACGCGCGGAAGCGGCTGACACACCACGGAACGCGGACCGACAGGACCGACAGGACTGGCAGGACCGACAGGACCCACAGCTCCAGCAGGACCGACAGGACCGAGCGGATCGAGAAGGAGGCCGGTAGTGGCCGGAACCATATCCAGACTGCCGGACGTTGGATGGATGCTGCGTCCGCTGACGCAGATCCCGGGCGTGCGGCACGCGGTCGTCGTCTCGGAGGACGGTCTGCGCATGGGACACGGCTCCGCCGAGGGGCTGACGGGCGAGGTCCCCCGGCTGGACGTGGCGGAGGCCGAGTCGCTGGCCGCCGCCTGCGCGGCGCTCACGGTGACCGGACATTCCACGGCGGCGCTGTTATTCGGGGGCGAGGCGGGGGTGCGGCAGCTGATGGTCGAGTCGGACCGGGGGTTCGTGCTGCTGACCTCGGCCGGCCAGGGCGCGTCCCTGGGGGTGGCCACCGATACGGAGGCGGACGTCGGCTTGGTCGCCCAGCAGATGCAGCTGCTGGTGGCGAAGATCGGCGCCCACCTGAGCAGCCTTCCCCGGGAGCCGATGAACCCGGCGTCATGACCGAGCCCCGAGAGGAACGGACCACCGCGGCCGTGCGGCCCTACGTGATCACACGTGGCCGCGCGGGTTCCTCACGGGCGGAGTTGCCGTGGGAGACGCTCGTCATGGCCTCGGGGAGCGTGCCGCCCCCGGATCTGCAGCCGGAGTACCGGCGGATCGTCGACTTCTGCCAGGGCCTGCTGTCGGTGGCGGAGGTGGCCGCGCACCTCGGCCAGCCGCCGACCGTGGTGCAGGTGTTGCTGGCCGATCTCATCGACTGGGGGCACATCGTGGCGCGCCCGCCGGTCCGGGTCGTCGAGCGTGCCGATATGGACTTGCTGAGAAAGGTGCTCCATGGGCTTGAGAGCAAGCTCTGAGATCGCGGACGGAGCGGACGACACAGACGACACAGGCGGAACGGACGACGCGGACGGAGCAGACGACGCGGATGACACGGATCACAGGGACGGCGCGAACGGCGCGAACGGCGCGGATGACATGGACGGTGTGGACGACGTGGACAGCATGGACGACGTGAAGGACACCGACGACGCGGACGATCTGTCCGACACACCCGTCATATACGTGCAGTCCAGCGTGTCCGGCGCGGCCAAGATCCTGGTCGTCGGCCCCATGGGCGTCGGCAAGACCACGCTGATCGGCACGGTGTCGGAGATCAAGCCGCTGTCCACCGAGGCGACCATGACCCAGGCGGGTGCCCGGCTCGACACCGCCGTGCGGCCGTCCAAGGTCACCACCACGGTCGCCCTGGACTTCGGCCGGATCACCCTCGGCGGCGAGCTGGTGCTCTATCTGTTCGGCACCCCGGGCCAGCAGCGCTTCCTCCCCGCGTGGAAGGACCTGGCGCGCGGCGCGCTGGGCGCGCTCGCGCTGGTCGACACCCGGGACCTGGAGGCGTCCTTCGACGCCATCGGGCATCTGGAGGACCTGGACGTCCCGTTCTCCGTCGCGGTCAACGCCTTCCCCGACAGCGTGCTGCACAGCGAGGACGATCTGCGCTCCGCGCTCGACCTGCTCCCGCACACCCCGCTGGTCATCTGTGACGCGCGGGAGCACAAGTCCTCGGTCCAGGCGCTGATCTCGCTGGTCAGCCATCTCATAGAGACCGCCACGGAGGCGTCATGAGGGCCGCTGGGACGGCTGGGGCCGCTGGGGCGGCTGGGGCCGCGACTGACACCCCGGTCCCGCTGTACGGGCCGACGCTGCGGGGCGACATGTCCGCGCTGTACGAGCGGATGCGCCGCGAGCACGGCCCGGTCGTGCCCGTCGCCATCGCCCCCGGCATCGAGGCGTGGCTGGTGCTCGGCCACCGCGAGCTGCTCCATATGACCCGCGACGAGCAGTACTTCTCCCACGACCCCCGGCGCTGGACTCCGCTGCGGGACGGCCGCGTGCCGCCCGACTCGCCGCTGATGCCGATGGTCGGCTGGCGCCCGGCGCTGCTGTTCGCCGACGGCCAGCAGCACCGCCGGATGCGCTCGGCGGTCGCCGAGGCGCTGGGACGGCTCGACGGGCACGAGCTGATCCGCATGGTGCGGTCCACCGCCGAGCGGCTCATCGCCGGCTTCGCGGACCGCCACGAGGCGGATCTGGTGCCGCAGTACGCGCGGCTGCTCCCGTTGCAGGTCGTCACGCAGATCCTGGGCCTCGACGAGGAGAGCGGGCCGCGGCTGGTCGAGGCCATCGCCGCCGTGGTCGCCCCCACCGCCGCCGCCACCGGCGCCAACCGGCGCATGGGCTCCATCCTGCTGGAGCTGCTCGAGCGGAAGAAGCGGCGGCCGGGCGCGGATGTGACGTCCTGGCTGCTGGAGCACCCGGTCGGGCTGAGCGACCAGGAGGTGCTGCACAACCTCGTGGTGATCATCGTGGCGGGGAACCAGACGACCGTGAACTGGATCGCCGACACCGTGCGGATCCTCCTCACCGACCCGGGCTTCCGCTCCTCGCTGACCCGCGGCCACCTCACGGTGGACGACGCGCTGGACCTGGTGCTGTGGCGCTATCCGCCCACCGCCAACTTCCCCGGCCGCTACGCCACCCGCGACCTCCGCTTCGGGGGGCAGCACATCCGCGCCGG
This sequence comes from Streptomyces sparsogenes subsp. cuspidosporus, assembly GCF_039532705.1. Classification (NCBI taxonomy): domain Bacteria; kingdom Bacillati; phylum Actinomycetota; class Actinomycetes; order Kitasatosporales; family Streptomycetaceae; genus Streptomyces; species Streptomyces sparsogenes. The sequence continues at coordinate 138,910 of NZ_BAAASD010000017.1, read as the reverse complement.
GGACATGCTGATCCTGGGCCTGGCGGGGGCGAACGCCGACCCGGAGGTGCTGCCCGAGAACGGGCGGCCGGTCGTCGGCAACCGCTCGCACCTCGCCTTCAGCGCCGGCCCGCACACCTGCCCGGCGCAGGACCCGGCGCGGCTGATCACCCGGACCGCCGTGGACACCCTCCGGCACCGGCTGCCGGACCTCGAACTGGCCGTGCCGGAGGACCAGCTCTCCTGGATCACCTCGCCCTGGTCCAAGAACCTGGCCGGGCTGCCGGTGCGGTTCACCGCCCCCCAGCTCGCGGCAGCAGTCTCAGGAGACTCCCCATGACCGACGGCCGATGCCCCGTACCGCACGCCGCCCCGGCGCCCCACCGGCTGGACCCCACGGGAGCCGGCCAGCACACGGTCAACGAACGGCTGCGGGAGCGCGGGGCCGCCGTGCCGGTCCTGCTGCCCGGCGGGGTCACGGCCTACGCCATCACCCGCCACGGCGAACTCAGGGACTTCGTCGCCCACCCCGACGTCGCCAAGGACGCCCGCCACTTCGCCGCGCTGCGCGACGGTGAGATCCCGCCCGGCTGGCCGCTGGCCACCTTCGCCACCGTACGGGGCATGACCACCGCCGACGGCGCCGACCACAGGCGGCTGCGGTCCCTGGTGACCCGCGCCTTCACCCCGCGCCGGGTCGAGGCGCTGCGCCCGGCCGTCGAGGAGCTGACCGCCTCCCTCCTGGACCGGCTGGCCCAGGCCGCCGCGGCCACCCCCGACGGCGTGGCCGACCTGCGCCGCCACTTCGCGCTGCCGCTGCCCATGGGCGTCATCTGCCGGCTGCTCGGCGTCGACCCCGAGCACCAGGACCGGCTGCACGCCCTGTCCAACGACATCGTCGGCACCCGGACCGCCCCCGACCGCGCTCTGGCGGCCAACCGCGAGATGCTGGCCGTCCTGGGCAAGGTGGCCGCCGCCCGGCTGCACTCCCCCGGGGACGACCTGACCAGCGCGCTCATCGCGGCGCGCGAGGAGAACGGCGACCGGCTCAGCGAGGAGGAGCTGATCGGCACCCTCCTGCTGATGATCATCGCCGGGCACGAGACCACACTCAACCTGATCACCAACGCCGTGCGGGCGCTGTGCGCCCACCGCGACCAGCTCGAGCTGGTGCGGGCCGGCAAGGCGTCCTGGGGCGATGTGGTCGAGGAGACCCTGCGCTACGACAGCCCGGTCAGCTTCTTCCCGTTCCGCTACCCGACCCGCGACCTGCCCGTCGGCGACACGGTGATCCCCCAGGGCTGCCCCGTCCTCGTCTCCTACACCTCCGCCGGGCGCGACCCGCGCGCCCACGGCGCGGACGCCGGCCGCTTCGACGTCACCCGCCCCGCCCGCGCGGACGCCGCCCGCCACCTCTCCTTCGGCCACGGCGCCCACTACTGCCTCGGCGCGCCCCTGGCCCGGCTGGAGGCCACGGTCGCCCTGGACGCGCTGTTCACCCGCTTCCCCGGGCTGGACCTGGCCGTCCCCGACGAGCAGCTCGTCCCGCACCCCAGCTTCGTCGGCAACAGCCCCCAGGAGCTTCCGCTGCGGCTCGGCGACCCGGCGCCGGGGGCGGGTCCGGGGCCGGGTCCGGGGGCTCACAGCGGCTGACGGGGCGCGCTGAGGGCAGCGTTGCTTCGGGGAAACGGCGGTGATGCGGCCGGGTAACAGCCACCCCGCAGGCTTCCTGGCATGACGTCGAACAGGGAACCGGACAGCCGCCACCGGGTGGTGGTCGTCGGCGGCGGCATGGCCGGGACCCGGCTGGCGCAGCAGCTCGCCGCGACGGCCGCCGAGGGCGGCGTCGAGGTGACGGTCATCGGGGAGGAGCCCCACCCGGCGTACAACCGGGTGCTGCTCGCCGAGGTCCTCGCCGGGCGCTACGCCCCCGACGTCATCGCCCTCCCCGCCCCCGCCGCGGCCCGACGGCTCGGCGGGGTGCGCGCGGTCCGGATCGACCGGGACCCGGGCGAGGTGGTGTGCGACGACGGCCGCCGCGTCCCGTACGACTCGCTGGTGCTGGCCACCGGCTCCAACCCGGTGCTGCCGCCGCTGCGCGGACTGTTCGGGCCCCACGGCCACGAACTGCCGGACGGCGTCCACGCCTTCCGCACCATGGACGACTGCCTGGCGCTCGCCGCCGCCGTCCGCCCCGGCGTGCGCGCCGTGGTCATCGGCGGCGGCCTGCTCGGCGTCTCCGCGGCCCGGGCCCTCGCCCAGCGCGGCGCCCAGGTGGTCCTCGCCCACCAGGGCGAACACCTCATGGAGCGGCAGCTCGACGCGGGAGCCTCCGAGGTGCTGCGACGCCATGTGGAGACGCTGGGCGTGGAGGTCCACACGGAGTGCCGGGTACGGGGGCTGCGGACGCGGCCTCCGGAGGGCGGCGGAAGCACGGCGGACGGCGGGAAGGCGGTCGGCGGGAGCGCCGTGAGCGCCGTGAGCGCCGTGGAACTGGCGGACGGATACGCGCTGGAGGCCGATCTCGTCGTCCTCGCCTGCGGGGTCCGGCCGCGCGTGGGCCTGGCCCGCGCGGCGGGACTCGAGGTGGCGCGCGGCGTCGTCGTGGACGACGAGCTGCGCACCAGCGACCCGCGGGTGTTCGCGATCGGCGACTGCGCGGAACACGACGGCGTGCTCTACGGCCTGGCCGGCCCGGCGCAGGACCAGGCGGACATGCTGGCGCGTGTTCTCGGCCACCGGGCCGCACACGGCCACGGAACCGGCCACCGCTACACGGGAAGCCGCACCCTGACCCGCCTGACACTCGCTTCCGCCAACAGCCCTCTCAGCCCCCTCGACCTCGCCGCCTTCGGCGAAACCACCCCCGCCCCCGGCGACGACGTCGTCCACCTGGCCGACGCCACGCGGAACGCGTACCGCAAGGTCGTGGTCCGCGGGGACCGTCTCGTCGGCGGCATCCTGCTCGGCGATCTCGGCAGCGTCGGCGCGCTCGCCCGCACCTGGGAGGGTGACGAGCCGCTCCCCTCCGCCCCCTTGCTCCACCTGCTGACCAACGATGGAGGCTCCTGACGATGAGCGCACCCAAGAACGCGCCGAACCCCGACACCGCCACAGCCGCCACCGACACCGCCACCGCCACCGCCACCGCCACCGCCCCCACCATCGTGCTCGTCGGCCACGGCATGGTCGGCCAGCGCTTCCTGGAGGCCCTGGCGGAGCGGGGCGTGACCGAGCGGGCCCGCGTCGTGGTGCTGTGCGAGGAGCCGCGCCCGGCGTACGACCGCGTCCAGCTCACCTCGTACTTCGCCGGGCGGGCCCCCGAGGACCTCTCCCTCGTGGAGGACGGCTTCATGGCCCGGCACGGCATCGAGCTGCACCTGGGCGACCCCGCCGAGCACATCGACCGCGCCGCGCGCACGGTCACCGCGCGCTCCGGGCTGACCGTCGCGTACGACACGCTGGTGCTGGCCACCGGCTCGTACCCGTTCGTGCCGCCGGTGCCGGGCAAGGACAGCCGGGGCTGCTTCGTCTACCGCACCATCGAGGACCTGCTGGCCATCGAGGAGTACGCCGGGAACTGCTCGTCCGGCACCGTGGTCGGCGGCGGGCTGCTGGGCCTGGAGGCGGCGGGCGCGCTCAAGGGGCTGGGGCTGACCACCCACATCGTGGAGTTCAACCCCCGGCTGATGGCCCTCCAGGTGGACGAGGGCGGCGGCGCCGCGCTGCGCCGGACCGTGGAGGACATGGGCCTGATCGTGCACACCGGTGTCGGCGGCAAGGAGATCACGGCGGACGCGGACGGCGCGGTCACCGCGATGGCCCTGTCCGACGGCTCGTCGATCGACACCGACCTGGTGGTCTTCTCGGCGGGGGTGCGCCCCCGCGACCAACTGGCGCGGGACTGCGGGCTGACGGTCGGCGAGCGCGGCGGTGTCGCGGTGGACGAGCGGTGCCGCACCAGCGACCCGGCGGTGTACGCGATCGGCGAGTGCGCGCTGGCCGCCGACGGCCGGGTCTACGGGCTGGTGGCGCCGGGCTACGAGATGGCTCAGGTGGCCGCCGACGACATCGCGGAGACGAGTGCCGCGGGCGAGGGCGGCTTCACCGGCGCCGACACCTCCACCAAGCTGAAGCTGCTGGGCGTGGACGTGGCCTCGTTCGGCGACGCGCACGGCACCGCCGAGGGCTGTCTGGACGTGGTGTACTCCGACTCCCGCGCGGGCGTCTACAAGAAGCTGGTGATCGGCGCGGACGGGGCGCTGCTCGGCGGGGTGCTGGTCGGCGACGCCGAGGCGTACGGCATGCTGCGGCCGCTGACCGGCTCGGTGCCGCCGGTCGCCCCGGAGCAGCTGGTGCTGCCGGCCGGGCTCGGGGCGCCGGCCGCGATCGGCCCCTCCGCGCTGCCGGACGAGGCGGTCATCTGCAACTGCCACAACGTCACCAAGGGCGCCATCCGCGCGGCGGTCACCGAGCACCGGTGCACCACCGTCCCGGAGGTCAAGAAGTGCACCAAGGCGGGAACGGGCTGCGGCAGTTGCGTCAAGGCGCTGACCACGCTGGTCAACGACGAACTGGAGGCGAGCGGCGTCAGCGTCGACAAGGGGCTGTGCGGCTGCTTCTCCTACACCCGGGCCGAGCTGTACGAGATCGTCCGTACGCTGCGGATCACGTCCTACGCCGCGCTGCTGGACAGCCACGGCCGGGAGGAGGCGCGCAGCGGCGACGGCTGCGAGGTGTGCAAGCCGACCGTGGCGTCGATCATCGCCTCGCTCGCGCCGACGGTGGGCGCCAGCGGCTATGTCCTGGACGGCGAGCAGGCCGCGCTGCAGGACACCAACGATCACTTCCTGGCGAATCTGCAGCGCAACGGCTCGTACTCGATCGTGCCGCGCATCCCCGGCGGGGAGATCACCCCCGAGAAGCTGATCGTCATCGGCGAGGTGGCGCGCGACTTCGGCCTCTACACCAAGATCACCGGCGGGCAGCGGATCGACCTGTTCGGCGCCCGCGTGGACCAGCTGCCGCAGATCTGGGCGCGGCTGGTGGACGCCGGGTTCGAGTCGGGGCACGCGTACGGCAAGGCGCTGCGCACCGTGAAGTCGTGCGTCGGGCAGACCTGGTGCCGCTACGGGGTGCAGGACTCGGTCCGGATGGCCATCGACCTGGAGCTGCGCTACCGGGGGCTGCGCTCCCCGCACAAGCTGAAGTCGGCCGTCTCCGGCTGCGCGCGCGAGTGCGCGGAGGCGCGCGGCAAGGACTTCGGGGTGATCGCCACCTCGAACGGCTGGAACCTGTACGTCGGGGGCAACGGTGGCGCGGACCCGCGCCACGCGGACCTGCTCGCCCAGGACCTCGACGACGAGCAGCTGATCCGGCTCATCGACCGGTTCCTGATGTTCTACATCCGCACCGCGGACCGGCTGGAGCGCACCTCCGCCTGGCTGGAGCGGATCGAGGGCGGCCTGGACCACGTGCGGGACGTGGTGGTGGACGACTCGCTGGGCCTGTGCGCCGAGCTGGAGGCGCTGATGGCCGAGCATGTGGCGGGCTACCGCGACGAGTGGGCCGAGACCCTGGAGGACCCGGAGCGGCTGCGGCGCTTCGTGTCCTTCGTGAACGCGCCCGGAGCGCCGGACCCGACGGTGCGGTTCGTGCCCGAGCGCGACCAGATGAAGCCGGACCTGACGATCCTGTCCGGCCCCGGCATCCCCGTCCGTACTCTCGAAGGGACTGCAAGCCGATGACCATGGCACTCGAGCGGACCGCGGTCCGCGTGGAACTCCTGATCGACCAGCGGTGGTTCGCCGTGTGCGACCTCGCCGACCTGACGCCGGGGCGCGGGGTGGCCGCGCTGCTGCCGGACGGGGCCCAGGTCGCGGTCTTCCTGGACCGCGCGGGGCGGGCGTACGCGATCGACAACCGCGATCCGTTCACCGGGGCGTATGTGCTGTCGCGGGGGTTGCTGGGGTCGGCGGGCGGGCGGCCGTTCGTCGCCTCGCCGCTGCTGAAGCAGCGCTTCGACCTGGAGACGGGGCGGTGCCTGGACGACGATGGGGTCGCCGTCCAGGCGTACCCGGCCCGTACCACCGGGGGCCCGGTCGAGGCCCTCGGCCCGGACCTCGACGCGGACCTCGACGCAGACCTCGGCGCGGCCCTGGGCGTGGTGTCAGCGCAGGTCGCGTGAGACCACGATCCCGCACATGACGGGGTCGCTCGCGCAGCCGGCCGTCCCCGCGGCGAACACGCCCTTCGTCCCGGGGACGCCGGCGATGCCGGACACCGTGGACATCTCGCTGTGCTCGGTGACCCCGGCGGGCAGCTTCTCGGTCGCCCACGCCGTACCGGTCCAGCGGGACAGCACGGCGTGGCGGTCGCCCGGGGCCCAGCCGGAGATCCACAGCCGCCCGGCGCCGTCCACGCCCGCCGCGTGCTCGGTTGGTGTTCTGCTCGGTTGGTGTTCTCAGAAGGAAATGGCCGCCGGCCGACGGTTCTTACAGCTCGCCTCGACCGGTCACTCGGGTTGCTCTGGGGTCTTCAGCTGCCGGTCCGTCCACTCCGACGTCACCGTGGCCGTGTAGTTCACCACCGTGCCCGCCGTGAGCCCCGCCTCGGCGGCCTTCGCGTCCGGCTCGGTCAGCACCTCCTGGTCGGACAGCAGGGCCCCGGTGGCCGGGTCCACGATCAGCTCCGACCGTGCCGTCCCGTAGTCGGGCCGGACGGTCGCGGGCAGGGCGAAGCCGGCCCCCTTGCGGCCCAGCGGGTCGGTCACCTCGCCGAGCGACCGGATGCCCGGCAGCCCCGCGATGACCCGGTACGCGGCGGCCCGGACCTCGGCCCTGACCGGGAGGTTGATCAGGTTGGCCGCCTGCCGCCACATCCACTCGGTGCGGCCCCGGATCTCGCTCCCGCCGTCCTCCTCGTACAGGTCCGCCAGCACCTTCTCCAACGTCGCGCTGTCGCCGGGGAGTTTCCGCAGGTCCGCGTAGGTCACATGGTGCGGGCCGAGGGCCGCGATCCGGTCGCCGCTGTTGATCCGGTCCACCGTCGGCCGCTTCCTCGCCCCCACCTCCATCCGCAGTCCGAGCCGGCCGCCCTTCCCGGAGTGGGCGAGCGTCAGCTCCTCCGGCGATCCGGCGGCCCGCCAGCGCGCCTTGTCGCGCTCGGTACGGGGCCGGGTGGTGGCGTCGATCCCCGAGACCCACAGGCTCCGTGTGCCGGGCCGCACCCCGAAGGACCACCGCTGTGTCTCGGAGGAGACGACCGCGAAGAGCGAGCCGGAGTGGTCGACGACGCCGACCCAGGCCGACCGCGTGGCCGTCTGCCAGTACGTGCCCTCGTCCGCCGCGCGGTCCACCCGGGCGGCCACGTTCAGCAGCGCGACGCGGCCGTTCTCGGGGGTGTGCCGGGGGCTGCCGGTGGTGGGTCCGCCGGTGGCCCCCGAGCCGTGGGCGTCCCGGGTGTCCGAGCCGCCCTGCGGCAGGGTGGCGACGAGCACCCCCGCCACGGCCGCCGTCGCCGCGACGGGCAGCGCCCACCGCCACGTGAACGGCCCTACGGGCCGGGCGGACCGGGAGCCCTCCGGTCCCTCCGGGGCGCCGGCCAGGATGGCGATCAGGTCGTGCCGGGCGCGTTCGGAGCCGGCCAGGTGGTCCGGGTCGAGCTCCCGGGGCCGGGCGTCCGCCAGCGTCTTCATGACATCGGGCCGCTTGCGTGCCATGTCAGTGCTCCTTCGCTGTCACTGTCGGGCAAGAGTCACGAGAGACGCGAGGAACGCGGGGAACGCCGGGGGCCGCGCCCCCGATCGCGTTCACCGATCGCTCCAGCCGCCGTCTGGCCCGGTGCAGCCGCACCGAGAACGTGGCGGTGGAGCAGCCCAGGACCCGGGCCGCCTGTCGCGGGCCGAGCCCATGCCAGGCCACCAGCGTCAGCACCTCGCGGTCCGCGTCCGACAGCCCGGCCAGCGCCTGCAGCGCCGCCGCCCGCTCGGTCACCCCGGCGGCCACGTCGTCCACCTGGGCGCCCGAGGTGATGACGCGCTGCGCCTCCGCCACGGCCAGGGCGTACTGCCTGCCGTCGCGGCGCCGCAGCTCGCGGGTCAGATTGCGGGCCACCCCGAGCAGCCACGGCAACGGCTGCGCCGGGACGTCCCGCATCCGCCGCCACGCGACGGTGAAGGTCTCGCTGGTGATGTCCTCACCGATCTGCCGGCCCACCAGGCTGGTGGCGTAGGCGAGCACACGGGGATGGCACTCCTCGTACAGGTCCCGGAAGCGTTGGGCGTCGGTCACGCGCCGTCTCCTCATCTCGGCTCTCTCACCAGGCAGTGGTCGAGGGCCGCGGTTTCTTACACCCCGAGGAGAATGTTTTTCGGGTACGCGTCGTGTGGGTCACGGTGTGGTCGAGACCGTTCGGGACGCGTGGTGCCGGGCGCTGGTGACGACGAGTGAGACGTTCTGCCCACCGAAGCCGAAGGAATTGCTGAGCACGGCCTCTTGGGGGACGTCTCGTCGCCCTGCGACGACATCGAGGTCGATGTCAGGGCCGACGCCGGCCGTGGTGAGGTTGCGGGTCGGCGGGATGACGCCGTGCTCCACGCTGAGGACGGCGATGAGCGCTTCGATCGCGCCGGCGGCGCCGAAGAGATGGCCGAGCGCCGCCTTGGGGGCTGTCACGGTGGCGCGGCCGAATACCTCCCGGATCGCGCGTGCCTCGGCGATGTCTCCGACCGGAGTTCCGGTGGCATGGGCGTTGATGTGGCTGATCTGCTCGGGAGCCAGGCCGGCTTGCGCGAGGGCTTTCCGCATGGCCGCTGTCTGACCGGAGCCGTCGGGAGCGGGCGCCGTGATGTGGTGAGCGTCGGCGGCGATGCCGGCGCCCGCGAGTGCCGCGTGGACGCGCGCGCCTCGGGCGCCGGCGTGCTCGGCGCTTTCCAGCACCACGACAGCCGCGCCTTCACTGAGGACGAATCCGCTGCGGTCCGCGGCGAACGGCCGTGACGCCGAGGCGGGCTCGGCGGTGTGCCGCGACAGTGCTTGTGCCTGGGCGAAGCCGGCGACGGTGACCGGGGTGATCGCGGCCTCGGTCCCGCCCGCGATGACCACGTCCGCCTCGCCGGCACGGATGAGCCTGGCCCCCAGGGCGATCGCCTCGGCACCGGAGGAGCACGCCGAGACGGGCGTGTAGACCCCGGCCCGCGCGCCGTATTCGATACTGATCAGCGCTGCCGCCGCATTGGGCATGAGCATCGGGACCAGGCGTGGCGAGACGCGTCGTGTCCCGGCCGCCTCCAGTACGTCGTCTTCCCTCAGCAGCGTCCGGACGCCACCGATGCCCGTGCCGATCGCCGATGCGAGCCGGTCCGGGTCCACCTCCGGGGCGCCGGCATCGGCCCAGGCTTCAGCCGCCGCGGTGAAGGCTGCCTGCTGCGAGCGGTCGAGCCGCCTGGCCTGCACCGGCAGCAGCGGCTCGGCGGGGTCGATCGCCATGGTGCCCGCGACGGTGTCGGGAAGGCCGGTGTCCTCGTGGCCCGGCAGGACGCAGCGGCGGATGCCGGACTCGCCGGCGAGCAGGGCGTCCCAGGTGGACTCGACGTCTCCGCCAAGTGGCGTGATCGCGCCGAGTCCGGTCACGACGACTTCAGTCCCGTGCATGCCCACGAACCTTTCTTGTATGCCATACAAGTGAATGAAGCCCTGTTGTATCACATACAATTAGGGCGTGGAGAAGAAGCGAACCGAAGCTCGATCGACGCCGGCTCGGTCACGGGACCGCGGTCGCGCGACGAGGCACCGGCTGATCGAGGCAACCGCAGGGCTCTGCAAGGAGCGGCCCGGCGCCGAGGTGAGCGTCGCGGAGATCGCGAACGCGGCAGGCGTCTTCCCCAACCAGGTCACCTACTACTTCGGCTCCAAGGACTCGCTGCTCGTGCACGCCGCCTTCCTCGGCTTGCTGCACGACGCCCGACGGATTGAGCGCATCGGCCGCCAAGCCCCCGACGCGGCGGCATTTCGACGCAACATCGCCCGCGCCGTACTGGCCATGCCCTCGCTCCCCTCGGTCGCGCGAGCACTCGCCGCCGGGATCTCCAAGCCCGAACTCGCCCCCGTGGTCGACCGGCACCTCCAGTTGCTGTTCCGGCAGTCCGAACGTTTCGTGAGCCAACTCCTCGACAGTCGCGGCTGGAGGACCCGCCGACCGCTCAGCGTGGAGACCAGGACGTTCTGGAGCACCGCGCTCGGCGCAGTGCTGCTCGTCCGCGCCGGGGCACACGGCACCGGCGCCGACCTCGACCTCGCCGGAGCACTGACCATCCATGACGAGCGCTAGCTCAACCGAGCGGGCCCGCCGCGGCCGAGGCCACCAGCGCTGCGCTGCGTAAGCTCTTGAGCTTCACGGACGTCCCTCGTTCCCCTTCACGTCTGATCCGGTTTTCCGGAAGACTTCTGCAAGGTTCCGAGGGGTGCACCCGGAAGGCTAGCGGCGGGGGCGACTCCCGTCAGCGGAGGAGGCGGAAATGGCTACGGAGAGCGCGGGGGCCGAGAGCGGCGCCCGGTCCAGGGTGACGATCACGGCCATCGCACAGGAGGCGGGGGTCTCGGTGCCCACGGTCTCGCGGGTGGTCAACGGGCGTTCGGACGTCTCGCCCGAGACCCGGGCCCGGGTGGAGAACCTGCTGCGGCGGCACGGCTACCGCCGCCGGCAGGCCGCCCCGGGCGGCCGCGCCGCCCTGGTGGACCTGGTCTTCAACGACCTGGACAGCCCCTGGGCGGTGGAGATCATCCGGGGCGTGGAGGAGGTCGCGCACCAGGACGGCGTGGGCACCGTGGTCTCCGCCATCCACGGCCGGGCGGGGGCCGCGCGGCAGTGGATGAAGAACCTGCGGGCGCGCGCCTCGGACGGGGTGATCCTGGTGACCTCCGTGCTGGAACCGGTGCTGCACGAGGAGCTGCGGCGGCTGAACGTGCCGATCGTGGTGGTCGATCCGGCCGGCTCCCCCGCCCTGGACGCCCCCACCATCGGGGCGACCAACTGGGCGGGCGGGATGGCCGCGACCGAGCATCTGCTGGGTCTGGGCCACCGCCGGATCGGCTTCATCGCCGGCCCGCCGCGGCTGCTGTGCAGCCGGGCCCGGCTGGACGGCCACCGGGCCGCCCTGGAGGCCGCGGGGGTGCCGTACGACCAGGCGCTGGTCGCGCAGGGCGACTTCTACCACGAGTCCGGATTCGTGGGCTGCGACCGGCTCATGGACACCGACACCCCGCCCACCGCGGTGTTCGCCTCCAGCGACCAGATGGCGCTGGGCGCGATCGAGGCGCTGCGCCGCCGGGGGCTGCGGGTACCGGAGGACGTGAGCGTCGTCGGCTTCGACGACCTTCCGGAAGTCCGCTGGTCGGCCCCGCCGTTGACGACGGTGCGCCAGCCGCTCGCGGAGATGGGCAAGCTGGCCGCCCGTACGGTGCTGCGGCAGGCGCGCGGCGAGGAGGTCGAGTCGCCCCGGGTGGAACTGGCGACGGCGCTGGTCGTCCGCGCCAGCACGGCCCCGCCGAGCACGGCCGCGCCCGGAGATCCTTCCTGAGCCGTCCCGCACACCGCCTTCCGGCGGCGAAGCCTCCCGTTTGTTCGACCTCTTGACACGGCATCAGCGCCCTCATAGCGTCCACGCAATCACTTCCGAGAATTATCGGGCTTCTTCCGGAAGGCAAACGCGACGATGACGATGCGTACCCCCAGGTCACGGTCGATGCTCCGGGCATCCACCCTCGCCGCCGCACTGCTCCTGGCCACCACCACCCTCACCGCTTGCGGCAGCTCCGGCCCCGGCGGCTCGGACGACGACTCGCTCGACGTCTGGGTCTACGGCGACGCCTCGACCAAGGTGCAGCGCGCGGTCGTCAAGCGGTTCAACAAGACCTCCAAGGTGAAGGTCAACCTGACCGAGGTGCCGGGCGACGGCTACACGGACAAGATGCGCACCTCCATGGGCACCCCCAACGCCCCGGACGTCTTCTTCAACTGGGGCGGCGGCAGCATCAGCGACTTCGCCAAGGAGGGCATGCTGGTCGACCTCGGCCCCACGCTGGAGAAGGACCCGGAGCTGAAGAAGGCGTTCATCCCCACGATCCTCGAGGCGGGGGCGGTGAACGACACGTACTACGGCATTCCGATGCGCGGCATGCAGCCGGTGATCCTCTTCTACAACAAGAAGGTGTTCCAGGACGCGGGCGCGCGGCCCCCCAAGTCCTGGGACGACCTGCTGGGGCTCGTGGACACCTTCAAGAAGAAGGGCGTCACCCCCTTCGCGCTCGCGGGCACCGACCCCTGGACCGAGCTGATGTGGGTGGAGTACCTGGTGGACCGGTACGGCGGGGCCGGGGTCTTCAAGAAGATCCGGAACGGGGACGCCTCCGGATGGGACGACCCGGCCGTGCTGAAGACCGCCGAGACGATCAAGAGCCTGGTCGACCGGGGCGCCTTCGGCAAGAACTACAAGTCCGTCAACTACACGGCCGACGGGGCCTCCACGCTCTTCGCCAAGGGCAAGGCCGCGATGCACCTGATGGGCTCGTGGGAGTACGCCAACCAGAAGGCGAACCAGCCGGACTTCGCCAAGTCGGGGCTCGGCTGGACCACTTTCCCGGCCCTCCCGGGCGGCAAGGGCGACCCGAAGAACGTGGTGGGCAACCCGACCAACTACTGGTCCGTCAACGCCAAGCTCAAGGGGAAGAAGAAGACCGCCGCGATCGAGTTCGTGAAGTTCGCCGCCAAGCAGGACTACGCCAAGGACCTGATAGCCAACGGCGACGTGCCCACGACCTCCGACGCCACCTCGCTGCTGAACGAGCACGAGAACCCCACCTACGCGCGGTTCCAGTACGACATGGTGCGTGAGGCCCCGAGCTTCACCCTCTCCTGGGACCAGGCGCTGTCGGCCAAGAACACGCCGTCGCTGCACACCGACATCCAGAAGCTGTTCAACGGGCAGCTGAGCCCGACCGGGTTCGTCGCGGCGCTGAAGAAGGACATCAAGTAATGGCGGGCGCCGTCGGCAAGGGCGGCAGCGGCAAGGTCGCCGTCGGCCGGGGCGGCAGCGGCAGGAGTGCGTCCGGCAAGGGCGTGGGCCGTGATGCCGTGGGCCGGCCCGGCGCGGTCTGGGCGCTGCCCGGGGTGCTGTTCTTCGCGTGTTTCGCCGTCCTCCCCATGCTGCTGGTCGGCTATCTGGCCTTCACCGAGTGGGACGGCATCGGCTCCCCCCACTGGACCGGGACCGACAACTGGTCCCGGCTGTGGCACGACCCGGACATGCGCCAGGCGGTCTGGCTCAGCCTGCTGCTGACCGTCCTGACCTGGCTGGTCCAGACGCCGATCGCGCTGCTGCTGGGGGTGTGGGTGGCCGGGCGGCAGCGCAACCGCGCCGTGCTGTCGGCGATCTTCTTCCTGCCGCTGCTGGCGTCCTCCGTGGCCCTCGCCCTGGTCTGGAAGCAGCTACTGGACCCCAACTTCGGCCTCATCGCCGAGATCGGGCCCACCCTCGGCTTCGCGGACGGCGACCTGCTGGGCGACTCCCAGGGCGCCTTCGGCGCCATCCTGTTCGTGACCGCCTGGCAGTTCATCCCTCTCCACACCCTGATCTACCAGGGCGGCGCCCGGGCCATCCCGCGCTCGCTCTACGACGCGGCGGCCATCGACGGGGCGGGCACCGTCCGCCAGTTCTTCTCGATCACGCTGCCCCAGCTGCGCAACACCGTGGTCACCTCGTCGGTGATCATGGTGGTGGGCGCGCTGACCTTCTTCGACACCGTGCTGATCCTCACCAAGGGCGGCCCGGGCACGGACACCAGCATCGTCCCGTACCTGATGTACAAGAACGGCTTCCAGGCCTTCGACCTCGGCTACGCCAGCGCGGTCGCGGCCCTCCTCGTCGTCGTCGCCACCGCCGTCTCGCTGCTGCTGGTGCGGCTGACCGGCTTCAGCTCGATGCGCAGCACCCGGGAGGGGATTTGAACTCTCCCCCAGCCGAAGACAGGGGGATTCCTGGCTCACGTCGCCTGCGGCCCTGCGGACCGACAGGTCTTACCTGATCAACACCAGCCGGGTTGGAACCAGCCCGGTTTGCTACTGCAGGCAAAGGAGTTGTTGTGCTGGCTTGGTTCTCGCTCAGCACGTCAGAAATCGTACCAGCCGTCTCGTGGGCGGTGTTTCGCCTCGGAGATTCACAGTGACCGACGTGCTGCACCGCCGCCCGCGGCTGCCCCGCCTGCTGAGGGGGAGCGGCCCTCGAAGGCCCAACTACCCGGCCGGTCTCGCCTCCCTGCTGTGGCTGGTCATCGTCGGCGCCCCGCTGTACGTCCTGGTGGCCACCACCTTCCGGACCCGCGACGGCTATATCGACGACGGTCCGCTGTCGCTGCCCACCCACCCCACGCTCGCCAACTACGACCGGGTGCTGAGCAGCCACTTCTTCACCTATCTGGGCAACACCCTGGTCGTCACCGCCGTGTGCGCCACCATCGTCATCGTGCTGTCGGTGACCGTCGGCTACGCGGTCGTGCGCGCCCGGGGCCGGGTGTCCCGGCGCGTCTTCCAGATCTTCCTGCTGGGGCTGGCGATCCCGTCCCAGGCGGTGATCATCCCGATCTATCTGGTGATCACCAAGCTGCATCTCTACGACACCCTGCTGGCGGTGATCCTGCCGACGGCCGCCTTCTCGCTCCCGGTCAGCGTGCTGATCCTGGCGGGCACCATGCGCGACATCGACGAGGAGCTGTACGAGTCGATGGCGCTGGACGGGGCGGGGCCCACCCGGGTGCTGCTGCGACTGGTGGTGCCGATGTCGCGGGCGGGGATCTCCACGGTCGGCGTGTACTCGGCCCTGCACGCGTGGAACGGCTTCATGTTCCCGCTGATCCTCACCCAGTCCCGGGACAACCGGGTGCTGACCCTGGGCCTGTACGACTACGTCGGCGAGTTCCGGGTGGACACCCCGGCGCTGCTCACCGCGGTCGTGCTGTCCATCGTCCCGATCTTCGTCGTCTACCTCTTCGCCCGCCGTCAGCTGATCAACGGCCTGATGGGCGTGGGCGGCAAGTGAGCGACCCCGGCGAACAGCCCTGACCAGCCTGAGCAGGCCTCACCAGCCCGATCAGCCCGAGCAGACCCGACCAGCCTGAGCAGCCCTGAGCAGACCTGAGACAAGGAGCTTCATGCCTCACCCCTGGCAGGACACCTCCCTCCCCGCCGAAGACCGCGCCGCGGACCTGCTCTCCCGGATGACCCTGGAGGAGAAGCTCGCTCAACTCGCCGGTGTCTGGCCGGGCTCCGGGTCCACCGAGGGCGAGGACGTCGCCCCGCTCCAGCACGAGGTCAACGAGGACGTGGACCTCGACGCCCTGCTCCCCCACGGCCTCGGCCAGCTGACCCGCCCGTTCGGCACCGCCCCCGTCGAGCCGGGCGAGGGCGCCGCCGCCCTCGCCCGCACCCAGGCGCGGATCGCCGCCGGCAACCGCTTCGGGATCCCGGCCGTCGCCCACGAGGAGTGCCTGACCGGCTTCGCCGCCTGGGGCGCGACCGTCTTCCCGACCCCGCTGGCCTGGGGCGCCACCTTCGACCCGGCTCTGGTCGGCCGGGCGGCCGAGCTGATCGGCGCCTCCATGCGGGCGGTGGGCATCCACCAGGGCCTGTCCCCCGTCGTGGACGTGGTGCGCGACCCGCGCTGGGGGCGTACGGAGGAGTCCATCGGCGAGGACCCGTACCTGGTCGGGACCATCGGCACCGCGTATGTGCGCGGCCTTCAGTCGGCCGGGATCGTCGCCACCCTCAAACACTTCGCGGGCTACTCGGCCTCGCGCGGCGCCCGCAACCACGCGCCGGTCTCCATCGGCCCGCGCGAGCTCGCCGACGTCATCCTGCCGCCGTTCGAGATGGCCGTGCTCGAGGGCGGGGCGCGCTCGGTCATGCACGCCTACAACGACCTCGACGGCGTCCCGTCGGCGGCCAACCCCTGGCTGCTGACGGAACTGCTGCGCGAGCGCTGGGGCTTCACCGGCACCGTCGTCTCCGACTACTTCGGGGTCTCCTTCCTGGAGCTGAACCACCGCGTCGCCGACTCCCCGGCGCGCGCCGCCGGGCTCGCGCTGGCGGCCGGCGTGGACGTGGAGCTGCCCGCCGTGCGCTGCTTCGCCACGCCGCTGCGGGACGCCGTACGGGCCGGGGAGGTGGACGAGGCGCTGGTGGACCGGGCGGCGCTGCGGGTGCTGCGGCAGAAGTGCGAACTGGGGCTGCTCGACCCGGACTGGTCGGCCACCCCGCCCGCGCTGCCCCAGGCGGTGGACCTGGACCCGCCGGTGATGCGGAAGGTGGCCCGGCAGCTCGCCGAGGAGTCGGTGGTGCTGCTCGCCAACGACCGCCAGGTGCTGCCGCTCGCGCCCGGGGCCCGGATCGCGGTCGTCGGGCCGCTCGCCGACGACCCCGCCGCGATGCTCGGCTGCTACACCTTCCCCCGGCACGTGGGCATCGAGCACCCGGAGCTGCCGATCGGCATCGACGTGCCGACGCTGCTCGCCGCGCTGCGCGCCGAACTCCCCGACGCGCGGATCACCCACGCCGAGGGCTGCGCCCCGCCCGGCCCGGCCACCGGGGCCGCCGCCGCGACGGGCGCCTCGGCCGCCGTGGCCGCCGAGAGCCGGCTGGCGCAGGCCGCCCGCGCCGCCTCGGACGCCGATGTGTGCGTGGCCGTGCTCGGCGACCTCTCCGGCCTGTTCGGCCGGGGCACCTCGGGCGAGGGCTGCGACGCCGCCGACCTCGAACTGCCCGGGGAGCAGGGCGCCCTGCTCGACACGTTGCTGGCCACCGGCACCCCCGTGGTGCTGGTCCTGCTGACCGGGCGCCCGTACGCGCTCGGCCGCTGGTCGGACCTGCTCGGCGCCACCGTCCAGGCGTTCTTCCCCGGTGAGGAGGGCGGCCCGGCCGTCGCCGGGGTGCTCTCCGGGCGGGTGAACCCCTCGGGCCGGCTGCCCGTCAGCGTCCCGTACGGGCCCGGCGGCCAGCCCTGGACGTACCTCCAGCCTCCGCTGGGGCTGCACGGCGGGGCCAGCACCGTGGACCCCACCCCGCTGCACCCCTTCGGCCACGGCCTGTCGTACACCACCTTCGCCTGGGAGGCACCGGAGGCGGACGCGGCCACCCTGGCCACCGACGGCGAGACCGCGCTGCGCCTGACCGTCCGCAACACGGGCGAGCGGCCCGGCACCGAGGTGGTGCAGCTCTATCTGCACCAGCCCGTGGCCCGCGCCGTCCGCCCGGTCACCCGGCTCATCGGCTACGCGCGGGTCCCGCTGGCGCCCGGCGAGAGCGCCGAGGTCCAGTTCACCTTCCACGCCGACCTGGCCTCCTACCCCGGCGTGCCCGACGGGGGCCGCGTCGTCGAACCCGGCCCGCTGGAGCTGCGCCTGGCCTCCTCCAGCGCCGACGCCGATGTACGGCACACCCTGCCGCTGACGCTGACCGGCCCGGAGCGGGCGGTGGACCACCGGCGGAGGCTGGTGTGCCCGGCGGAGGTGAAGTGACCCCGGCGCCCGGGCGTCAGCGGGGCGGCGGCGGGGGCGCGGGGGCCCCGGCCGGAGGGGCGATCTTCGGGTAGGAGGCAGGGCCCGCCGTGGTCTCTCCCGCCGGCGCCGCCTCCCGGCCCGGCGCCGTCTCCCGGCCCAGCGCGGCGTCGCGGGCGGCGCCCGGGTCCCAGCCGGTCTCGACCACCCGCTTCTGCATCACGATGGCGGCGCCCAGCACGGCGAACCCGATCAGCAGGATGATCACCAGGCCGGGGGCGCCGCCTGCCTTGCCCGCGTTGCCGATGAGGGCGCCGAGCCAGCCGAAGTCCGCGTCGCCGAAGGTGGTGTTCTGGTCGCCGAACGCGCCGAGCACCTTGAGCAGCAGGGCGGGCAGGAAGGTGATCAGCACCCCGTTGAGGAAGGCGCCGACGACCGCGCCGCGCCGGCCGCCGGTCGAGTTCCCGTACACCCCGGCCGCGCCGCCGGTGAAGAAGTGCGGGACCAGGCCCGGCAGCACCAGGGCCAGGCCGAAGGCCGGGTTGAAGATCCAGGTGAGCAGGCCCAGGCTGACCAGCCCGCCGGTGAAGCTGGCGAGGAAGCCGATCAGCACCGCGTTCTGCGCGTACGGGAAGACGATCGGCGCGTCCAGCGCGGGCAGCGCGCCCGGCACCACCTTCTCCGCGATGCCCTGGAAGGCGGGGACCAGCTCGCCGAGGATCGTACGGACACCGAAGAGGATCACCGCGACCGCGATGCCGAACTGGAGCCCCTGCATGACCGACTGCATCAGGTAGTTGCCGACGTCGGTGGCCGGCGCGCCGCCGCCCGCGCCCGCGAACGCCTTGAACGCCTGCTCCTTGCCGACCTTGGCGAGGAAGACCACCGCCATGACCAGGTAGATCAGCAGCATGGACAGGGCGGTGGCCACCATCGAGTCGCGCAGGAAGCGCAGCCCCTCGGGCAGCTTCATCTCCTCGGTGCTGCGGCTGCGCTTGCCGACCACCTTCCCGGCCGCGCCCGCCACCACGTAGCCGGCGGTGCCGAAGTGTCCGATGGCCACGGTGTTGCTCCCGGTGACGCGCTTGGTCCACGGATGCGCGAACGCCGGCATGGCGACCAGCATGATGCCGAGCAGCACCCCGCCGACCGCGACCACGGCGAGGGTCGACTGCCCGGTGCCGGCCAGCACCACGGTCAGCAGCGTGGCCATGAAGAGCATGTGGTGTCCGGTCAGGAACACATAGCGCAGCGGGGTGAAGCGGGCCAGCAGCAGGCTGACCACGAAGCCCAGGATCATCAGCCACGCGACGCGGGAGCCGAACCGGTCCTGGGCGATGCCGACGATGGCCTCGTTCGTGGGGATGACGCCATGGGCGCCCGTGGCGCCCTGGATCATCGTGCCCAGCGGGGCGAGGGAGCCGGTGACCAGCCCCGCGCCGGCGCCGATCAGCAGGAAGCCGAGGGTCGCCTTGATGGCGCCGCCGACGATCTGCCCGGTGGTTCTCTTGAGCGCGATGAGTCCGACGGCGGTGATGATGCCGATCAGATACGCGGGTTCGCTCAGGATCTCGTTGACGAGAAACTTCGCGACAGCGACAAGCCAGCCCATGATGTTCTTCGCTTCCTCGTCGTCAGGCGTCGGGGGTGTCGGTGGCGCGGGTTTCGGTGGCGCGGGTGTCGGTGACCCGGGTTTCGGTGACCCGGGTTTCGGCGTCGTGGGTGTCGACGTCGTAGATGTCGCGGAGTGCCGCGTCCACCTCGGCGGTGCTGGTGAAGTCCTGGACGACCTTCACCGGCCGCCCCACGTCCCCCAGGGTCTTGGCGATCTCCCGGGAGGTGAGCAGGGCCACGGCCTCGGAGGCCTTGCCCTTGGCCGAGATGGTGTCGGTCGCCTCCACGGTGACGAACTTCGACCACTTCCAGCGGTCCAGGACCTGTTCCAGGGTGTTCTTGAGGAACAGGCTGGTGCCGACGCCGTTGCCGCAGACGGTCAGGATCTTGTGCAGGGACGAAGCGGGCGCGGCGGCGGGAGCGCTGCCGGAGACGGGAGCGCTCTCGGCTGCGGGGGCGGCGGCTGCGAGCGCGGCGGCGGGCCCCGGCTCGGCGCCCCCGGAGAGGATGGTGAGCAGCGCCTCGGGGGTGGGCGCGGTCGCGAGCGCGGCGGCGGTGTCCGGGTCGCCCAGCAGCCGCGCCAGGGCGGCCATGGCCGAGGTGTGGGCGGCGGAGTCCTTCGCGGCGAGGGCGACGACGAGTTCGACCGGGTCGTTGGACTCGTGGCCGAACTCGACCGGCTCGGCGAGCCGCACCCAGGACATGCCCGTCCTGAGCACCGCCGGGGACGGCCGGGCGTGGGCGAAGGCCAGGCCGGGGGCTATGACGACGTAGGGGCCGTTGTCCTCGACGTTGGCGATCATCTCGGCGGTGTAGTCCCCGGTGGCGACGCCCGTCGCGACCATGAGGCCGCCCGCGACCCCGATCGCCTCCCGCCAGTCGGCCGCCCGGACATCGAGCCGTATGGCCTCGCCGGACAGAAAATCAGTTAGTTGTGTCATGCACAAGATCTTTACATGGAGGGACCGCTTCCGTTTTCGACCAGCGCCCAGGCCTGGGCGAACAGCTCGGGAAGCGTGCGGGTGGGCAGCGGAAGGGGGTTCTCCAGACGCCCGTTGTAGGAGCGCGCTACCCCGAGCAGCCCCGCCTTCCACGCCTCCATGGGCTGGTAGGGCTTCTTGGCGTGGATCCACTCGCCCGGCAGGAAGACCTGACGGCCCGCGCGGGGGCGCTTGTCCTCGACGACCAGACCGCGCTCGACCAGCACACCGGCGGCCTTCTGGTGCCGGGCGGCCTTCCACCCGTTCCAGGCGCGGACCTTGCGGTCGGTCGGCGCGGGCAGGGCCAGCAGCTGGAGGTAGAGCGCCGCCGCGTCCTCGTCGATGCCGAGCCCGCCCGCGACCCGCGCCACCACCTCGGGCGCGGAGGCCGCCGGATCGCTCTCGTACGCGCCGGCCGGCAGCGGGGCGCGCTCGATCCGCTCGACGATGCGCGCGCAGACCGGGCCGCGCAGCCACTCGACGATGCGGATCTCGGGGTCGTAGCGGGAGTCGCCCCTGGCCGCCAACAGCGCCCGGGAGCGGTCGTCGTCGCCGTAGAACGCCGGGCGGAAGTAGAGGCGGGGCTGGGAGCGGTCCCCTCGGCGGCTGACCGTGCCGTCCGTGACCACGGTGAGCCCGTCGTCGATGCTCGCGACGTCCAGCCGCTCCGGGCCGGCGTACGGACGGAACCCGAAGCGCTCGTGCACGTCGGCGACCGAGCGCCCCACCGTGGGGCTGAGCCTGCCTGCGTCCAGCAGCATCCCCGGGTGGTCCAGCCGCTCCCGGAGCACTCGCACCAGACCGGGCGCTCCGTCGCGGACGGGATCACCGGCGGGCAGCTCGGCGTAGACCCAGAACAGGTGGGGGACGGTGGCGAGCAGGCGGTCCTCGAACCTCGCGATGTCCCACCGGGCGTTGGCGTCGGTGACCATCGGGCCGTGGTCGGTGTTCTTGATCCAGGTGTCGACGGGGGCGCTGAGCCCGGGTTCGGCGGTGGGGTTGGTGAACGCCGCGCAGAACTCGGCGGCGGACAGCCGCAGCAGCCCCAGCTCCACGACCGCGTCGAGCGTGCGCTGCGGCACCACGGCCCGCCGGCCGCGCCGCGCCCGCCACCCCTCGGCCAGCCGCTCCGCCACCGCGCGCATCCCGCCCGGCTCCCACAGCTCGGCCGGGTCCTCGGGCAGCACGTCCGCCAGCAGCTCGAGGCGCTCCAGCGAGGTCAGCCGCGCCAGTTCGGACGCGCCGTCCTCGGCCTCGGCCACCTTGAGCCGCAGCACCTCGCGCTCGTGTGCGTCGAGGAAGGGCATGTAGGACCGCTCCAGGAGCCCCGCGAGCGCCAGGGACGCCGCCGCCCGCCCCAGGCCCGTGCCCTCACACAGCACGCCCACGGCCTCGGGGTCCCAGGGCGCCGGCCCGCGCTCCCGGACCAGGCCCACCAGCCGGCGCAGCTGCGCGGCGCTCCCCCAGCCGCGCGGCACGTCACGCGCCTCTTCGACGGTCCCCAGGCTCGGCGGCTCCGCCTCGCCGGTGCGCAGCTCGACGAACCGGCGGCTGTCCGACCCGGCCCAGCCCACCGCGACGGCGGCCCCCCGCTCGTCCCGCACCGCCTCCGGGGCGCCTTCCGCCACCCGCACCACACCGGTGCGCAGCCGGGCCGCCGGGTCGGCGAAGGGGCTCTCCGCCCAGAACTCCAGCAGCGCCAGCAGCCGCTCGCGGCGCTCCTCGCGGGTGGACGGCGCGGCGGCGCGCAGCGCCACGGCCCCGATCCGCCCGATGAACCGCGCCCAGGAGCCTTCGCCCGCCCTTCCGGGACCCCCGTCCGGCCGGGGCGGCTCCCAGCTCCCGGCCAGATAGCGCCCGGTCCGCTCGATGGCGGCCAGGGAGCCGTCACGGACCCAATAACCCGACCCGTTGACGAGCCCGCTCAGCGCGGTCGCCACGCCGTAGTCGTCCAGGGCCGCCACCTCGGCCCGCGCCGTCACCAGCTCGCCCGCTGTCGTCTCCATGGGGAAATCCTGACGCATGGGTCCGACAGCGGGACGGCCGGGCGGCCGCCGGGGGCCGCTCAGAGGCCGAAGAGGCGGGCGGCGTTGTCGTGGCAGACCGCGCGCAGCCAGTCGGCGCCGAGGCCGGTGTCCCGCAGGGCGCGCAGGGCGTCGGCGTACGGGTAGGGGATGTTGGGGAAGTCGGTGCCCAGCAGGACCTTCTCCCGCCGGTCGGCGAGGCGCGGCAGCTCGGCGCGCGGGAAGGGCATGTCGGCCTCGACGAACGGGGTGAAGACCATCGTGGTGTCGAGCATGACGTGCTCGTACCGCTCGGCCAGGGTGAGGAACTCCGCGTACTCCGGCATCCCGAGATGGGCGACGACCAGCCGCAGCGCCGGGTGGCGGGCCAGCAGCGCCCCGATCGGCCCCGGCCCGGTGTGGCGCCCTGGGATGGGGCCGGAGCCGCAGTGGGTGACCACGGGTATGCCGCGCTCGGCGAGCAGCGCCCAGACCGCGTCGAGCAGCGGGTCGTTGGGGTCGAAATCGCCCACTTGGAGGTGGCACTTGAAGACGCGCGCCCCCTGGTCGAGGGCGCGGCGTACGTCGCCGAGGGCGCACGGCTCGGCGTAGAAGGTCGCGGTGTGCAGGCAGTCGGGGGTACGGGCGGCGAAGTCGGCGGCCCAGTCGTTGAGCCAGCGGGCCATGCCGGGCTTGTGCGGGTAGAGCATCGCGGTGAAGGCGCGCACCCCGAAGCCGCGCAGCACGTCGAGGCGCTCCTGCTCCTCGCGCCGGTAGGTGATCGGCCAGGCGCGACCCGTGAGAGGACCCGCCGCGTCGAAGTACGCCCACACCTTGTCCAGGACGCGCTGCGGCATGAAGTGGGTGTGGACGTCGATGAGGTGGTCGAGCCCCACCTCGGCACGGAAGGCGGCGACATCCTCGCGCTCGGAGGTGACGTCCTCGCACTCGGAGGTGACGGGATGCGGGTCGGCCATGGACGGCAGCGTAATCGGCGACGGACCTTCCCTTCTCACGGGGCGAGTTGGCGGGCGAGGACGGCGAGGGCGTCGGTCACCTCACGCAGCCGCCGAGGGTCGTCGGTGCCGAGGGCCGCCGCCAGGGCGGTGTCGATGGTCGTGGCGCGCACCTGCTGGACGCGGGCGGAGGGCTCGGTGGCCGGGCTGATCAGCACGCGGCGGCGGTCGGCGGGGTCGGGGGCGGTGGTGATCGACCCCGCTTGCTTCAGACGGGCCACGGCGGTGGAGATCTGACTCTGCGGCAGACCGGTGCGGGCGGCGATGTCGCCGACGGTGGTGCCCGGATGGGCGGCGATGTCGCTGGCGGCGATCAACACCAGGCGTGTGCTGCCGGAATGGCGGTCGGCGCCGCCGGGGGGCTCGGGCATGGCGTCCTCGCCGATCTTCATCAGGGTGCGGCCGAGGAGGAAGAGTTCGACTCCGTTCACCCCCCGAGACTACATCGAATCTGATGCATCGAACTTGATGCATCGAATTCGATGGATTAATGTGGCGTGCAGCAGCCGCCACCGCCACCAGGGGGATCCCATGACGCACGCCACCACTCCGGCCACCGCCACGACGGCCACCGCCACGACGGCCGGCACCATCGACGCACCCGGCGCCACCCTCCACTACCAGGTGCGCGGAGAGGGGCCCGTGCTGCTCATCGGACAGAGCGGCGAAGGGGACGCCGATCGCACCGTCGATCTCGTCCCCCGGCTCGCGGACACCTGCACGGTGGTCACCTACGACCGGCGCGGCCTCTCGCGCAGCCGGCTCCAGGACCCCGCGCGCGGGGCGACGCTCGCCGAGCACGCGGACGACGCGGCGCGCGTGCTCGCGGCGGTGACCACCGAGCCCGCCGCGATGCTCGGCTGCAGCCTCGGGGCCGTCATCGGACTGCACCTCGCGGTGCGCCACCCGGGCCTGATCCACACCCTCGTCGCCCACGAGCCGGTGGCGCCCCGGCTGCTGCCCGCCGCAGAACGGGCCCACCACGAGCGCGAACTCGCCGACCTCCAGGGGCTCTACACCCGCTCCGGGCTCGCCGCCACCCTCCCCGAGATCGCCCGTGTCCTCGGCATCGACACCGGCGGACGCGACGCCGAGCCCGGCCTGACCCCGCAGCCCATCGACGCCCTGCGCCGCGCCAACTTCGACTACTTCATCCGCCACGACTTCACGGCGGTCCTCGACGACACCCTCGACATCGCCGCCCTCGCCGCCACGCCCACCCGCGTCCTCCCCGCCGTCGGCCGCACCACCCCCGAAGGCGTCTTCGACCGCCGCTGCGCCTACGCCCTCGCGGAGCTGCTCGGCGCGGAGGTCGTGGAACTGCCCGGCGGCCACAACGGCAACACGAGCCATCCGTCGGCGTACGCGGCCCGCCTGCGCGACCTGCTCGGGACGCGGGCGGTAGGGGCAGGGAGCGGGGCTAAGGAGCCTCGGGCAGCAGGGGCCGCATGAACGTGCGCTCGTAGCGCAGGACGCAGCCGCTCTCGTCCCTGATCCGGTCCGCCTCGATGAACTCGGGGGCCTTGCCGAACAGGGTCCGGTATTGCTCGTACGCGGCGAGGCTGGGGAAGCTGAACAAGGCCAGTGCCTTGTCGCTGGCACCCTCGGACGGCAGGAAGTACCCATGATGGGTGCCGCCATGACGGTCGACCAGTTCCATCCAGCGGCGCCCGAACCGCTCGAACGCCTCGATCTTCGCCGGGTCGATCACGTACTCGACGACGCAGGTAATCATCCTCCGAGGCTAGCGATGCCGCTGGAGCACATGGCGAAACCCATGTGCGCGGCGCCCGCCCACGGGCCAAGATGGCGATCATGAGCGTGTTCATCGAGGATCCCGCACGGCTCGGTGAGGAGCGGCTGTCCGACGGACGGTCCCTGGGATGGGCCGAGTGGGGGCCGCCGGACGGCGTGCCCGTGCTGCTGTGTCCTGGGGCCGCCACGAGCCGGTGGCTCGGCTTCGGGGCGGGGGTCGTCGAGGCGCTCGGGGTGCGTCTCGTCTCGGTGGACCGCCCGGGTCTCGGCGCCTCCACGCCGGCACCGGGCCGGGGCTTCGCCGACTTCGCCGACGACATGCGCCAATTCACGGCGCTGCGCGGGCTGGGGCGCCCGCCGGTGGTCGGCAACTCCCAGGGCGCGCCCTTCGCGCTCGCGTGTGCCGTGGAGGGTGTCGTCTCGGCGCTGGCCGTCGTCTCCGGCGCCGACGAGGTGGCGGCGCCGGAGTTCGCCACCGCCCTGCCGGCGGAGCTGCGGGGGCTGGTCGACAGGAGCGCGCGCGACCCGGCCGGGGCGGAGGAGTTCTTCGCCGGTCTCGGCGCGGACGCGATGTGGGACCTGGTGATGGCCGGGAGCCCGGAGTGCGACCTGGCCGTGTACCGGGACCCCGGGTTCGAGGCCGCCTACCGCCGGGCCCTGGCCGAGGGCTTCGCGCACGGCGGGGCCGGTTACGGCCGGGACACCGTCCTGGCCATGGGGCGGTGGCCGTTCCACCTCGGCCGGATCGCCGTCCCGGTCGACATCTGGTACGGCGAGCGGGACACCGGCCACTCCCCCGACAACGGCGCCTTCCTCGCCACCCGCGTCCCGGGCGCGGACCGCCGCGTCGTACCGGGGATCGGCGGCGCGGTGCTGTGGACCCACGCCGAGGCCGTACTCCGCTCCCTCCTGCGGAAGGCCGGCGCGGCCCGGTAGACCGGCGCGGACCGGCAGGCCGGTCACTCGCACCTTCACGACCGCACGCCTAGGCTGTCGCCGGAGGTCCGGGCTACCAGCGCGTAGCCCAGCCCGCGACAGACCGCGACCGAGGGCGACAGACGGCGACAGACGGCGAAGGAGCGCGTGATGAAGGGCTGGACCGCGAGCGACATCCCCGATCAGACCGGCCGCACCGCCGTGGTGACCGGCGCCAACAGCGGCCTCGGCCATGTCACCGCCCGCGAGCTGGCCCGGCGCGGCGCCCAGGTGGTGCTCGCCTGCCGCAGCGAGGCGCGGGGCGGCGAGGCCGTGGAGCGGATCCGGGCGCAGGTACCGGGCGCGGAGGTGCGTTTCGCCCCGCTGGACCTGGCGGACCTGGCGTCCGTACGGGCCTTCGCGGCCGAGTACCGGGGGGACCGGCTGGACCTGCTGATCAACAACGCGGGGGTGATGGCCCTCCCCCACCGCAGGACCGCCGACGGCTTCGAGACGCAGTTCGGCGTCAACCACCTGGGGCACTTCGCGCTGACCGGGCTGCTGCTGCCCAGGCTGCTGGCGGCGGGGCCGGGGGCGCGGGTGGTCAGCGTGTCCAGCTTCATGCACATGCTGGGGACGGTGGACCCGCGCGATCTCAACATGGAGCGCGGATACCGGCGGTGGACCGCCTACGCCCGCTCCAAGACCGCCAACCTCCTCTTCATCCACGAGCTCTCCCGCCGCCTGAGCGCGGCCGGCGCCCGCCTGACCGCTGCCGCCGCCCACCCCGGCTACGCCTCGACGAACCTCCAGACCGCCGCCCCCAAGCTGGAGGGCCGCCGCGCCACCGAGCGCTTCATGGAGATCGGCAACCGCTACTTCGCCCAGTCCCCCGACCACGGCGCCCTCCCCACCCTCTACGCGGCCACCGCCCCCGACGTCCGCCAGGACGACTTCTTCGGCCCGCCCTTCCTCATGTGGCGCGGCACCCCCACCCGCTCGCCCCGCGCGAAATGGGCCCGGGACGACACGGCGGGCCGGGGCCTGTGGGCGGTGTCGGAGCGGCTGACGGGCGTGCGGTACGACGCGCTCGCGCAGCCCGCCGCTGCCGGGGCCATGGGCAAGAACACCTCGAAGAACACCGCTGAGAACACCGCTGAGAACACCGCGAAAGACGCCGGAAAGAACACCGCGAATGACGCCGGAAAGGACGCCGGACAGTGATGAGCAACGGCACCATGCGCGAGGTCTACATCGTCGACGCCGTCCGCACCCCCGTCGGCAAGTACGGCGGCGCGCTCGCGGGCGTGCGCCCCGACGACCTGGCCGCCCATGTCGTACGCGCCCTCCTCGCCCGCACCCCCGACCTCGACCCGGCCCGCGTCGACGACGTCTACTTCGGCAACGCCAACGGAGCGGGCGAGGAGAACCGCGACGTGGCCCGGATGGCCGTCCTGCTGGCCGGGCTCCCCGTCACCGTGCCCGGCGCCACCGTCAACCGGCTGTGCGCCTCCGGCCTGGAGGCCGTGCTCCAGGCCGCCCGCGCCATCGCCGTCGGCGACGCGCACATCGCGCTGGCCGGGGGCGTGGAGTCGATGAGCCGCGCCCCCTGGGTGCTGCCCAAGCCGGAGCGGGCCTTCCCGGCCGGGCACCAGCAGCTCTACTCCACCACCCTCGGCTGGCGCATGACCAACCCCGACATGCCGCCCGAGTGGACCGTCGCCCTCGGCGAGGGCGCCGAGCTGATCGCCGACAAGCACGGCATCAGCCGCGAGGCGCAGGACGCCTACGCGCTGGCCAGCCACCGGAAGGCGGTGCGGGCCTGGCAGGACGGCGCGTACGACGCGGAGGTCGTGCCGTACGAGGGGGTGGACCTGCCCCGGGACGAGACCATCCGCGACAACACGTCATTGGAGTCCCTGGCCAAGCTGAAGCCCGCCTTCCGCAAGGACGGCGGGACGGTCACCGCGGGCAACTCCTCGCCGCTGAACGACGGCGCCGCGGCGCTGCTGCTCGTCGACGAGGAGGGGCTCGCGGCCACCGGGCGCGAGCCCCTGGCGCGGATCGGCGCGTCCGCCGTCACCGGCATCGAGCCGCAGTACTTCGGCCTCGGGCCGGTCGAGGCCGTCCACCGCGCCCTGGCCAAGGCCGGCCGCTCCTTCGCCGACCTGACCACCCTGGAGCTCAACGAGGCCTTCGCCGCGCAGGTGCTCGGCTGCCTCGCCGAGTGGCCGGAGCTGGATCCCGCCCTCGTCAACCCGCGCGGCGGCGCCATCGCCATCGGCCACCCCCTCGGCGCCTCCGGCGCCCGGCTCGCCGGGGCCGTCGCCCACCAACTCGCGGCCGCCGGCTCCGGGACCGGCCTGGCCACCTTGTGCATCGGCGTCGGCCAGGGCCTCGCCCTCGTCCTGGAGAGGTGACGCACCCGGAGACGTGACGCACCCGGAGAGGTGACACACCGCCGCAACAACGCTGTCGTATTCCGCCCCCAAGGTTGATCACTGGGCCGTACCGTGGTTGGTTGCATGATCCGGCCACAGGCCACAGGCAGCGATGACGCGAGGGGGCGCACCATGTCCAACAGCCACAAGTCCGTCAGCCGCAGACGACTGCTCGGCGTCGGCGGCAGCCTGGCGCTGACGGGGGCGCTGGCCGCCGCCTGCGGCTCCAACACCGGGCGCGACTCCGAGGATGCGGACGGCAAGCCGGTCATCGAGCAGTGGTACCACCAGTACGGCGAGGACGGCACCGAGCAGGCGGTGAAGCGGTACGCCGCCGCGTACGGCAAGACCGGCAAGGCCAAGGTCGAGGTGCAGTGGCGGCCGGGGAACTACGACCAGCAGACGGCCGCCGCGCTGCTCACCACCTCCGGGCCCGATGTGTTCGAGGCCAACGGCCCGACGCTGGACCAGATCCAGGGCGGCCAGGTCGTGGACCTGACCGACCTCCTCGACGGCGTCAAGGACGACTTCAACCAGGCGGTCCTCGCGCCCAAGACGTACGACGGCAAGATCTGGGGCATTCCGCAGGTCGTCGACATGCAGCTGCTCTACTACCGCAAGAGCCTGCTGAAGGACGCCGGCGTGGAGCCGCCGCGGACGCTCGACGAGCTGGTGGACGCCGCGAAGGCGCTCACGGACAAGAAGACCAAGGGGCTGTTCCTCGGCAACGACGGCGGCGCCGGGGTGCTCGGCGGCACCCCGCTGCAGGCCGCCGGGCTCCAGCTGGTCACCGACGGCGGCGAGGTCGGCTTCGACGACCCGGCCGCCGCCCGCGCGCTGGAGAAGATCCACCGGCTGTACGCGGACAAGTCGCTGCTGCTGGGGGCGCCGTCCGACTGGTCGGACCCGTCGGCGTTCATCCAGGGGCTCACGGCCATGCAGTGGTCGGGGCTGTGGGCGCTGCCGCAGGTGAAGAAGGCGCTGGGTGACGACTTCGGGGTGCTGCCGTTCCCGAAGGACGGCTCGGCGGGCAAGCCGTCGGTGCCGGTCGGGGCGTACGGCGCGGCGGTCAGCTCCAAGGCGAAGCACAAGGCGGAGGCGAAGGCCTTCGTGAAGTGGCTGTGGGTGGACAAGACGGAGTACCAGGAGGACTTCGCGCTGTCGTACGGCTTCCACATCCCGGCCCGGATCTCGCTCGCCAAGAAGGCCGCCAAGCTGCGCGACGGCGCGGCCGGGGACGCGGTGCGCTACGCCACCGACCACGGCTACGCGGAGCCGCTGCTGTGGACCCCGGCGAGCAAGACCGCCTACCAGGACGCGCTCAACCGGATCATCAAGGACGGCGCGAACGCGGACCAGGAGCTGCGGAGCGTGGTGCGCAAGGTGGCCGCGGAGCTGCGGCGCGTGCAGAAGAAGAGCTGACGCCCGCCGATGCCGCAGGACACGCTTCTGGACAAGGCCGACGAGGCGGGCGGGCCCCGGCGCCGGGACGCGCCGCCGAGCGGGTCCGCCGGGCCCGCGCGCCGCCGGCTGCTGGGCCCGCAGAACCGCACGCTGTGGTTCTGGGTCTTCGTCGGCCCGTTCGCGCTCGGGCTGGGCCTGTTCACGTACGTACCGCTGGGGTGGAGCGTCTACCTCAGCTTCTTCGACGCGCACAACACGGTCTCGCCCACCGACTTCGTCGGCCTGGACAACTACACGGCGATGCTGCGGGACGACGCGTTCACCGACAGCCTGGTCACCTTCCTGGTGTTCACGGCCTTCATCGTCCCGGCCACCTTCCTGCTGTCGCTGTCGCTCGCGCTGATGGTCAACAGGCTGCGCTGGGCGCAGGCGTTCTTCCGCTCGGTGTTCTTCCTGCCGGTGGCGTGCTCGTATGTCGTGGCGGCGCTGATCTGGAAGATGTCGATCTTCAACGGGGTGCGGTTCGGGCTGGCCAACACCGTGCTCGGCTGGTTCGGCGCCGACCAGATCGCCTGGCTGTCGACGACCGATCCGCCCTGGTACTGGCTGGTCATCGTGACCGTGCGGCTGTGGTTGCAGGCGGGCTTCTACATGGTGCTGTTCCTGGCCGGGCTGCAGCGCATCCCACGCCACCTGTACGAGGCGGCGGCCGTGGACGGCGCGCGGCCGGGGTGGCAGGTCTTCCGGTACATCACCTTCCCGCAGCTGCGGGCCACGTCGATCGCGGTGACGCTGCTGCTGGTCATCAACGCCTTCCAGGCGTTCGACGAGTTCTACAACCTGCTCTCGGACTCGCGCGGCTATCCGCCGTACGCCCGTCCCCCGCTGGTGTACCTGTACTACACGGCGCTGGGCCAGGGGCAGAACCTGGGGCTCGGCAGCGCGGGCGCGGTGATCCTGGCGCTGATCATCGCGGTGGTGACGGTGGCGCAGGCCCGCTGGTTCGGGCTCGGCCGGAAGGAGGACTGACCGGAATGCGGAAGCCTCTCGGACGCGACCGGCTCGAGCGCGGCCCTGGCGTACGCGCCTCTGGCGTACGCGCCCCCGGCGTGCGCGAACCGCGCGTACGGGACCCGCGCGTACGGGACCCGCTCGTGCGCGAACCGCTCGTGCGCGTCGGCCGGGCGCTGCGGCTCGTCCTGCTGATCGCGCTGGCGCTGCTCTTCCTGATCCCGTTCTATCTGCTGGTGCGCAACGGGCTGTCGCGCGAGGAGGACATCACCTCGGCCGAGTGGACGTTCTTCCCGAGCGAGCTGCGGTGGTCCAACATCGGCGAGCTGTTCGACGACCCGAACGTCCCGATGGCGCACGCGCTGCTCAACTCCTCGCTGATCGCGGTGGCGACAACGCTGGGCACGCTGCTGCTGGCCTCCCTCGCGGGGTACGGCCTGGCCAGGATCCCGTACCGCTATGCGAATGTGGTGTTCTACTGGATCCTGGGGACCCTGATGGTCCCGGCCGCCGTCACCTTCGTACCGACCTTCGTCCTGGTGTCCTCGCTGGGCTGGGTGTCCACGCTGCGGGGCCTGGTGGTGCCGACGCTGTTCAGCGCCTTCGCGGCGTTCGTCTTCCGCCAGTACTTCCTGGGGTTCCCCCGGGAGCTGGAGGACGCGGCGCGGGTGGACGGCCTCGGCTACTGGCGCACGTACTGGCGGGTCGTGGTGCCCAACTCGCGGCCGGTGTTCGCGGCGGTCGGCACGATCGTCTTCATCGGCGCCTGGAATTCCTTCCTGTGGCCGCTGGTCATCGGCCAGGACCGGGAGGCGTGGACCGTCCAGGTCGCGCTGTCGACCTTCACCACCGCCCAGACGGTCAACATCCACGAGCTGTTCGTGGCGGCCGCCGTGTCGATCCTGCCGCTGCTGGTGGTCTTCCTCTTCCTGCAGCGCTACATCGTGGCGGGGGTCGAGCGCTCGGGCATCGACGACTGAACGGGGGCGCCGCCGCGCAGCAGGGCGGCGCCCAGCGGGGTCAGGGTGTGCAGGACGGCGCTGCCCCGGCGGAGGGTGAGCACCAGGCCGGCGTCGCGCAGCACGCTGGCGTGCTGGCTGGCGGAGGCGAGCGACACCCCGACCCGGCGGGCGAGTTCGCTGGTGGTGCAGCCGCCCCCGACCCCCTGCAGCACGGCGGACCGGGTCTGCCCGACGAGCCTGCCCAGGGAGCGGGCGGCGCCGGGGCCCGGAGCGGGCCGGGGAGCGGACCTGGGTCCGGGGGCGGGACGCGGGGTGGGGGCGTGGTGGGCCGACGGGCGGGGCGGGGCGGCGCGCGGGGTGTGTTCGACCGGGTAGACCAGCACCGGTGTGAGGCCGGGGTCGTAGAGGGTGACCGGGGTTCTTCGGCAGAAGAAGGACGGCTGGAGCAGCAGTCCGCGCCCGCCGAGCTCCAGGTCCCGGTCCACCGGGTAGTCGACCTCCAGGACCGGCGCCCGCCACCGCATCGTCGGCGGCAGGGACGCCAGCAGCCCGTCCGCGCCCCCGTCCAGCAGGGCGCGGCCCCGCACGGCCCGGTCCGCCTCGATACGGGCCTGAAGGCGCGGCCAGTACGGGGCGATCGCCGCCTCGTGGTAGGAGCTGAGCGCGGCGGCCAGCCGGTCCAGGGCCCGCCGCTCGCCCTGCGCCAGGTCGCGTATCCAGCCGGGCAGTCGGGCCGCCGGAAGCCGCGCGATCTCCGCGTGCAGCCGCTCCCCGGGGGTCGCGCGCAGCGCCTCCATCGCGCTGTCGCAGCCGATTATCCCTTCGGCGGGCGTCAGGAAGTCGGGGAAATAGCCGCGTGAGGGAATGAGTGGCGCGAGGAGTCGCGCTTCGCCGTTCACCCTATTTCGCACCAGTGAACGCCATTCTCCGTATACGGTGGCCGCCCGGTTCTCGCGCAGCCGGTGGAAACTCAAAACGGTTTCCCACAGCGCGTCCGGACGGCTCGCCATCCGCAGCCGGGCCAGATCGAGCTCGCCAAAATGCACACGCAGCACTGGACCCCCACCAAGTGACACCCGTGATCGCCCCCGATCACCAAAGAGTATGCACGGTGACACCGTCAGTGACCACGCCCTTTTGGCCAGAGTTGAAACAGGGCGCGGCGAGCCGGGCGGAACCGGAAAGCTGTTCCCCGTTGAAAAGCGCGGCCATCGGAAAGGCCACCGGCGGCCGTCCGCAATTCAACAGGCGGTGCTCACGACCGGATTGCTCGTTCCCGTGGGGGGTGACGAGTATGTATCGGCCGTTGGGCACTTCTGTTGCCGCCCGAGCCGATGCGAGCGGCAACGGCTCCCGTGGGGGGAGTGAAGGGGGCGGCGCCCGGCCAGGCGCCGCCCCCGCGTGCCCGTCACCCGGCCGCCACCCGCCCCGCGGCCTCCGCCCGGTACCGCCCGGGGCTGATCCCGAATTCCCGGCTGAAGGCGTGGGAGAGGGCGTACGGGGTGCCGTAGCCGACCCGGCGGGCGATGGCGGCCAGGGGATCCGGCGTATCGCGGAGCAGGGTGGCGGCGAGGGTGAGCCGCCACCAGGTCAGGTACGCCACCGGAGGGCGGCCGACCAGGGTGGTGAACCGGCGGGCCAGGGTGGGGCGTGAGACCCCCGCCTCGGCGGCCAGGCGGTCGTTGGTCCACGGGGCGGAGGGGTCGGAGTGCAGCGCCCGCAGGGCAGCGGCCGCCACGGGGTCGCCCAGCACGGCGGGCCAGGCTCCGGCCGTGCCCTCGGCCATCCAGGAGCGGAGCACATAGATCAGGAAGAGATCGAGCAGGCCGGGGACCGCCATGCAGGAGCCGGGCCGCTGTTCGCCCAGCTCCCGGCCCAGCAGGTCGACGACGGCACGCAGTTCGGGGTGGCTGCCCACCCGGTTCGGCAGGTGGACCACCTCGGGCAGTTCCGCCATGAGCGGGTGCACGCGGCTGCGGTCGAGCCGGTACTTGCCGCACACCATCTCCACCCCGCCCGAGCCGGCCCGCGGCCGGCTCGGCCCCGTTCCGTCCAGCCACCGCTCGAACGGCACCGCCCGCTCCACGGCCACCGCGTCGACGGGAGAGTCGGCGATCACATGTCCCGTGCCGTGCGGCAGCAACACCGCGTCACCCGCGCCGAGCGAGACCGGGGCGCCGCCGTCGGGCAGCAGCCAGCAGCCGCCCTCCAGGACGACATGGAAGCCCGCCCCGTCATACGGGGCGAGCCGCGTGCACCAGCTTCCGCTCACCCGCACCCGGCTGGAAGAGGGCCGTCCGAGGCGCACGGTCGAGATCGCGTCGCTCACCACATCCATCGGGTCAGGGTATCGATGGACTCAAGCATGAGACGGACACGTATTCGGCTGAGCTCGGTGAGCATTGAGAGGCTCAGCCGCTCTTGTCGGACGCCACGCTGCGCAAGTTCCGCCCGCCCCTCCCCGACGACCAGGACCGGGCAGAAGCCGAGGCGCTCATTGCCGCCTCCTCACGGGCATGACCGACATCAGCCGACACCCCACCCCACAGCGACTACCCCCCCGGGGGAGGCGTCCTATCCACAGTGATCCGCTGCACGGTGATCAGCCGGGCCTCAGGAATTCGATGGCCCGCTCATCCAAGTCAGCCGCGCAGCGCAGACCGCGGGCGCGGAAGCGGGTGAGGTCCCTGCGCATTCGAGTCACGGCCTTGCGGGTGCGGACGGATCGCACACCATCCATGTGGTCCATCGCCCGATTCCACGTGGCGCATGCTTGCTCGATGCTGCCGCCCTTGAGCTGCATCTCGGCGCTCGCCACCAGGTCGAGGGCGACGATCCG
This sequence comes from Streptomyces sparsogenes subsp. cuspidosporus, assembly GCF_039532705.1. Lineage (NCBI taxonomy): Bacteria > Bacillati > Actinomycetota > Actinomycetes > Kitasatosporales > Streptomycetaceae > Streptomyces > Streptomyces sparsogenes. Next base: position 104,448 of record NZ_BAAASD010000017.1, on the reverse strand, counting down.
CGCGTAGCCGGCTGGCCGAGACGCGGCGGCCCGCGCGTACTGCTCCGCTGCTGTCTTTCGGTCGCCCAACGTCTCGTAGACCTTCGCGTTGCGCGAGTAGACCGTTGCGGCGGGCGGCCCCCAGGTGAGGGCCCAGAACGGCACCTCGTCCCCCCGGTCGGCGGCCAGGAGGCTGCGCGCCCGCTCAGCCTCAACAATGGCTGCCCGCCGTTGCCCGGACTTGGCCAGGGTGTGAGCGTGCACGACGCGGAACAGGGCTTCCGTCTGCACGTCGACCTTGCCCTCGGCCCGGCCGAGGCCGGTCTCGGCCAGGGCCTGGCAGTGCTCGGGCCGGTGCAGCTTGAGCCCTTGCATCGCCATCGTGCGCATCACGAATCCGTCGTGGCCGGGAACACCGGACTCGACGGCGAGTGCGTAGGACTGCAGGTAGTAGCGCTGGGCGAGGCCCTGTTGCCCTGCGTCGTAGGACTTCCAACCGAGCAGGTGTACGCCGCGGCTGGCGGCCGAGAGCATGTGCTGGCGGATCTTCTCGGTTCGGAAGCGGCCTCGGCACAGTGGGGTGACGTCGTCGCGCAGGTATTGCACCAGGGCGCTCCGACCGTGCTGGCCGCCGTGACGTTCGTCCATCTCTGAGAAGAGTCTCACCATGTCGCGGACCGCGGCGACTTCGGCCATGCCGATGGTCTGGCCGGTGCGGGCGGCGGTGGTCCGGTCGGCGATTTCTCGGACGTACGACAGCGGCAGACCGGCGGCAGCGACCGAGTAGGCGGACGTGGTGAGGAAGCGGCGCCGGTCCAATTCGTTCCTCCACATCGGCAGCAGGGTGTCCAGTGGATCCTCGCCGAGCGACAGCCCGAGGCTGTCATCCTCCTCGTCACGCGGCGCGAGCCCCAGGTCATGAAGGGTGAGCAGACGACCGAGTCGTCGGGAGAGTGCTACGGCGAGGCAGCGGCCGGTGTCGCCTGCAGGGACGACACCGCTGATCCAGTGCTCGATGGTCGACTTGTTGGTCCGTAATGCTGTACCGCACTCGGCGGCTACGGCGCGTACCGCCTTGGCCAGGGCCGCATAGGTCAGCCCGGACTCGGCGACGAGGTCCTTGAGCTGGTAATTCGGGGTGCGCTTGGTCATGAATGCCTGCCCGTATACCTGATATACCGCTTGCCCTGCCCCACACCGTACCGCCAGCGGCATGACCTGGGTTGACTGTGCGTCAGCGCCAAGCGGTCGGGACCCATGCAGCTCCCCCGGCTCCGGCCGCTCGGCCAGGTACGACGTCCACGGCGTGTCCACTCCCGGGCACGCGGGACGGAACACCATGGAGGTAGGACTCATGAACACGCAGACCGCCACCGCTCCCGTGTACACCGCTCCGGTCGTCCTGGACGCCGGCACGGTCGTCGAGGTGACGCTGGGCACCGCGACCTTCGACACCGCCGACGACACCCAGTACAAGAACGACTGATCCGCAGGCTGCCTGGGGCCGGGCGGGTGTGCGCCCCGGCCTGGCCCCAGGCTTGAGCGGCGTCGGGTCTGCAGTTAGGGCCGTTAGGGGAAGGGCCGGCAGCCCGGCGCCTCTCTATGTCGACCGCCGAAGGCGATGACCGGACTTACAGGGAGTGGGCGGCTGATGCGGTGGAGTACGGGGTGGTACGGAGCAAGCGAGCCTGACCGGCTGCCGAGGAGCGGCGAGCCGGTGCCCGGCATAGCGGCGGCATGGGCTGTTGGCCGGCCTGCCGGCCAGGTCCGGTCGGCACGCTCAGGCCCGCTGGCACTGGCAGTCATCGGTGACTGTGGCGTCGACGACGAGCAGCTGCACCAGGCGCTGACGACCGTGCGGGCGAGAGACTGGAACGCGCTGACCCGCTGGCCCGGCTCATACCTGACCATCGCGTGCAGCGGCGAATCACTGGCGGTGATCGGCGATCTGGCGGGCCAGCACCCGGTCTATTGGCGGCCGGAACCCACAGGAACGTGGTGGTCCACGTCAGCCAGCGCGCTGGCCGCGCTGGATGGGGCCCCGTTCGATCCGACCGCTCTTGCCGCCCACCTGGCCCTGGCGCAACCGGATGTCTTAGGGGGACGGAGCCTGTTCCGCGCAGTGAGCCGCGTACCAACCGGTCAACTGCTGGTCCTCACCCCCAGCGGAGCGAGCACCATTCGCTACGAGCCGGTCAGCTACCAGCCGATGAGCCTTTCCGATGCCGCTCCGCAGGTACGGGCAGCGCTGAGCGAGGCGGTCGATACGCGCCTGGATGGCACCGGAGCGGCGAGTGCGGACCTGGCCGGGCTGGACTCCACGACGCTGGCATGTCTCGCTGCGCGGCGCGGGCCGGTCACCGCGGTGACTTTCGCTGATTCCCGGCTGAGGGACGACGATCTCGTCTACGCGGTGCGCACAGCTGCTGCGGTACCGGAGCTCACCCATCACACAGTGCCCGGCGGCGACGAGACCGTGTACTACAGCGGCCTGGACGACCTGTCTTCTCTGCCGCTGACTGACGCGCCCAACGCGTACGCCGTCACGGCCGCCATCAAACGTGCGGTGCTGGCTACCGTTGCCGAGCATCAGGCGGTGGGCGTCCACTTCACCGGGGCGGCCGGGGATGCAGTGCTGTCCGCGCCGTCCTCCTACCTGGCCGATCTGCTGCGCGACCGGCAGTACCGCCGAGCTTTGACGCACGCGCATGCCCACGCTCGCCTGCGACACGTCTCCCCCGGACCGTACTGCGGCGCGCCCGCCCGGCCTCGCGCGTGGGCCTCTCCGACGCCTGGCGCCACACCGCCACCGAACTGCGCCGCGCTCCCCGCGAGTGGGTGCCGCAGGCAGAGCGTCCCATCTCCTGGACGCCCCTGCTGGCCACCGCCGACTGGATGAGCCCCGAGGTGCGCAACCAGCTGGCGGAGGCCCTGGATGCGGCCGCCGACGAAATCCCCGAGGAGCCCAGGCATCTGACTGCTTGGACGGACCGGCAGGACCTCGCCAGGGTCGGGACAGACACCAGCGGGCTGTGTGAACTCGCCTGGGCCGAATACGGCATGGAGATCGCCGCCCCATTCCTGGACAACGAAGTGATCCGGGCCTGCCTGGCTGTTCCCGCCGACCAGCGCGGCACACCTGGCCGGTACAAGCCGCTGCTGGGCGAGGCTTTCGCTCACACCGACGTCGTGCCGGACTTCGTCCTGTCCCGCGCGACCAAGGGCGGGTTCAATGCGCTCGCCTACGCAGGACTCACCCGACACGCGGCGGTCCTTGCCCATCTACTCGGCCCGACCTCTCGCCTTTCCGCCGTCGGGCTGATCACCCAAGCTCCAGTAGAGCGCATGCTGCAGCGCGCCGCAGCCGGGCAACCGACCGCCCAAGGCGCCCTGCACCTCGCTGTCAGCGCCGAGGTCTGGCTGCGTCAGATGGAGACCACCACGACCACCTCATGGTGGGAGGTGAGCAACCATGTGGCAGCTGCGTGAAGGTGCCCACGCGATCCTCGCCGACGACGGCGGGGCCATTCTCGACGAGCACAGCGGCCGCTGGAGCCACCTGACCCCGACCGCATCGGCCGCAGTCATGCTCCTCTTGGCCGGCACCGCCGAGCACCACGCCGTCGAGCAGTACGCCAACCGCTACGGAATCAGCACGGTGCAGGCCGCTGCCGACGTCCGGGCCGTGGCTGATGCTCTCACCGCTCAGGGACTCGCCGTCACCGAGACCGCGAGCGCGAGCGCGAGGCGTCCCTGGTGGCGGAGGTGGGGGCGATGACGAGCATGGAGGCGTACTCCACCGTCCGCTCCGGAACCCTCCTTGAGCGATGTGCCGCGACGATCGGCCTCGCCCTGGCCCTGGTGCTGCTGCGGCTGCCCTTCCGGCACACCGTCCGGGCAGTCCGCTGGGCACGGCGGGCAGGCTGGCGGCCGCTGACTGCCGTGAGGGCCGAAACGCTGGTCAGTGCGGTCAGGCACACAGGCCGCCTGTGGCCCGGCCGCGCCGCGTGTATGGAGACCTCGCTCGGCGCCGTGCTCGCGGCCGCACTCCTCGGCCGCCGTCTGCACTGGTGCCTGGGCGCCCGGTTCTCTCCGCCGCCGGTGGAGTACCACGCCTGGGCCGAACTGCCCGGCGGCGGGCCGATCGGCGAGTACATCGAGGCAGGCTGGCACCACCCCACCGCCCTCACCATCTGACCGCCGCCATACCGCAGGCAGCGTGTCCCTCACCCGCCCGGAGCAGTTGACGGATACGCGTACCCCGATCCCCTCGAAGGAGTGATCCTTGAGCGCCATCGCCCTGGCCGCCGCGTCTGTCCCCGAGCACCACTACACCCACCACCAAGGCCGCGGCGCCACCCCGCACCGCTCCAATCCCGCCGTCATCCACCGCGAGCTGGGCACGCTGGAAGTCGGGCCGGGCTTGAACGTCGTCGAATTCGGCACCGGTTCCGGCTACTCCGGCGCCCTCCTCGCCCAGCTCGTCGGCCCCACCGGGCAGGTGACCAGCCTCGACGTCGACACCTACCTGACCCGCTGGGCCAACCTGATCCACCACGAGCGGGGCCTGGACAACATCCGCTGCCACACCGCCGACGGCACGGCCGGCTTCCCCGCCCGAGCCCCGTACACCGGATGGTGGCCTGGTGCACCCCACCGCTCCTGCCCCAGGCATGGGTCGACCAGGTCGTCGACGGCGGCCTCATCGTCGCCCCGCTGCCGATCGCCTCCGTGCCCAACATGACCGTCGTCGCAAAGATCCGCGTCCGCGGCAGCCGGCCGCACGTCGAGCAGATCTTCAACGGCGGGTACATCGAGGCCACCACCTCACCGAAGGGCGATCTCGACTTGCCGGGAAGGTGGGTGGACTGGGAGAACCGCGTCCCGGCAGCCTCGTGGATCTCCATCGCATGGCGGGCGGAGGATGACCACCTGCACACCGGGGCACGATCCGCCCTGGAGCAGCTCCTGAACGGAACGCACACCGAGCTGTACGCCGGCGCCGAGGTCGGCTGGTCAAGCTGGCGGACCTTCGCCGGCACCTTCGGCGGCCGGCAGCTCACGATGGCGGGACTCCACCCGGACCTGTGGGCGATCGGCCACTCGACCGAGAGCGGGGCTGCTGTCATTCAACAGGATGGCAAAATCATCGCCGACCGGGCCGGCTCGCCATCCCTGGCCATCCTGCGCGGATGGCTCGCGGACTGGGAGAAGGCTGGTCGGCCCGCCCCCGAGTGCTACACCCCGAGCCTGGTGCGCCAAGACGATTTCCCAGGCGGGGTCGGCTGGGCCTTGCGGCTATCCCTGTGATCGCTCCCGCCCCGTACCTGCGTTGCCTTCGTGACGTACGGGCGGCCTCGTCGTTTCCGTCACACCCGACGTGTCCCAGCAGGTCGGCAGCAGATGAGGGGGCGGCACCTCCGCACAGGTGCCGCCCCCTTTGCGGGCCGGAGTCAGCGGTGGGGCTGAGGGTAGGGGCCCCGGGCCGAATCCGGTGGTTGGTGAGCCGTTACCGCTCGATGACCGCCGCGCGGCCGGATTCCAGGCGGGCGACCGGGATGCGGAACGGGGAGCAGGAGACGTAGTCCAGGCCCACCTCGTGGAAGAAGTGGACGGACTCCGGGTCGCCGCCGTGTTCACCGCAGACGCCGAGCTTGAGGTCGGGGCGGGTGGCGCGGCCGGCTTCGGCGGCGCTGCGGACCAGGGAGCCGACGCCGTCCTTGTCGATGGTCTCGAAGGGGCTGACGCCGAAGATGCCCTTCTCCAGGTAGGCGGTGAAGAAGCTGGCCTCGACGTCGTCGCGGGAGAAGCCCCAGACCGTCTGGGTGAGGTCGTTGGTGCCGAAGGAGAAGAAGTCGGCGGACTCGGCGATCTGAGCGGCGGTCAGCGCGGCGCGCGGCAGCTCGATCATGGTGCCGAGGGTCAGCTTGAGGTCCACGCCCCGGGCGCGCTCCACCTCCTCGATGACCTTTTCGGCCTCCTCGCGGACGATCTCCAGTTCCTGGACCGTGCCGACCAGCGGGATCATGATCTCGGCGCGCGGATCGCCCTTGGCGCCCCGGCGCTCGGCGGCGGCCTCCGCGATGGCCCGGACCTGCATGGCGAAGAGTCCGGGGATGACGAGGCCGAGGCGCACCCCGCGCAGGCCCAGCATCGGGTTCTGCTCGTGGAGGCGGTGGACGGCCTGGAGCAGGCGCAGGTCGTTCTCGTTGTGGTCCTTGCGGGACTCGGCGAGGGCGACGCGCACCGACAGCTCGGTGATGTCGGGCAGGAACTCGTGGAGCGGCGGGTCGAGGAGCCGTACGGTGACGGGCAGCCCGTCCATCGCCTCGAACAGCTCGACGAAGTCGTCCTTCTGGAGCGGCAGCAGCGCCCCGAGGGCGGCTTCCCGCTCCTCGTCGGTGTGGGCGAGGATCAGCCGCTCGACCAGTTCGCGCCGCTCGCCGAGGAACATGTGCTCGGTGCGGCACAGGCCGATGCCCTGGGCGCCGAAGCGGCGGGCGCGGGCGGCGTCCTCGGCGTTGTCGGCGTTGGCCCGCACCCGGAGCCGGCGCACCCGGTCGGCGTAGGCCATGATCCGGTGGACGGCCCGTACGAGCTCGTCGGCGTCGTCGGCGCCCGCGTGCATCCGGCCCTCGAAGTACTCGACGACCGGGGAGGGGACGACGGGGACCTCGCCCAGGTAGACCTTGCCGGAGGAGCCGTCGATCGAGATGACGTCGCCCTCCTCGATCACCAGGCCGTCCTTGCCGTCGAGGCCGGGCACCGTCATCCGGCGCCGCTTGGTGTCGACTTCGAGCTCCTCGGCGCCGCAGACACAGGTCTTGCCCATGCCGCGGGCGACGACGGCGGCGTGCGAGGTCTTGCCGCCGCGGGAGGTCAGGATGCCCTCGGCGGCGATCATGCCGTCGAGGTCGTCGGGGTTGGTCTCGCGGCGGATGAGGATGACCTTCTCGCCGGACCGGGACCACTTGACCGCGGTGTACGAGTCGAAGACGGCCTTGCCGACGGCCGCGCCCGGCGAGGCGGCGATGCCGCGGCCGAGCTTGCGCACCGCGTCGCCGTCCGCCGCTTCCTCGTCGAAGCGCGGGAACATCAGCTGGGCGAGCTGGGCGCCGTTGACCCGCCGCAGCGCCTCGGCCTCGTCGATCAGGCCCTGGTCGACGAGCTGGGTGGCGATGCGGAAGGCAGCCCCGGCGGTGCGCTTGCCGACGCGGGTCTGGAGCATCCACAGCTTGCCGCGCTCGATGGTGAACTCGATGTCGCAGAGGTCCAGGTAGTGGTTCTCGAGGATCTCCATGATCCGCATCAGCTCGTCGTACGAGCCCTTGTCGATCCGCTCCAGGTCGGCGAGCGGCACGGTGTTGCGGATCCCGGCGACGACGTCCTCGCCCTGGGCGTTCTGCAGGTAGTCGCCGTACACGCCCTGCTGGCCGCTGGCCGGGTCCCGGGTGAAGGCGACGCCCGTGCCGGAGTCGGGGCCGAGGTTGCCGAAGACCATGGAGCAGATGTTGACGGCGGTGCCCAGGTCGTGGGGGATGCGCTCCTGGCGGCGGTAGAGCTTGGCGCGGTCGCCGTTCCACGAGTCGAAGACCGCCCGCACGGCGAGGTCCATCTGCTCGCGCGGCTCCTGCGGGAAGCCACGGCCGGTCTCCTGCGCGACGATGTCCTTGAACTCCGTGACCAGCCGCTTGAGGTCCCCGGCGTCCAGGTCGACGTCGACGGTCACGCCCTTGGCGCGCTTGGCGTCCTCGAGCGCCTCCTCGAAGAGGTCGCCGTCCACGCCGAGCACGGTCTTGCCGAACATCTGGATGAGGCGGCGGTAGGAGTCCCAGGCGAACCGCTCGTCGCCGGCCTGGGCCGCGAGGCCCGCGACCGAGTCGTCGGAGAGGCCGATGTTGAGGACGGTGTCCATCATGCCGGGCATCGAGAACTTGGCGCCGGAGCGCACCGAGACCAGCAGCGGGTCGTCCGGCTGGCCGAGCTTCTTGCCCATCTTCCGCTCGAGGGCGTCGAGGTGCGCACTCACCTCGTCGCGCAGGGCCGGGGGCTCCTCGCCGCTGGCGAGGTAGACCTTGCAGGCCTCGGTGGTGATGGTGAAGCCCGGTGGCACGGGGAGACCGAGATTGGTCATCTCGGCCAGGTTGGCGCCCTTCCCGCCGAGCAGGTCCTTGAGGTCCTTGTTGCCCTCGGTGAAGTCGTAAACGAACTTCTGCTGATCTTGTGTTTCCGGCACGGGACTCGAACTCCTCGGCTCGGCTGCCCTGACGGCGGGGAGCGTACCCAGATCGAAGGCGCCTGAGCATGTGCACTCCCCCGTCATTCGGCTGTAACCACCCGCCTGCCACGAGTTCGAAAGTCACTCGTACGAATGACGCCCCTGCCGCGTTTGATTCAAGTGTCGAATACATGCTTACGTTTCGACCACACCAAAACGCTCCGACGTCACCCTACGTCACTATTGGTTCGGCGTGTCGAACATCCAAAAGGTGGCACGGAGTGCCATGCCTTGGAGAGGTGAGCACAGTCCCGCGCCGCCGAGACCCCTCCGGATCACCGCTCATGTGAGCGAGGGGGCTATCAGAGTGGCGAGAATCACGCGCTCTGACGGGGTATCATCTCGCCTTTTGGATACAACGAGAGGGACCCCGCTCAAACGAGCACCTCGCAGGGGAACCCCCCGAACGAGCACGTTCCACGCAGCAGGCCCCGCCGCGCGCTCGGCTATCTTCGCCGTGACGGCAATACGAGGCCACGACCCTCTCGGAGTCCTTCGTGGAAAGCGGCGAGCCCCACCAGCCCGCGCCCCCGCGGCTGCTGCGCGGCGCCCGGCGGGTGCTCCTGGACAACTGGACCGGCACCTCCACGGTCCCCTCCCACGGCCTCTACCCGCACCAGTGGAGCTGGGACTCGGCCTTCATCGCCATCGGACTGCGCCACCTGTCGGCGCCCCGCGCCCAGCGGGAGCTGGAGACCCTGCTGTGCGCCCAATGGGACGACGGCCGGATCCCGCACATCGTCTTCAACCCGGCGGTGCCGCTCGACGCCTACTTCCCCAGCCCCGACTTCTGGCGCTCCTCCCGCGCGGGCGCGGCCGCCGGCGCCCCCGCGACCGTCGAGACCTCCGGCATCGTCCAGCCCCCCGTCCACGCGCTCGCCTGCCTGCTGGTGCACCGTGCCGACCCCCGGACCTCGGCCCGCCGCGGCTTCCTGGCCCGGCTGTACCCCAAGCTCGCCGCCTGGCACCGCTATCTGACCGAGGCCCGCGACCTGGGCGGCCACGGGCTGGTGGCCGTGGTCCACCCCTGGGAGCCCGGCATGGACAACAGCCCCTGCTGGGACGCCCCGCTGAAGCGGATCGAGCCCGCCGCGCCCGGCACCTTCCGCCGCGCCGACCTCCACCACGGCGCGGCCGCCGACCGGCCCACCGACCTGGACTACGGGCGCTATGTGCGGCTCGCCGCCGACTACCGGGACCGCGGCTACCGCGACGACGGGCCGCTACCCGCCTTCGCCGTGGAGGACCCGGGCGTCAACGCCCTGCTGATCGCCTCCGAACACGCGCTGGCCGAGATCGCCCCCGCCGTCGGCGCCGCCCCGGCGCCCCACCGGGCGCGGGCCCGGCAGCTCACCGACGCGCTGGTGGAGCGGCTGTGGGACCCGGCCACCGGGCTGTTCCTCTGCCGCGACCTGCGCGACGACACGCTGATCCCCGAGCGCGGCGCGGCCGGCCTGCTGCCCCTGATCGTCCCCGACCTGCCGCCCGCCCTCGCCGCCCACCTCATCCGCACCGCGACGGGCCCCCACTTCGGCCTGGGCGCCACCGCGCGCCTCGTCCCCAGCTACGACCTGCTGGGCGCCGCCTTCGACACGTCCCGCTACTGGCGCGGCCCCGCCTGGTTCAACGTCAACTGGCTGGTCGAACGCGGCCTGCGGCGGCACGGCGCCGCACCCCTGGCCGACACCCTGCGCTCCGCCGCCCTCGAGGTGGCCGTCTCCTCCGGCTTCGCCGAGTACGTCGACCCGTACACGGGCCAGGCGCGCGGCACCCGGGACTTCAGCTGGACGGCGGCGCTGGCGCTCGACCTGCTGGTGGCCGCCCCCGGACCCCGGCCCGGGCCGGCCCCGGTCACCCGCCCGAGGTGTCCAGCTCCGCGTCCGCGCTGACGCCCGCGCAGTCGTACGGGTCGTCCAGCCAGCCGTCCGGCAGGACGACCCGGTTGCGGCCGGAGGTGCGGCCGCGCGGGCCGTCCGCGCCCGCCGGCCACTCCTGGTCCAGGTCCAGCTCGGCGAGGAGGGCGTCGAGCTCGGCCAGGGAGGAGGTGATCGCCAGGCGCTTGCGCATCTCGGAGCCCACCGAGAAGCCCTTGGTGTACCAGGCGACGTGCTTGCGGAAGTCGATGACGCCGCGCTCCTCGTCCTCCAGCCACTCGGCCAGCAGCTCGGCGTGGCGCCGCATGACCGCCGCGACCTCCCTGAGGGTGGGCCGGGCCGGTGCGCCGCCGCCTTCGAAGGCCGCGACCAGGTCGCCGAACAGCCAGGGCCGGCCCAGGCAGCCGCGGCCCACGACCACGCCGTCGCAGCCCGTCTCGCGCATCATGCGCATGGCGTCGTCCGCCGACCAGATGTCGCCGTTGCCCAGCACCGGGATCTCGGGGACGGACTCCTTCAGCCGGGCGATGGCGTCCCAGTCGGCCGTGCCGCCGTAGTGCTGCGCCGCCGTACGGCCGTGCAGGGCGATGGCCGTCACGCCCTCCTCCACCGCGATGCGGCCCGCGTCGAGGTAGGTGATGTGGTCGTCGTCGATGCCCTTGCGCATCTTCATCGTCACCGGCAGCGAGCCGGCGCCGGTCACGGCCTCGCGCAGGATCGAGCGCAGCAGGTTGCGCTTGTACGGGAGCGCCGAGCCGCCGCCCTTGCGGGTGACCTTGGGGACCGGGCAGCCGAAGTTCAGGTCGATGTGGTCGGCCAGGTCCTCGTCCACGATCATCCGTACGGCCTTGCCGACGGTCACCGGGTCCACGCCGTACAGCTGGATGGAGCGGGGCTTCTCGGAGCCGTCGAAGTGGATCAGCCGCATGGTCTTGGCGTCGCGCTCGACCAGCGCCCGCGTCGTGATCATCTCGCTGACGAACAGCCCCTTGCCGCCCGAGAACTCACGGCAGAGGGTGCGGAACGGCGCGTTGGTGATCCCGGCCATGGGCGCGAGCACCACCGGCGGGGTCACCGTGTGCGGTCCGATCTGCAGCTGCGTGGCGGTCATGGAAGGGGCGTCCTCGGGTATCTCTCGGGTATGCGGTCAGGGCGGCGGACTTCTCATTGTCCCGCACGCCCGGACCCGGATGCGCCGGGCCCGGTTGACGGCCCGACCCGGATGCGCCGGAGCCGGATGACGGCCCGGCCCGGATTGTGGATGTAGCGTTCAAACATGCCTGAGCTGAGCCACCGCCGGCGCATGCTCGTGCTGGCGATCTGCTGCATGAGCCTGCTGCTCGTCAGCCTCGACAACACGGTCCTCAATGTCGCCCTGCCCTCGATGCGGCGTGAGCTGCACGCCTCCGTCTCCGGGATGCAGTGGACGATCGACGCGTACACGCTGGTCGTCGCCGCGCTGCTGATGCTCGCGGGCTCGACGGCGGACCGGGTCGGGCGCAAGCGCACCTTCCAGACCGGCCTGGTGGTCTTCACCCTCGGCTCCGCGCTGTGCAGCCTCGCGCCGAACCTGGAGGCGCTGGTGGCCTTCCGGATGGTGCAGGCGGTCGGCGGCTCGATGCTCAACCCCGTCGCGATGTCGATCATCGCCAACACCTTCACCGAGCCCAAGGAGCGGGCCCGGGCGATCGGGGTGTGGGGCGGGGTCGTCGGCATCAGCATGGCGGCCGGGCCGCTGGTGGGCGGGGTGCTGGTGCAGTCGGTCGGCTGGCGCTCGATCTTCTGGCTCAATCTGCCGATAGGGCTCGCGGCCGTGGTGCTGACCGCCCGGTACGTGCCCGAGTCGCGCGCCCCGCGGCCGCGCCGGGCCGATCCGGTGGGCCAGCTCCTGGTGATCACGCTGCTCGGCTCGCTCACGTACGCCATCATCGAGGCGCCCGACCGGGGCTGGGGCTCGCCGCTGATCGCCGTGTGCGCCGCGGTCGCGGCCGGCTCGCTGGCCGGGCTCGTGGCGTACGAGCGCCGCCGCGCCGAGCCGCTGATCGAGCTGCGCTTCTTCCACAGCGTGCCCTTCAGCGGGGCCACGGTCATAGCGGTGAGCGCCTTCGCGGCGCTGAGCGGCTTCCTGTTCCTGAACACGCTGTACCTCCAGGACGCGCGCGGGCTCAACGCGCTGCACGCGGGGCTGTGGATGCTGCCGATGGCGGCCATGTGCTTCGTGTTCGCGCCGCTGTCCGGGCGGCTGGTCGGCAGCCGTGGGCCGCGGCTGCCACTGCTGCTGGCCGGGGCGGCGATGGGGATGAGCGGGGTGCTGTTCGCGGCCTTCGACGCCCAGGCCACCGACGGCCTGCTGCTGGCCGGGTATGTGCTGTTCGGCATCGGCTTCGGCCTGGTCAACGCGCCCATCACCAACACCGCGGTGTCCGGCATGCCGCGCACCCAGGCCGGGGTCGCGGCCGCCGTGGCCTCCACCAGCCGCCAGGTGGGCGCCTCGCTGGGGGTCGCGGTGATCGGCGCGGTGCTGTCCTCCGGGGCGTCGGGCAGCGCCGCCCGGTTCACCGAGGCGGCCCGCCCCGCCTGGTGGATCATCGCCGGGTGCGGGGCAGCCGTGCTGCTGCTCGGGGTGGTGACCACGGGCCGCTGGGCGGCCGCCACCGCCCGGCGCGCCGCCACGCTCTTCGGCGACGAGGAGCGCGCGCCCGCTCAGACCTCGGCGAGCACCAGCGCGTGAAGCTTCTCCAGGCGCTCGTGTGACTCGCCGTCCACCGGGGTGTAGACCGTCACCTTCGGTCCCGGGTTCGGGCCGGTCCACAGGGTGGTGGCGGTGAGCCGGAGCAGGCCCACCCGCGCCTGGCGGAAGACCTTGACCTTGTTGCTCGGCCGCAGCACCTCGTGCCGGGCCCAGACCTCGCGGAACTCGGGCGAGGCGTCCTGGCACCGCTTCAGCAGCGCCTTCCACGCCGGCTCGGCCAGGTGCTCGGCCATCGAGGCCCGGTACTTGGCGGCCATTCCCCGGATCGTCTCCTCCCGGTCGACCATGCTGTCGCGCCAGACGGGGTGGGTGAGGGCCAGCCACAGACAGTTGCGGTCCTCCGGGGGCACCGCGTCCATGTCGCACAGCAGCCGCCCGTAGGTGCGGTTGTACGCGACGATGTCGAACCGCGAGTTCTGCACACAGGCCGGGAACGGCTCCAGCTGCTCCAGCATCAGCCGGAGCGCCGGCGTCACGCCCGTGCACTCGTTGCCGGGGCTCGGGTCCACGGCCCCGGCCAGCGCGAACAGGTGCTCGCGCTCGCTGCGGTCCAGCAGCAGCGCGCGGGCGATGGAGTCGAGGACCTGCGCGGAGACATGGATGTCCCTCGCCTGTTCGAGCCACGTGTACCAGGTGACCCCCACCGCGGCGAGCTGGGCGACCTCCTCGCGGCGCAGCCCGGGCGTGCGCCTGCGCGGGCCGCGTGGCAGGCCGACCTGCTCGGGGGTGATCCGCTCGCGCCGGCTGCGCAGGAACGCCGCCAGCTCGCCCCGGCGTACGTCCCCGTCGGCGGGCCGTACGGCGGTCACGGACTGTACGGCGGTCTCCTGCACCATCGTGGTCATGGCTCCAGGGTGCCGGAAGACTCAGCCGGTTGCCAGGTAGTTCTGGTACCAGGATAAGAACACTCTGGTACCCGTCTGAGCGGGGCGGGATCGTCGTATCCGTGAGCCAGACAACCCTCCGTACCCAGAACCCCGCCCCCGCGGAAACCAGAACCCCGAGTGGCGCCGGCGGCGCGCTGACCGCCCTCGGGCTGTTCACCGTCCTGCTCGGCGGGTCCCTCCCCCTCATCGACTTCTTCATCGTCAACGTCGCCCTGCCCGCCATGGACCGCGATCTGAACGCGGGCCCCGCGCTGCTGGAGCTGGTGGTCGCCGGGTACGGCGTCGCGTACGCCGTGCTGCTGGTCCTCGGCGGCCGGCTGGGCGACACCTTCGGCCGGCGCAGGCTCTTCCTCGCCGGAATGGCCGCCTTCGGGCTGACCTCCCTCGTCTGCGGTCTGGCGCCGGACGCGTGGAGCCTGGTGGCGGGCCGGGTGGCGCAGGGCGCCTCGGCGGCGCTGCTGCTCCCCCAGGTGCTCGCGACGATCCACTCCACCACCTCCGGGCCGCGCCGCGCCCGCGCGGTGAGCCTGTACGGCGCCACGGCCGGCCTGGCCATGGTGGCCGGGCAGATCCTCGGCGGTGTGCTGGTGGCCGCCGACCTCGCGGGCACCGGGTGGCGCGCGGTCTTCCTGGTCAATGTGCCGGTCGCGCTGGCCGGGCTGGCCCTCGCGGCCCGTACGGTGCCGGAGACCCGCTCCGAGCGGCCCGCGCCGGTCGATGTGCCGGGCACCGGGCTGCTGGCCCTCGCCCTGGTGGCGCTGCTCCTGCCGCTGACCGAGGGCCGCGCGGCGGGCTGGCCGCTGTGGACCTGGCTGCTGCTGGGCACCTTCCCCGTCGCGGCCGCCGCCTTCTACGCCGTCGAGCGGCGCCTGGAGTCCCTCGGCCGCGTCCCGCTGCTGCCGCCGAGTCTGTTCGCGCTGCGCGGGCTGCGCCGGGGCCTGCTGATGATCCTGCCGTTCGGCGCGGGCTTCGGCGGCTTCATGTTCGTCATCGCGGTCGCCCTGCAGCAGGGCCTGCGCTACGGGCCCGTCGAGGCCGGCCTGGCGCTCACGCCGATGGCCGTGAGCTTCTTCGCGGCCTCGCTGATGGGGCCGCGCCTGGTGACCCGCTACGGCAACCGGGTGGTGACGGCGGGGGCGGTGATCCAGGCCGTGGGCGTCGTGCTGCTGATGCTGGCCGTCCACCGGGGCTGGACCGACCTGTCGCTGACCGACCTGCTCCCCGGCATCGCGGTGGCCGGCTTCGGCCAGGGGCTGCAGCTTCCGGTGCTGATCCGCGGCATCCTCGCCGAGATTCCCGCCGAGCGGGCCGGGGTCGGCAGCGGCGTGATGGTCACCACCCAGCAGTCGGCGCTGGCCCTGGGCGTGGCCACGCTCGGCACGCTCTTCGTCTCGCTGGCCCCGTCGGTGGGCATGGGTGACGCGCTGGTCAGGACGCTGGCCCTGCAACTCGCGGGGATCGTGGTGACCGGGCTGCTGAGCCTGCGGCTGCCGCGGGCGCTGGGGTGAGCGGGCGGCCCGGCCCTCGCCCCGGCTCCTCGCTCCGGTGTCCGGCTCCTCACCCCACGCCGAGGAAGCGCAGCACCGCCAGCACCCGCCGGTGGTCGCCGTCCGCCACCGGCAGGTCGAGCTTCACGAAGATGCTGTTGATGTGCTTGGCCACCGCCGACTCGCTGATCGCCAGCCCCTCCGCGATCCCCGCGTTGGACCGTCCCTGGGCCATCGCCTCCAGGACCTCGCGCTCGCGCGGGGTGAGCCGGTCGAGCGGGTCGCGGTGGCGGCGGACCAGGAGTTGGGCGACGACCTGGGGGTCGAGGGCGGTGCCGCCGGAGGCGACGCGGCGCAGGGCGGCGATGAAGTCCTCGACGTCCGCGACCCGTTGCTTGAGCAGATAGCCGATTCCGCTGGTGTGCGCGGTCAGCAGGTCGGCGGCGTACCGCTCCTCCACGTACTGGGACAGCAGCAGCACCGCCGTGTCCGGCCACTGGCGCCGGATCAGCAGCGCGGCGTGCACGCCCTCGTCGGTGAAGCCGGGCGGCATCCGGACGTCGACGACGGCGATGTCCGGGCGGTGCTCCTCGACGGCCGCGAGCAGCCCGTCCGCGTCGTCCGTCTCCGCCGCGACCTCGAACCCCGCGGTCTGCAGGACCTTCACCAGGCCGATCCGCAGCAGGACCGAGTCCTCGGCGATCACAGCACGCACGGCAACTCCACGGTGATGACGGTCGGGCCCCCGCGGGGGCTGCTGAGGTCGAACGTCCCGTCCACGGAGCCCACGCGCCCCACGAGCCCCGTAAGGCCGCTGCCCCGGCCGGGATCGGCACCGCCGACCCCGTCGTCGGCGATGACCACCCGCAGTATGTCGCCCGTCCGTACGACCGTGACCTCGGCCTCCGTGGCCCGCGCGTGCTTGGTGACGTTGGCCAGCGACTCGGAGACCACGAAGTAGGCGACGGCCTCGACGGTGGGCGCGGGGCGCTCGGGGAGGTCGACGCGCAGCCGCACCGGGAGCGTGGCGCGGGCGGCGAGGCCGGACAGGGCGGCGTCGAGCCCGCGGTCGTCGAGGACGGCCGGGTGCAGCCCGCGCACCAGGTTGTTCAGCTCCTCGATGGCTTCCTTGGCCTCCCGGTGCGCCTCGTCGATGACCTTGCGGGCCTCTTCGGGCAGGTCGCCGAGCGTGGCCTTGGCGAGGCCCAGGTTGACCGCCATGGAGACGAGGCGCTGCTGGGCGCCGTCGTGCAGGTCGCGTTCGATGCGGCGGCGTTCGGCGTCGGCCGCGTCGACCGTGCCCGCGCGGCGCTCGGTCAGGTCCTCGACCCGGCGCTCCAGCTCCTTGGCCGGGTCGGGGCCCAGCATCGCGGTGGCGAGGCGGACGTCGAGCCGGGAGAGGGCGCCGATGAGCCAGTACGCGAGGGCCAGCAGGGCCAGGCCGAGCGCGGTGAGATACGCCTCCACCATGGCGGCCGGCACGAACTTCGGCCGCCCGACCAGCGGTCTCCAGAGGAACACGGTCGCGCCCTCCAGCCCCACCACGGCGAGGATCCAGGCCAGCAGCCCGCCGCAGGCGATGGCCGGCGCGGCGAGCAGGTTGTAGCGCACCTGCCACCCCCAGCGCGCCGGGCCGGGGATGTCGACACCGCGCAGGGCCGCGAAGCGGCGCCGCTGCGTCCGGGTGAACGCCGGGCTGAGGGCGGCCAGGGCACCGACCGGCAGGGCGACGTTGAGCAGGACGGCCGGCAGGGACGCGGCCTGGTCGTAGATCAGCCAGGGCACGCTCATCACCAGCAGGGCGAGGAACTGCACGGCTATGCCCGCGAGCCCGAATACCGCGTCGCGCCGCAGCCGCTCGAGCGCTGCTCGCGGCGCGGTGGGGAGTCTCATGCGGCGACCTTAAACCGCCGCTCGGGACGCGTCGTTCACGCCCGTGCCCGGATCGGGGGTGCACCTGGTGCCACCCCCGTTCGGCAACCCGTGTTACCGACAGGGGCGGTCGCGCCGAGGAGGCTGGTGGACGTGCCCGGGGAGCAGCCGAACCGCGCCGGGCCGGAAGGAGAACAGCTCGATGACCGCCCTGTACGCCTCCGCCTCGACGGCCCCCGCGCCCACGGCCCGCACCGCCCGCGCGGATCGCGTCACGCCCCGCCGCCGGGGCCGGCTCGGCCGCCGTTTCCGGGTGGAGTGGGTGCTGCTGGGCAGCGGCGCGGCGCTGCTCCCCTGGCTCGTCGTCCTGGCGACGACGCTGCCGCCCACGGCGCGGGTGGGCCACTGGAACGCGGCATGGGCGGGCCTGGACGCCCTGGAGGCGCTCGGGCTGCTGACCACCGGCCTGCTGCGGCGCCGGGGCGACGGCCGCCACCGGCTCACCGCGGCGGCGACCTGCGCGCTGCTGGTGGTGGACGCGTGGTTCGACACCGTGACGGCGGCCCCGGGAGCCGAGCTGTGCGCGGCCCTGGCCATGGCGGTGTGCGCGGAGCTGCCGCTGGCGGCGGTGTGCGCGGCGCTGGCCCTGAGGAAGGCCCCCGGCGCGGATCTCGGGCGACGGCGACCTCGGGCGACGGTGACCTCGGGTGACGGTGGCCTCGGGTGACGGTGGCCTCGGGTGACGGTGGCCTCAGGTCCGGGACGTGGCCCACCACAGGACGACCGCCGCGATCAGGAAGCAGACCGTCATCGTCCACATCACCTGCCGCCGCGCCCGCGCGTCGGCCGTCATGGTCGGGCTGCCGACCGCGCCGTGGGCCTGGGCGAGGTGATCGAGGCCCTTGTGCCGGGCGCCGCCGTAGGTGATCTGCTCCTCCCAGTCGCAGTGCAGACACTCGAGCATCCGCCGCTGCCGCGCGCCGTATCCGTAGCTCACCTCGAAGACGGTGCCGTCCTCCCAGGTGGCGGTGATGTGATGCGTCACACCTCGCATGTCTCCAGAACCCCCGTTCCCGCAGAGCCACGGCGAAGAGCCGCGGAAAAGAGCCACAGAAAGAAAAGAGCCACAGAAGGTGACGGGCCCTGGCGCCGCGGCAGTCTACCCGCGGCGCCAGGGCCCGTCCCGGCGTGATCGCCTGACGACCCGCCCTGATCAGCAGCCGATCAGTCGGCCGCCCAGGTAGGACTGGATCTGGTCGAGGGAGACCCGCTCCTGCTTCATCGTGTCGCGCTCGCGCACGGTCACCGCGTTGTCGTCGAGGGTGTCGAAGTCGACGGTGACGCAGAAGGGCGTGCCGATCTCGTCCTGGCGGCGGTAGCGGCGGCCGATCGCACCCGCGTCGTCGAACTCGATGTTCCAGTGCTTGCGCAGGTCCGCCGCGAGCCCCTTGGCCTTCGGGGAGAGCTGCGGGTTGCGGGACAGCGGCAGCACGGCGACCTTGACCGGCGCGAGGCGCGAGTCGAGCCGCAGCACGGTGCGCTTCTCCATCTTGCCCTTGGCGTTGGGCGCCTCGTCCTCGACGTACGCGTCGAGGAGGAAGGCCAGCATCGCGCGGCCCACGCCGGCCGCCGGCTCGATGACATACGGCGTCCAGCGCTCGCCGGCCTCCTGGTCGAAGTACGACAGGTCCTGGCCGGAGGCCTGGGAGTGGGCCTTCAGGTCGTAGTCGGTGCGGTTGGCCAGGCCCTCCAGCTCGCCCCACTCCGAGCCGCCGAAGTTGAAGCGGTACTCGATGTCGGCGGTGCGCTTGGAGTAGTGGGAGAGCTTTTCCTTGGGGTGCTCGTACCAGCGGATGTTGGCCTCCTGGAGGCCGAGGTCGCGGTACCAGTTCCAGCGCTGCTCCATCCAGTACTCGTGCCAGGTCTCGTCCTCGCCCGGCTTGACGAAGAACTCCATCTCCATCTGCTCGAACTCACGGGTGCGGAAGATGAAGTTGCCCGGCGTGATCTCGTTGCGGAAGGACTTGCCGATCTGGGCGATGCCGAAGGGCGGCTTGCGGCGCGAGGTCTGCTGGACGGCCAGGAAGTTGGTGAAGATGCCCTGGGCGGTCTCGGGGCGCAGGTAGGCGACCGAGCCGGAGTCCTGGGTCGGCCCGAGGTGGGTGGAGAGCAGGCCGGAGAACTGCTTGGGCTCGGTGAAGCTGCCCTTGGTGCCGCAGTGCGGGCAGTTGAGGTCCGCCAGGCCGTTCTCGGGCAGCCGGCCGTGCTTGGCCTCGTACGCCTCCTCCAGGTGGTCCGCGCGGAACCGCTTGTGGCAGGAGGTGCACTCGGTCAGCGGGTCGGTGAAGGTGGCGACGTGGCCGGACGCCTCCCAGACCTCGCGGGCGAGGATCACCGACGAGTCGAGACCGACCACGTCGTCGCGCGAGGTGACCATCGAGCGCCACCACTGGCGCTTGATGTTCTCCTTCAGCTCAACGCCGAGCGGTCCATAGTCCCAGGCGGCCCGCTGCCCGCCGTAGATCTCGCTGGACGGGTAGACGAAGCCACGGCGCTTGCTCAGGCTGACGATTGTGTCGATCTTGTCGGCGGCCACGGTGCTCTCTTCATTGATGACGGCTGATGACGACGGATGGATGGACGACAAAGCGAATGCTTCAGGTTACCGGCGGCGGCACCCCTCGGATCAAATCGGTAAGCGAAGCGATCAGGAATCAGATCGTTGTTGACAATCGTTTCCAACTTTGTTGAAAATGAGAGTCATGAACATACGCCGCTCCACCCTTCCGGCCGCTGTCGCCGGCGCTGCCGTCCTCGGCCTCGCCGCGACGCTCACAGCCTGCTCCGCCAACGAGACGGACGGCCGTACGGACGGCAAACTCGATGTGGTGGCGTCGTTCTACCCCATGCAGTTCCTCGCCGAGCGGATCGGCGGCGGACACGTCCATGTGTCCAGTTTGACCAAGCCCGGCACGGAACCGCACGACCTGGACATCAGCGCCCGGCAGACCGCGCGGCTCAGCGAGGCCGGCCTGGTCGTCTATCTCAAGGGGCTCCAGCCGGCCGTCGACCAGGCCGTCACCCAGGCGGAGCCGAAGCACGTGGCCGACGCCGCCTCGTTCACCACCCTGGAGGACCACGGCACCGACGTGGAGGGCGACGAGCACGGGCACGACGAGCACGCCCACTCCGGCGAGGACGCCGGCGCCGACCCGCACATCTGGCTGGATCCGGTCCGTTACGCCCAGGTCGCCGAGGGTGTCGGCAAGGCGCTGCGGGAGGCCGACCCCGACCACGCCGCCGCCTACAAGAAGAACACCGCCGCGCTCGTCAAGCAGCTCCGCGCGCTGGACGACGAGTTCAAGACGGGCCTGAAGAACCGCACCTCGGACACCTTCGTCACCACCCACGCCGCCTTCGGCTACCTCGCCGAGCGCTACGGCCTGCACCAGGAGGCCATCTCCGGGCTCGACCCGGAGTCCGAGCCGAGCCCGGCCAGGATCAGGGAGCTGCACTCGGTCGCGAAGAAGGAGAAGGTGAGCACCGTCTTCTTCGAGACACTGGTGAGCGACAAGACCGCCAAGACGCTGGCGGGCGATCTGCACCTGCGCACGGATGTGCTCGACCCGATCGAGGGCATCGGCGAGAAGTCCAAGGGCGACGACTACCTCGAGGTCATGCGGGCGAACCTCGCGGCGCTCGAAAAGGCCCTGGGTACCAGATGACGCCTGCCCGCGGCCTCGGCCGTGACCGCGACCGCGACCGGGCCAGCAGCTCGATCAGCTACGGAGGAAGCCGCATGAGGCCGGAACCCGACATATCCGCCGGCGCCGCCCCGAGCACCGAAGCCCACGCCGACGACACCCCCGGGGAAACCTCCGCCGAGGCCCCTGCCCGGACTTCCGCCGAGGCCCCGCCGGTGATCTCCCTGCGCGGGGCCACCGCCTCGCTCGGCGGCCGCCCCGTGCTGCGCGGCGTGGACCTGACCGTACGGCGCGGCGAGGTCGTCGCGCTGCTGGGCGCCAACGGCTCGGGCAAGTCCACGGCGGTGCGCTCCGTCGTCGGCCAGGTGCCGCTGTCCGGCGGCGAGCTGCGGCTGTTCGACACCCCCAGCCGCCGCTTCCGCGACTGGGCCCGCGTCGGCTACGTACCGCAGCGCACCACCGCCGCCAGCGGCGTCCCCGCGACCGTCCGCGAGGTGGTCTCCGCCGGGCGGCTGGCCCGCAGGCGGCTGGCTCCGCCGCGCGCGGCGGACCGGGCGGCGGTGCGGCGGGCGCTGGAGCTGGTCGGGATGGCCGACCGCGCCAAGGACCCGGTGGGCGCCCTGTCCGGCGGCCAGCACCAGCGGGTGCTGATCGCCCGGGCGCTGGCCGGCGAGCCCGAGCTGCTGATCATGGACGAGCCGATGGCCGGGGTGGACCTGGCCAGCCAGGAGATCCTCGCCGACACGCTGCGCGAGCAGGTCGCCCGGGGCGCCACCGTGCTGCTGGTCCTCCACGAGCTGGGCCCGCTGGAGCCGCTGATCGACCGCGCGGTGGTGCTGCGCGACGGCTGCGTGGTCCACGACGGCCCGCCGCCCAAGGCCGTCGGCCAGCACGCCCTGCCCGGCCACGACCACGTACACCCGCACGCGGCACACGACGCCGAACCGATCCGGACGGGACTGCTGACCTGACATGCTGGAGATCCTCGACTACGCGTTCATGCAGCGGGCCCTGATCGCCGCCGCCCTGGTCGGCATCACCGCCCCCGCCGTCGGCATCTACCTCGTCCAGCGCCGCCAGGCGATCATGGGCGACGGCATCGGCCACGTCGCGCTGACCGGTGTCGCGCTCGGCTTCCTGACCGGCGCGAACCCGGTGTGGACGGCCGTCGCGGTCTCCGCCCTCGGCGCGATCCTCATGGAGCTGATCCGCTCGTACGGCAAGACGCGCGGCGACCTGGCCCTCGCGATGCTCTTCTACGGCGGCATGGCCGGCGGCGTGCTGCTGATCAACCTCTCGCCGACCGGCTCCAACGCCAACCTCACCACGTACCTCTTCGGCTCGATCACCACCGTCTCGCGCGAGGACGTCACCGCGATCACCTGCCTGGCCGCCTTCGTGGTGCTGATCACCCTCGGGCTGCGCCGCCAGCTGTTCGCGGTCTGCCAGGACGAGGAGTTCGCGCGGGTGACCGGCCTGCCGGTGCGCACCCTCAACCTGCTGCTGGCCGTCACCGCCGCCGTCACCGTCACCGTCGCCATGCGCGTCGTCGGCCTGCTGCTGGTCAGCGCCCTGATGGTGGTCCCGGTCGCGGCCGCCCAGCAGGCCACGCGCGGCTTCGCGATGACCCTGGCCCTGGCCGTCGCCATCGGCGTCGTGGTGACGCTCTCCGGCACGGTCTTCTCCTTCTACGAGGACGTCCCGCCCGGGGCCAGCATCGTCGTCCTGGCCATCGCCGTCTTCGCCGCGACCACCGCCCTCGCGGCGCCACTCGCGCGAAGGCGCGCCCGCAGGGCCGCCGCCGAGGCCGAGGAGCCCTGCGCCCTTCCGCTCCCCGGCGCCCGCGCGGCGGCACCGGCCCCGGGTGCCACGGGGGCGGGTGGGCCGGACGATGTCCTGGTCTAGCCCGCCCGGTCGGCTTTCCCTGGCACAATGGCCAGGCGAACGCGCGACGTACGGGCAGGCGACGAGCAGGCGATGTTGAGGAGGCAACTGTGGTGACCGCGGGTCCCCCAGTACGCGGCCGGGCCACCAGGCAGCGCGCGGCGGTAGCGGCGGCGCTGGACGAGGTGGACGAGTTCCGCAGTGCGCAGGAGCTCCACGACATGCTCAAGCACCGCGGCGACTCCGTCGGCCTGACCACGGTCTACCGCACGCTCCAGTCCCTCGCCGACGCGGGCGAGGTCGATGTCCTGCGCACCACCGACGGCGAGGCCGTCTACCGCCGCTGCAGCAGCGGTGAGCACCACCACCACCTGGTCTGCCGCTCCTGCGGCAAGGCGGTCGAGGTGGAGGGCCCGGCCGTGGAGAAGTGGGCCGACGCGATCGCCGCGGAGCACGGCTTCGTGGACGTCGCCCACACGATCGAGATCTTCGGCACCTGCGGCGACTGCGCGGCGGCGGCGCGCGAGGCGTAGGTCCCGGGCAGGCTTGTTACCGCTCGTTACCGCTTGTCACCGCTTGAGGTAGGCCAGCACGGCCAGGACGCGGCGGTTGTCGTCGGCGGACGGCTCGATCCGCAGCTTGTCGAAGATGCTCGCGGTGTGCTTGGCGACCGCGCTCTCGCTGATGTGCAGGGTGTGCGCGATGGCGGCGTTCGACCGGCCCTCGGCCATCAGTTTCAGCACGTCGTGTTCGCGCGGGGTCAGGCTCCCGGTGCGTCCCCTGGCGTCGCTGCGGGCCAGCAACTTGGCGATGACCTGCGGATCCATGACCGTGCCGCCCGCCGCGACGGTGCGCACCGCGTCGATGAACTGCCCGGTGTGGGTGACCCGGTCCTTGAGCAGATAGCCAATGCCGCCCTCGCCTCCGGCCAGCAGCTCATGGGCGTAGAGCTGGTCGACGTACTGGGACAGGACGAGCACCGGCAGGGCGGGGCGGCTGCGGCGGGCCTCCAGGGCGGCCCGCAGGCCCTCGTCGGTGTGGGTGGGCGGCAGCCGGATGTCGACCACGGCGACGTCCAGGTCCTCCTCGCGCAGCGCGCGCAGCAGCGCCGGACCGTTGTCCACGTCGGCGATCACCTCGCAGCCGTGTTCCCGCAGGGTGCGGATCAGACCGTCCCTGAGCAGGAAGAGGTCTTCGGCGAGGACGACACGCACGGAATCTCCAGGGTCACGGTGGTCGGGCCGCCCTGCGGGCTGTGCAGGGCGAGAGTGCCGTCGAAGGTACCCAACCGGCGCCGGACGCCGTGCAGTCCGGTCCCCCGGGACGGATCCGCGCCGCCCCGGCCGTCGTCGGTGACCGTGACCCGCAGCCGCGCGTCCTCGTGCGTCAGCGCGATGCGCACTTCCCGGGCGCCGGAGTGCTTGGCCGCGTTGGCGAGCAGCTCGCCGACCGCGAAGTAGGCGGCGGACTCGACCGCAGCCGGGAGCCGCCCGGGCAGCCGGGCCTCGACGTGGACGTCGAGGAAGCTGTCCAGCGCCAGGGACCGTACGGCGTCGCCGAGCCCCCGGTCGGCGAGCACCGGGGGCTGGATGCCGTGGACCAGGTCGCGCAGGTCCTGGAGCGCCCGCGCGGACGTCTCGCGCACCTCCAGGAGCAGCGCGCGGGCGGCGCTGATGTCGTCCTCACCAATAGCGCGGGTGCCGTCGGCGCCCAGCAGCCGGGTCGCCTCGTCCAGCGTCATGCCGAGGGCGACCAGCCTGGCCTGGGCGCCGTCGTGCAGGTCCCGCTCGATGCGGCGCAGCTCGGCCGCCTGCGCGTCCAGCGCCTCGTCACGGATGTCGGTGAGCCGCTCGACGCGCCGGGCCAGTTCGGTGCTGCGCGGCGCGGACAGCAGCCGGCGGCTCCAGCGGCCGTGCAGCGCGAGCACGCGCGGGGCGAGGCGCAGGCCCGCCGCGATGAACACCAGGCCGAGGGCCAGCGCGGCGAGCATGGTCGGGGTGGAGCGTACGGGGATGAAGGCGTACCAGTTGCCGTCGCCGAGGTGGCGCCAGACGAACGGCTGCACCAGCGTGCCGAACGCGCCGTACTCGACGAGGGCGAGCGGCAGCGCGACCAGCAGCCCGCCGAGCCACGGCTCCAGCCACGCCCATCGCAGATCGCGCCAGAACCCCTCGTCGCCGAGGACCGCGGCCGCCCGCCGACGGGGCCGCTCGAACCGCTCGACCTGCTCGACCCGGTCGGCCTGCTCGACCCGGTCGTCGGCGAGCGGCTCCGGCGGGCTGATCGCCGTACCCGTCCAGCGGGCGGCCCAGGAGCGGTAGCGGTCGGAGAGCCGGCGCAGGGCGGCCGCGGCGGGCGGCAGCAGCCGGAACCCGACCCCGATCGGGCACAGCAGCAGCGCGCCGATCACCAGCGCCCCGACGCCGGCCACCGCGAAGCCCGCCAGCCCGAGCAGCTGGCACCGGCTGAGGGCAAGCCCGCCGCGTACGTCCCGTGTGCCCCCCATGCCCCGCCCGCCCGCTCCTCGCTCCCGCCGGATCAGCGCCCCGAGGGCGCCACGGCGGGGATCGTAGCCGCCGGTGCCCGGCGCACCCACGGCACCGCCGCCACCAGGCAGGCCGCCCCGAAGAGCACCATGGGCAGCACCGCGCCGGACTCCTCGTCCATGAACAGGAGCATGCCCAGGTTGATCAGGGTGTGGAAGCCGCCCGCCAGCAGCAGCCGGTTGGCCCGTACGCGCTCCAGGCCGAGCCCCAGGACCACCGACATGGCCACCGTGGCCAGCAGGAACCCGGCCGCGTACGCCGGGGCCTGGGCGAACACCTGCACATGCCACACCCCCCACACCACGCCCACGGCGGCCGAGGCGGCGAGCGGGCCGAAACGGGTCCGCAGGAGGGGCTGGAAGAAGCAGCGCCAGCCGATCTCCTCACCACACGCGCCGACCAGCTGCGCCACCACGATCAGCGCGAAGGGGTGGTCGAGGGCGCGCGGGTCGGTGGCGTGGGCGTCGCCGGTCGCCAGGGCGTACGCGCCCGCGCTCAGCGCGGTGATCAGCAGCGCGGTGGCGAGCAGCGGCAGCGCGCGGCCCGCGCCGTACGGCGCGTGGGCCGGGTCATACGGCGCGGGCACGGGGCCGGAGCCGTACGGGGCGGGCACGGGGCCGGAGCCGTACGGGGCGGGCACGGGGCCGGAGCCGTACGGGGCGGGCACGGGGCCGGAGCCGTACGGCGGGGAGCCCGCCGCCCGGCCCGGCCGGCGGCCCGGCAAAGCCCCGGCGAGCAGGGCCCGTACCCCGCCGGGCCACAGCAGAGCCACCGCCGCCACCCCCAGCGCGGGCCCGAACTGGGTCAGCTGGATGACCTCGTCCGGTATCCCCGTCGCGGGCTGCGCCGCGCCCAACGCCCCCGCCGCCACGAACGTGACCGCGAGGAACAGCCCCGCTTTCGCCTTCCACTTGTGCCGCATGCCGCCAGCCCCCGATCGGGTCGTACCGGATGTTCGTCGCTGCCGACGATGCCGGTCGGGGAGCCGGCGAACACTGCACCTGGCTGCCGAACAGGGTGTATCCAGATGCACCCTTCCCGGGGATTGAGAGCACGCCGTGGCGCAGAGGTCACCGGCCTGGACTTCTCCACCGCCGTCCGGGTTTGCGGTGAGTATGGGACAACGACACGCCGTGGCGTCGGCGTGTCGTTGTCCCATACTCACCGCAAACCCACTGTCGCCTGCCGCGCCGCGCCGTTACGGCGGCGGGGTCACGACACCGGTGCGGCCTGCCTCTCCAGGGCGGAGCGCATGAAGTGGCAGCGGTCGAACGAGAGGCGCCGCATCCACAGGACCCAGGAGCAGAGGCCGGCCGTGAAGGCCACGTAGACCAGCGGGAAGAGCCAGGAGCCGTTGACCACCCCGAGCACGAGGAGGCCGACCGCCACCAGGCCCATGAAGCCCAGCCAGTACGGCAGCCACCGGCCCGCCCGCTCCATCCGCCGCAGGTGGTCCGCGACGAGCCGCCGCATGGCCTCCCGCTCCTCGGGGTCGCTCGGCACCTCGCGGTGCCGGAGCTTGCGGTTGAGCTCGGCGAGCCCGCGTACGTCGGTGCCGGACGCGCGGCGGGCCCTGCGGCGCTGCGCGGCCACGATCGCGATGCCGATGGCGGCGTACAGCACGCCGTGGACCACCCAGGAGGCCGGAGGCTCGTCCCGGCGCACCACGGCGGAGATTCCCACACCCAGCAGAACGATCAGGACCGCCTGAGCGGTCAGACTGCGGTCGAGCCAGCGCTTCAAGCCGCGCACGACACGCACCTCCTCGGGATCGACGGGTTACCGCTGTGGCTTTCCGCGTACCCCGTCAACGCCCGTCCGCACAGGACGACGACGGCCGGTGCCACCGTCCGTGAGGGCGGCGGCACCGGCCGTCAGGGGTCCGCGTCAGCGCGGGCCCTCCTGGGAGCCGTCCTTCTTCTCCGGTTCGTTCGGGATCGCCCCGCCGAAGCGGCGGTCCCGCGAGGCGTACTCCAGGCACGCGCGCCACAGGTCGCGGCGGTCGAAGTCCGGCCAGAGGACGTCCTGGTAGACCATCTCGGCGTAGGCGCTCTGCCAGATCAGGTAGTTGGAGGTGCGCTGCTCGCCCGAGGGCCGCAGGAACAGGTCCACATCCGGCATATCGGGGTAGTAGAGGTACTTCGCGAACGTCTTCTCGTTGACCTTCGACGGGTCGAGCCGCCCCGCCCGCACGTCCTCCGCCAGCGCCTTAGCCGCATCCGCGATCTCCGCCCGGCCGCCGTAGTTCATGCAGAAGTACATGGTCATGGCGTCGTTGTCCTTGGTCTGCTCCTGCGCGACCTGGAGCTCCTGGGCCACCGACTTCCACAGCTTCGGCATCCGCCCCGCCCAGCGGATGCGGACGCCCATCTCGTCCATCTCGTCGCGGCGGCGGCGGATGACGTCCCGGTTGAAGTTCATCAGGAAGCGGACCTCGTCGGGCGAGCGCTTCCAGTTCTCGGTGGAGAAGGCGTACAGGGACAGGTTCTTGACCCCGATCTCCAGACAGCCCTTGAGCACGTCCAGGACCACGCCCTCGCCCACCTTGTGCCCCTCGGTACGCGGCAGCCCGCGCTCCTTGGCCCACCGGCCGTTCCCGTCCATGACCACGGCCACGTGCTGGGGCACCAGCTCACCGGGGATCTTCGGCGGGCGGGCACCCGAGGGGTGCGGCTCCGGGGCCCGGTACTCGCGCCGCTGTCGGCCCAGAATCCCGCGTCGTGCCATGTGCCTGCCGTCTCCCTCTGAATGCTTCCGCGTGTCTATTTCTCTACGTACCGCAGCGACCGAAGTCCCCGCTCCAGGTGCCAGTGCAGATACGCCGCCACCAGCCCGCTGCCCTCCCGGGCGTGCCGGGCCTCGCACGCGTCCGCCGTCTCCCAGTCCCCGGTCAGCAGCGCGCCCAGCAGCGCCAGCGACTCCGCCGAGGGTACGACGCTTCCGGGCACCCGGCACTCCCCGCAGATCACCCCGCCCGCGCCCACCGAGAAGAACCGGTTGGGCCCGGGCATGCCGCACTTCGCGCAGTCGTCGAAACTCGGCGCGTAGCCGTTGACGGCGAGGGAGCGGAGGAGGAAGGCGTCCAGGATGAGATGCGGCGCGTGCTCCCCGGAAGCGAGCGTGCGCAGCGCGCCGACCAGCAGCAGATACTGCTGCACGGCGGGCTCGCCCTCGTGGTCGGTGAACCGCTCGGCGGTCTCCAGCATCGCCGTACCGGCGGTGTAGCGGGCGTAGTCGGTGACGATCGCGCCGCCGTACGGAGCGATGGTCTCACTCTGCGTGCACAGCGGAAGCCCCCGGCCGACCAGCTCGCCGCCCCCGCGCGAGAAGAACTGCACGTCGACATGGCTGAACGGCTCCAGGCGAGCCCCGAACTTCGACTTCGTCCGCCGCACCCCCCGGGCCACGGCCCGTACCCGGCCGTGACCCCGGGTGAGCAGCGTGATGATCCGGTCCGCCTCGCCCAGCTTCTGGGTGCGCAGCACGATGCCGTCGTCGCGGAACAGACTCATGGCGCTCATTCTCCATGACGACGGACACCGCGGAGTACCGAGGAGCCCGCTCAGGCGGTGGCGAAGTGGGCGATGAGCGCCGTCGCGATCGGCTCGACCACCTCCGGCGCGATCATGTGGCCCATGTCCTGGACCATCAGCAGCCGGGCCCCGGCGATCGCCTCCGCGATCAGCGCCCCGTGTCCGGGCTTGGCCGGTTCGTGGGTGCCCTCGACGACCAGGGTGGGCGCCTGCACCTTGACCAGCGCGCCGACGGGTTCGAACTCCAGGTCGGCCATTCCGGCGAGCCGGTGGTTGGCCGTGGTGCGCGGGTCACGGGCGCGGTCGAGCAGCAGCTCCTCCAGGCGCCGCTGGGCGTCCTCGTCGAACGGCAGCGCCGTTCCGTTCATCACCCTGGCCGTCGCGATCTGGAAGTCGATGGCCTCGGCGCGGGTGCTGGGCGGCGCGGCCGTCAGGGCGGCCCGGAAGAACTCGATGAACTCCGGCCGCGGCTCCGGCAGGCTGCCCGCCGGCTGCGCTTCGCCGAGCAGGGCACGGGTCAGCACCTGTCCCTCGCGGGCACCGAGCGGCGAGGAGCCGATCACCGTGAGGGTGGCCACCCGCTCGGGGTGGTCCGCGGCGATCCACTGGGCGAGCAGGCCGCCCGCGGAGTGACCGACCACGTGCGCCCGGTCGGTGCCGAGGGCATCCAGCAGGCCGAGCGCGTCGTCCTTGAGCGCCGCCCAGGTGTAGGGGTGGGCCTCGAAGTCCCGGGCCATGGACCGGCCGACGTCCCGGTGGTCGTAGCGGATGACCCGGTAGCCGGCGGCCGCGACGCGGCCCACGAACTCGTCGGGCCACAGCAGGCCCTGGGTCATCGAGCCCATGATGAGCAGCACCGGCGGATGGGAGGGGTCGCCGAACTCCTCCGTCCACAGCTCGATGTCGCCGATCGTGACCAGTCGTCCTTCTGCCGTCATCTGTGTCTCTCTTCTCTCGTTGACGGGGACAACTGTGCCGGGGCGGGCCACCGGTGCCATCCGTAGGACCACTGGTGGCAACTACTGAAGCAGCCTGGTCAGCTCGGCGCGCGAGCTGATGCCCAGCTTCGGGTAGACCTTGTACAGGTGGTACTCCACGGTGCGGGGGCTGAGGAACAGGCGGACCGCGACCTCCCGGTTGGACGCTCCCTGGGCCACCAGCCGTGCGATCCGCAGCTCTTGCGGGGTGAGCGCGGCGAGCGCGTCCGGCGCCGGGCGGTCGGCGCTCTCTCCCGCGGCCCGCAGCTCGCCCCGAGCGCGCCGCTCCCACGGTTCGGCCGCCAGCCGCTGGAAGACCTCCATGGCCTGGCGCAGATGCCCTCTGGCCTCCCCGGCCCGGCGGGCGCGGCGTAGCCGTTCGCCCAGCAGCAGCGCGGTACGGGCCTGGTCGTACGCGGCGCCGCTGTCGGCGGCGAGGTGCCCGAGCGCCTCGTACAGCAGCGACACGGCCGCCTCGTCCTCGGCGACCAGCGCGCGGCAGCGGGCCAGCAGCGCCCGGGAGCGCCCCGAGGCCGCGTGCGCCGACCACCGCTCCAGGAAGGCCACCGCGGTGCGGGCGGCGGCCTCGTCCCCGGCGGCCACGGCGGCCTCGACCCGGTCGGCG
Source organism: Streptomyces sparsogenes subsp. cuspidosporus (assembly GCF_039532705.1). Classification (NCBI taxonomy): domain Bacteria; kingdom Bacillati; phylum Actinomycetota; class Actinomycetes; order Kitasatosporales; family Streptomycetaceae; genus Streptomyces; species Streptomyces sparsogenes. The sequence continues at coordinate 74,050 of NZ_BAAASD010000017.1, read as the reverse complement.
ACCGATCCCCATACGACGACGGGGGCCCCGGCGCCCGGGCCCGCGTCGGCCAGCGCGGTCAGCCGCTCATGAGCCTGGGCGAACCGGCCGAGGCCGAGGTCGAGGACGCCGAGGGCGTAGGAGGCCACGCCGACGCGCAGCCCGAGCCGGTGCGGAATGGCAATGGCCAGGGCCTGTCGGGCATGCGAGTGGCAGACGTCCTCCTCGCCGCGCACTGCGGCGCAGACCGCGAGGTTGGCCAGGTGCGCGGCCGCGGAGTTGCTGATGCCCGCCTCCCTGGCGAGCGCCAGCCCTTCCGTGGACAGGGCGACGCTCAGCGCGAACCGGCTGTTCATCCGCTCCGCGGTGGCGGCGTTCTCCAGGACGACGGGCAACGTGCCCGCCATCCCGGACACCCGGGCGACCTCACCGGCCCGAGCCCCGTACGCGGCCGCGGCGTCCCCTTCACCGAGCAGGCTGGCGGCGGCCGCCGCCCACAGCAGGGTGGCTGCCTCGCCCGTGTCGTCCGGGACGGCCGCCAGGGCCCGTCTGAGCAGCGGCACCCCGCGTTCGGGGTCTCCGCCCTGCAGGGCACCCGCCCCGGCCAGGACATCCCGCGTGAACGCGTCCGCGGAACCGGGCGGTGGGGGCTCGGAGAGGGCCTCGGCACGCCGGCCGATGCGCACGGTGGCGTCATTGTCGCCCACGTTGGCCGCGGCCTCGGCGGCGTCCGCGAGCAGTTCGAGCCGGTCGGGTGCCTGGTCCGCCGCGGCGAGGAAGATGCGCAGCGCCTCGGCCGCGTCCCCGGAGTTGAGCGCGAAGCGGCCGCGAAGCTGAGCGAGTTCGGCCAGCAGGCCGGGGTCCTCCGCGGTCTCACCGGCCGCCGCGAGCGCGCTGTGCGCCTGGCCCGGTCGCCCGCCGAGCCAGGCCGCCACGGCCGCGTCGGTCAGTCGGCGGGCCCGGGCGGCGGGGTCGGGCGTCAGCCGCGCGGCGCGGGTCAGGGCATCGGCGGCGTCCGCGTAGCCGCCCCGGGCGCGAGCCCGGTCGGCAGCGGCGGCCAGGTCCGCGGCGATCTCCTCGTCGGGGCCGATGGCCACGGCGGCCAGGTGCCCTGCCCGGCGGTCCGCGTCGCCCGCCGCCCCGAGGACCGCGGCCAGCGCCTCATGGGCGGCGCGCCGGTCCGCCGGGCTCGCGGCGGCGTGCACCGCCGAGCGGATCAGCGGGTGCCGGAAGGTGATCGCGGCGGGCCCGGCCACCACCAGGCCGGCGGCCTCGGCCGGCTCCAGGGCTCGCTCCGGGGCCCCGAGCCGGGCGGCGGCGGCCAGCACCACGCGGGGGTCGCCCCGCCCGTCGAGCGCGGTGACCAGCAGCGCCCGGCGGGTCCCGGCGGGCAGTGCGGCGAGCTGGCCACCGTAGACGGTGGTGACTCCCTCGCCCAGCGGCAGCGGGTCCGGCAGCGGCTCATGACCCGTCAGGTGGTCGGCCGTCAGCAGTTCGGCGGTTTCCCGCAGGGCGAGCGGGTTGCCTCCGGTGGCCTCGGCGATCAGCTTCGCGACCCGCGGCGAGGGCTCCACGGCCGCCCAGGCGGCGAGGGCCCCGGCCGCTTCGGCGGCGTCCAGCCCGGTCAGCCGCCGCTCTGGCAGGTCGCGCAGCGTGTACCGGGTATCAGGGGTGTCGCGCGTGGCGATCAGCAACCCCACGCCGTCGGTGTCCAGGCGGCGCGCGGCGAACAGCAGGGCGTCGGCGGACGCCCGGTCGACCCAGTGGAAATCATCGACGACACACAGCAGCCCATGCGGCCGCGCGGCCTCGGCCAGCAGCGACAGCACCCCCGCGGCCACCAGGAACCGGTCCTGCGCGGCGGGCGGCGCGGCCAGCCCCAACGCCCCGCGCACGGCGTCCCGCTGCGGACCGGGCAACGCGTCGATGAGCCCGGCGACCGGCCGCAGCAACTGGTGCAGGGCGGCGAAGGCGAGGCCCGTCTCGGGTTCGGCGCCGGTGGCACGCAGGACCTTGGCGGGGGCGGCGTGCTCCGCGGCGTGCCGCAGCAGCGCGGACTTGCCGACGCCGGGCTCGCCACGCAGCGCCAGGACCCGCCCGGCGCCGGACCGGATGCCGTCGAGCAGATCGGCGAGCATCGCGCGTTCGGCCGCGCGTCCGGCGAGTCGGCCCCCTGACATGCGTATCCCCCTGTGCCTGTGCCTGTTCTCGTGAGCGCGGCGGTTCCGGCGCCGCGCGCCGGGCCGACTGTACGCGGTCCGCTCCGCGGCGGTGCGGCCTCACGCTCAGCGGGACAGGTGATCGAACCGCCCCGCCTTCACGGCCCGCGCGAGGGCGCGGAGGGCGGTGGGGGTGGTGGTGATCACGGTGTGGGGTTCGTCGCTTTCGCGGAGGAGGATCGTCGCGTCGGGGGTCTGGGCCAGTTCGACGCAGTTCCCCTCGTTCTGCTCGGAGTACGAGGACTTCCGCCACTGTATTTCCGACATCTCCATACCTTCACAGTTGTTGCGCGACTGCGTGAACGAAATCGCGCGTGTCATCCGGACTGAGAGCCAACTGCTCCATGCGGTCCAGGACGGCGTTGTAGTTGATCAAATGCGTCTCGGCGTCCAGGAATGTCACACCAAACGGCGCGTCGAACTGCACCGTATCCAGCTGCGGAACCGGCCCCGCGACGTAGAGGGTAGAACTGCCCGCGCTCGGAAACCCTCCAGCCGAGAAGGGAATGACGCGGACGGTCACAGTGTCCCGCTCAGAGGCCTCCAGGACGTGTTCGAGCTGGCTCCGAGCCACCTTGGGGCCGCCGAAACCCACCCGCAAGGCGGCCTCGTGGATGATGAAGGTGCACTGCGGCGGGACGTCCTTGTCGAGGACATCGCGGCGCTTCAACCGATGGGAGAGCCTGCAGCGAAGCTGCACGGGCGTCGGCTCGGGCACCGCCGTGGCAAAGACCGCTTTCGCGTAGTCCTCGGTCTGCAGCAGGCCGGGGAGGTGCATCGTCTGCACCGACCGCATGCTCACCGCGTGGTGTTCCAGTTCAGCCAGATCGAGAGCGCCTGCGGAAAGCTTCCCCCGGTACTCCTCCCACCAGCCGTGAACACGCTCGGTCGCCATGTCCACGAGAGCGTCCACGTAGGCCTGATCTCCGCATGAGTAGATCGAGGCCAACGCCCTGACGCGTTCCTCGCTGACCCCGAATCGACCGGCTTCCGTGTTGCTGATGCGAGTCCGGTCCACCCCGAGTTGCTCGGCGGCGATCGCCACACTCATCCCGGCGTGCTCCCGCATCTTGCGCAACTCCGCCCCAAGGCGTCGCTGCCTTGCAGTCGGCGCCGTCCTCGGCATCAGACCCTCCCCTGCCTCTGCACACAGTGTCGCGTGTGACGCTCCCACACGTCCACGAATAGCACAACTTCTATGACTTGATAGCACGCGTGCTCTCCATGCCCTATGGTCTTGTTAGCGCAGCGCATCGGAACCGTCACGCCCCGCGTTGGGAGAACCCGCCATGCCCGAAGCCGCCGAAACCACCGAAGCCGCCGCCGAACCCCCCTACGCCTACCGACTCAGCGCCCCCAACTCCCCCAAGAGCCCCAAGGCCTGCCGCGACGCGATCGCCGCCCTCCTCCAGGCCAACGGCCTGGAGGACCTCGCGGACACGGCCCGCCTCCTCGTCTCCGAGGCGGTCACCAACGTCAACCAGCACACCACCACCCGCGTCATCCACATCGACGCCCTCGTCCGCGACCGCATCGCGACGATCGCCGTACGCGACAGCTCCCCGGACGACCTCCCCCGCCCCCGCAGGGCGGCCGCCGACGAAGAAGGGGGCCGGGGCCTCTTCCTGATGAAGCAGCTCGCCCACGCCTGCGGCGTGACCTGGGAGAGCAGCGCCCACCCCACCGGCAAGCACATCTGGTTCGAGCTGCGCGACCCGGTTACCGAGTGATCAGGCGCGGGCCCCGGCGGCTGCCACCAACTCGCGTACTCCGGGGACGTGCGGGTGTCGGGAGCGGAGTTCGGTCACAATCTTCCGAATCGCCGGTCGATCACGGACTTCACCCGGGGACACACGCACTGCGGCGAGGAGTTCGGCCGCCGTCTGTTCCGGCTTGCCCCACCGCCACCATGCACGAGCCAAGTCAGTGTGCATCCTCCCCTTGCGCTCGGCGGTCTTGAACTGTGCGGCCCGCAGACTCCGGCCGACGTTCAAGGCCCGTCCGGCGTCCCCCAGAGCCCAGTGCACGCCTACGGCGTACAGGTCAACGGTGGCGGGGGTGACGGCGAAAATTCGCCCGTCCGGCGATTCATGGGGCAGGTAACGGGCGGCTCGGGTAGCTTCACTGATCATCGCGAGGGCTTGGTCTCGATCCCCGGCGACTGCCGCAGTGTACGAGGTAGTGCACAGCATCTGTGCGTATGCCGATGCCTGAGCGTCAGTCTTCAGCCCAGTGGCCTCGACCTTGGTGACGGCGTCCAGGATGCGGTGCTGGGCAGCAGCCGGCTGTTGAAGGTGGCGCAGGACAATGCTCATCTCGCGTGCCGCTGCAGCGGCCGCGAGGGGAGAGCCGGACAGATCCGCGTAGACCGCTGCCCGATCGGCAGTGCGCCTCGACTCCTCGTAATAACCGATCTTGCTGAGAACCTGAGAGGCAAGGCAGTAGGTGATGGACAGGCGAGCCAGGGACACCTCCTGACGGCTGCGGGCCGCATGGTGCGCGTCAGCAAAAAGGCCGGGCAGTAGCTTCACCAGCCTGACGTTGTGCCCAGCGTCAAAGTGCGCGCGTGCCGTGGCGAGTCGAACGTCCAGGGGGACGGGGGAGCCGGTCGGCCCACTCGCGAGTGCGTCGTCCAAACCTGTGAGCAGGGTGGCGGGTGCCGCGAGGCCGACGGCAGAGAGCAGTGTGCGGCGGCGCATCGGGTCCTCCTCGGCACGGCACGGCCCTGACGGCGCAACTTTAGTGGTTGCCGGGGCGGATAAGCCGAGGCTCGCGGCTAGCACGTGCACTGGCACGCCCACCTCGCGCGCGGCGTCTCGGAGAAGTGCCAAGTCACTGTGTCTGCCACGCTGCTCAAGGCGGGAAACCGTAGAAGCGGAGCAACCGATCCGTGCACCCAGCTCCGCTTGGCGCCACCCGAGACTTAGGCGGCCGACGCGGATGAGTCCTCCGGGGTCTCGCTCGTCGATGAGCATACGAACCTCATCGGTGGTCCAGAGCGAATCGACGCTCATCGGTCCTCCCCCATGCGTGGGGCCAGGCGGATTACATACCCAGGGTAAGAGCTCGTTCGCGCTGCGTATGCGTCATCTGCGCGATCTGCAAACTGGATGCACGCGGCGGCAATCGATCACCAGACCCCAGGCGGCGAGCTGTTTCGTGGACGTGTGCCCCCGCTCCGGGCGGTGGGCCCCGACCACGGAGGACAGCATGGTGACAGCAGTCGAGAACAAGATCCGCGACCCGCGGGACTACGTGAAGCCTGAAGTCTGGGACCGTGAGATTCAGCTTCTCATGCGCGACCACCCCTTCGACGCGGTAATGGCCAACCGCTTGTTCGGCGCTGCCATCTCCTATCTGGTCACCGCCATCGAGAAGTGGGGCCAGGGCCTGGAGATGTGCTGCGGCCGCCTGGTCGACATGGCGGTGCACGTCTTCATCCTGGACACGAAGAACTACCGGGAGTGGAGCCACGAGCACTTCGATGGCCGGTTCCTGGAGCACATTCCCGAGGTCGAGTTCAAGTACGACGGCTCGGTCGAACGCACCGCGCGCATCATCGCCGACAACGGCTTCGACGTCGACTGGCCGCTGTGGGAGCGCGACTACTCCAAGTGCGGCCCCTGCCGTCCCGGCGAGAACTGCCACTGACCTGCCCAGGACGCACCAGCCGGGTCCGGCAGCAGCCATGCTGCCGGGTCCGGCAGCAGCCATGCTGCCGGACCCGGCACCTTCGCCACCTGTACGGAGGGAAAAGAGGCGTTCCCGCTGTGACGGGCGGGAGGCGTGGGTACGGTGTCCAGCCTGTCGGACACCCTCGGAGGACGCCCATGCCGCTCGAGTCGACCACGCTGCCGGAGTACTGGGACACGTACAAGCCGTACCGCGGGGAGGGCGAGCAGCCGACGCCTGATGTCGAGACGTTCGCGTGGACCCAGTACGACGGCCACGGCCCCGGTGAGGAATTTCTGGGCAGTCCGCGCACTGCGCTGGAACTGGGCTGCGCCGAGGGCAAGGAGGCCGTGTACCTCGCTCGTACCGGCGTCGAGGTGACCGCAGTGGACTTCTCCGCCGTCCAGATCGCCCGCGCCCGCCGGTGGTGGGACGGGACCCCCGGGCTGGCATTCGTCGAGGCGGAGGCGTGCGGCTACCTCACTACCACTGAGACGACGTTCGACGCGATCTTCTCCATCTGGGGTGCACTCTGGTTCACCGACCCCGACGACCTGATCCCATTGATCGCCAAGCGCCTCAACCCGGGCGGCGTCCTCGCCTTCTCGCAGGCCGAGCCGATCGAGGGCTACTACGGACCGCAGCCCATGTACGGGAACGGCCTCGCGGGCCGCAAACTCACCCTGCTCCGCTGGTCGTACCCACCTCAGTGGTGGGCCGACCTACTCAAGCGCACCGGATTCGTCGACATCGAGGCCCGGGTGCTCCCCGCTCCGAACCCAGAAGACGTCGGCACACTCATGGTGCGCGCGAGCGCGCCAAACAAGGTTCTCCCCGCCGACGTGCGCTGACCTCGGCGTGAGCGGCGGTCGACGCCGCCGCTCCGTAGTCCGGCGCCCACCCCACCGGCAAGCACATCTGGTTCGAGCTGCGCGATCCCGCATCGCCGTGACGAGCCACCACCCCCGGACCCGACAGCCGTCCGCCCCGGCCTCGCGAGCTCGGGCCGAGTGGAGGGGACAGCGAGTCAGGGACTACTTCAGTGGTTCAGGCTGCGAGTGGCCCGAGCAGCGGATCTCACGCAGGGCGTCAGCGAGTGTCTGACCGCCCAGCGTCCTGAGCACGGCCTGCTCGGCCCGCTCGGTCAGACGCTCGAAGTAGCCGGCGGCGTGCGTCGACACCAGGCATGCGTGTTCGGCCTCAGGACGACAGGTCCACAACGGCTTGTCGCCGACCGCACAGAGGTAGACCTCGGCGAGCGGGATGTCCTGCGGGGGCCGGGCCAGCTTCGTACCGCCCGTACGCCCCATCACCGACTCGACCAGACCCGCTTTGGCGAGTGAGGACAACAGCTTGCGGACCAGGCTCGGATTGGTGCCCAGCCGCTCGGCGAGCTGCGCGGAACTCATCACCGCCTGACCCTCCTCGGCCGCGACGGCAAGGAACAAGAGCGTGGTCAGGGCGCTGGAGAACCTGACATCCAGCACGTGGGGCACCACCCTTTCTTCCCGGACGGAGCATATCGAAGTCGCCACCCCCGGCTTAAAAAGTACCCATCAAAGTTGCACTTTCGCGGGGAACGATATGTATCTTTGTCGAGCACACATTATCCCCCGCCTCACCCCCAGGAGTGCGACGCCATGACCTCTCGCGCGGCCCAGTACCTGGCCAAGCCCTTCACGCTGGGCTCGGCCGAACTACGGAACCGGATCGTGATGGCCCCCATGACGCGGGCCCAGTCCCCCGGCGGCATCCCGGGGGCTGATGTCGCCGCCTACTACGCCCGCCGGGCCGCTGCGGGAACCGGCCTGATCATCACCGAGGGCACCTACATCGGCCACCCGGCCGCGGGCGACCTGGAGAACGTGCCGCGCTTCCACGGCGAGGAGCAGCTCGCGGGATGGCGCCGGGTCGTCGACGCCGTGCACGCCGAGGGCGGGCGCATCATGCCCCAGCTGTGGCACGTCGGCATCACCCGCCGGGCCGGGAGCCCGCCGTTCACCGAGGCCCCGTCGGTCGGCCCGTCCGGCATCGCGCTCGACGGCACCCCCGGCGCGGGCGAGACGCTCTCCCTCTCCGACATCGACAAGATCATCCTGGCCTTCGCCGAGGCCGCGCAGGAAGCCGAGCGCATCGGGTTCGACGGCATCGAGCTGCACGGCGCGCACGGCTACCTCATCGACGAGTTCCTCTGGGAGCGGACCAACCACCGCACCGACGCCTACGGCGGCGACCTGCTGTCCCGCACCAAATTCGCCGCCGACATCGTCACCGCCGTCCGCGAACGGGTCGCACCGGACTTCCCGGTGATCCTGCGCTTCTCCCAGTGGAAGGCCGACAACTACGACGCCAGGCTCGCCACCGGCCCGGATGAGCTCCAGACGCTGCTGGAGCCGCTGGCCCGAGCCGGGGTCGACGCCTTCCACGCCTCGACCCGCCGCTACTGGGAGCCGGAGTTCCCCGAGACCGGCCTCGACCTGAACATGGCGGGCTGGACCAAGAAGCTCACCGGCAAGCCCGTCATCACGGTCGGTTCCGTGGGGCTGGACGCCGCCTTCGACCCCAGCTCCTTCGCTCCCGGCACACGGATCGGCGTGACGAGCGTCGAGGGCCTCCTGGAGCGCCTGGAGCGGGACGAGTTCGACCTGGTCGCCGTCGGCCGCGCGTTGCTGGCGGACCCGGAGTGGGCCCACAAGGTCCTCAGCGGCAAGGAGGACGACCTCACGCCGTTCAGCAGCGACGCGCTCCAGACCCTGCACTGAGGCGGTCCGATCGGTTGAGGAGAAGCGGCCGGCGTGCTCCCTCGCGCCCCTGCCGCACGCCCTTGACGCCCCGTCAAGATGGTTCGGTGGCATCCACTGACGTCCAAGGGGACCCGGCCGCGCTCGCCCGGCGGCTCGCGAGTGACGGTCGGCTTCAGCCCGCCTGGCGGGACGCCTTCACACGCGTGGACCGGGCGGCGTTCCTCCCCGAGCGCGTCTGGGTCCGCGCCGCCGACGGATACGAGCCCGTCGACCGCGCCACCGAGCCGGACCGTTGGCGGGAACTGGCCTACAGCGACGAGGCGCTGGTCACCCAGGTCGAGGATCCGCCCGGCGCCTCGCCTCGACCCGAGCTTCCTCGGTGACGACGACGCGTGGTTCACCGCCGGGGTGCTGGTCCCGGGCTGCCGGTCGGCGGTGGGCCGGGGGCCCGGCGGGGAGTGGACGTTGTGGCTCGCCGACGCGGCCACGGGCTCATGGGCATCCGTGGACTACGAACCCGGCGCCACCGAATACGGGACGGAGCAGCACGGGCCCCGGATGCTCTGGGACGAGCTGGAGGCGGCACACGCCTGGTGGACGCGGGCCGGGCGGCCGGCCCGCACCCGGTTCGGGCTGACCGTCACCCCTACCGGTCAGCGGGTGTGGCTGGATCGCCCGGACCACGTCCTCCCCGCCGACGTGCGCGGGTAGGGAGCGCCTTCCACACCCGCGACAGCGCACCGGCGAACACCGGACCGGTCATCGGGTGAGACGCCGCGAACTCCAGGGTGACTGGCAAGGAGCGGCGACCGACGCCGCCGCTCCGTGGGCGGGGAGCGCCGACCGTGGAAAGCCGGCCCCGGCCAGCCAGGCGACCCGTGCCGACATCGCCCGGTTTGACTTGGAGCGCGCTCCAACGCCTAGCGTCCTGGACCGAAAGTTCCCCCAGCCCAGGAGGCAGCAGGATGACCACCGTTCCCACCCGGCACCTCGGTGAACTGGCGGTATCCGCGCAGGGCCTTGGGTGCATGGGCATGAGCCATGGCTACGGCGCGGCGGATGACGCGCAGTCGATCGGGACGCTGCGCCGCGCCCTGGACCTCGGCGTGACGCTCCTGGACACCTCCGACTTCTACGGTGCCGGGCACAACGAGGAGCTGATCGGTCGGGCCATCGCCGGGCGCCGCGACGAGGTGGTGCTGGCCACGAAGTTCGGGTTCGCCAACCGGCTGGGCGAGCCCACCGAGATCCGCGGCGACGCCGCCTATGTGCGGCAGGCGTGCGAGGCGTCGCTGCGTCGGCTCGGAGTCGACCATATCGACCTCTACTACCAGCACCGGGTCGATCCGCAGGTGCCGATCGAGGAGACCGTCGGCGCCATGGCCGAGCTGGTGCGGGCCGGGAAGGTCCGCCACCTCGGGCTGTCGGAGGCGGGCGCGCAGACCATCCGGCGGGCGCACGCCGTCCACCCGATCGCGGCGCTGCAGAGCGAGTGGTCGCTGTGGACCCGGGACCTGGAGGCGGAGATCGTCCCGGTCTGCCGCGCGCTGGGCATCGGCCTGGTGCCGTTCTCCCCGCTCGGGCGCGGCTTCCTGACCGGCCGGTACAGCTCGGTGGAGGGTCTGGCGGAGACCGATGTGCGGCGCACCCAGCCCCGGTTCGCGGACGGCAACCTCGAACGGAACCTGGCGATCGTCGCGAAGCTGAACGAGCTGGCGGCGGAGAAGGGGGTCACCGCCGGCCAGCTCGCCCTGGCCTGGGTGCAGCACCGGGGCGAGGACGTGGTCCCGATCCCCGGCACCCGGCGGCAGCGGTACCTGGAGGAGAACCTCGCCGCCCTGGCCATCGAGCTGTCCCCCGCGGACCTCGCCGCCATCGAGGCCGCCGCCCCGCCGGAGCGGATAGCGGGCACCCGCTACGACGCGACCAGCCTGAGCTTCGTCAACGGCTGAGCCGCCGGCCGCTGGTTTGCGGTGAGTACGGGACGGCGACACGCCGACGCCACGGCGTGTCGCTGTCCCATGCTCACCGCGAGTCCGGCACCGGGCCGGGCCCGGCGGTCACGTGCCCGCCATGACGGCCTTCAGCTCGGCGAGCGATTCCCGGATGAGGTGTGAAAAATCCCGCTGGTTGGTCTCCTCGATCCAGCGCTCGAACGCGACCTTGAAAACCGCGACACCCACCTCGGCGGTCAGGCTCGCGGCCGGCTCCCCGACGCCGCGTCCGCGCAATGTGTCGGCGAGGGCCGCGGACAGTGACGCGAGCTTGATCAGCTCGCGCTCCTTGAGCACCGCGTTCGCGGTGATGACGGTCTGGCGCTTCCGGGCGTGGGCGCGGCGCTCCCCGAACGCGGCGGCGGCGGCGTCGAGGGCCGCGGTCACCGCGTCGATCGGGGATGCGGACTCCGGGAGCTCGGCGACGGTGGCCACCAAGAGCTCCTCCAGGGAGGCCGCCCCCGCGAACAGCACCTCTCTCTTGTCGGCGAAGTGCCGGAAGAACGTGCGCTCCGTGAGCCCCGCCCGCTTGGCGATCTCCGCCACGGTGGTCTGTTCGTACCCGCGCTCGGTGTAGAGCTCCAGCGCGGCCTGTTCGAGCCGCCCGCGCGCGTTGGGCTCCCATCGACTCATGCCGCTGATCCTACGTGATGACAGCGACGTGATGACAGTGACTGACATCGAATGCTACGGTCGTGCCATTCCTGATGTCAGTCACTGACATCGCTTCGCACCAGTCTCATGACCGGGAGGTCTTCTCATGCGCGTTTTCGTCACCGGCGCTTCCGGCTGGATCGGCTCCGCCGTGGTGCCCCGGCTCCTCGGCGCCGGCCACCAGGTCGTCGGCCTCGCCCGGTCGGACGCCTCGGCGGCCGCGCTCACCGCGGCCGGGGCCGAGGTGCACCGCGGCACGCTCGACGACCTCGACGGCCTGCGCGGCGCCGCCGCTGCCTCGGATGGCGTCATCCATCTCGCCTTCAAGCACGACATCGCGTTCTCGGGGGACTTCCAGGGCGCCGCCGACGCGGACCGACGCGCCGTCGAGACCTTCGGCGAGGCGCTCGCGGGCACCGGCCGGCCGTTGGTCATCGCCGCCGGGACGCTCGGGCTCGTACAGGGGCGCGTGGCCACCGAGGAGGACGGCGCGCCGGACGACCCGGCCGCGGCGGAACTGGGCGCCGGGCCGCAGACCCGGCTGGCCACCGGGCATCTCGCCCTCTCCCTCGCGTCCCGCGACGTCCGCTCGTCCGTAGTGCGCCTCGCGCCGACGGTGCACGGCGAGGGGGACAACGGCCTCATCGCGGCACTGATCGGCATCGCCCGCGCCAGGGGCGTCTCCGGCTACCTCGGCGACGGGACCAACCGCTGGCCCGCCGTGCACCGGTACGACGCGGCGAGCCTCATCCACCTGGCGCTCGAGAAGGCCCCGGCCGGATCGGTGCTGCACGCCACCGCCGAGGAGGGCGTGCCGATCCGAGCCGTCTCCGAAGTGATCGGCCGCCGCCTCGGTCTCCCCGTCGCCTCCGTCTCCCCCGAGGACGCGGCCGAGCACTTCGGCTGGCTGACCCACTTCCTCGCGGCCGACGCCCCGGCCTCGAGCACGCTGACCCGCGCGCTGCTGGACTGGCGGCCGACCCACCCCGGGCTCCTCGACGACCTCGACCAGGGGCACTACTTCGGCGGGCCGACCGCCTGACCCGGCCTCGCCGGCGAGTGCGTCCCCACGCCCCTGCCGCGCGCCCTCGGCCCCCGGCTTCCGTCAGAGATTGGTCGCGGTCCGGACGAGGTCGGCGACGGCCTTGGACCGGCTGTGCGGTGGCCAGGCGATGACCGTCGTGACGGGCGGCGCGTCCAGTACGGGGACGGTGGCGAGGTCGCCGCGCAGATGGACTCCGCCGGACTCGGGCATGATCACGCAGGCGCGACCGAGCGCGATCAGCTGGTAGAGCTGCGCGGTGTCCCGGGCCTGCGGGCCGGGGCCGTCCGGGTACGTGCCGTCGGGGCCGGGCCAGCGCGGCAGCGGCAGGCCGGGCAGGTCGGCGACTTCGGCCATCCGTACGTGGGGGCGGCCGGCGAGGGGATGCCCGGCCGGGAGGAGCAGAACCTGACCCTCCGTGCGGAGCACCTCCGTGTCGAGCCCGGCCGTCGCGTCGAACGGCAGGTGCAGCAGGGCCACATCGGCCCGGCCGTCGCGCAGCAGTCGTTCCTGCTCGCCGATTCCGCACAGGAGCACATCGACGCTGACCGCGTCGGGTTCGGCGGCGTAGGCGTCGAGCAGTTTCGCCAGCAGCTCGCCGGAGGCGCCGGCCTTCGTGGCGAGGACCACGCCGTGGTGGCCGGTCGCGGCGCGGCGGGTGCGGCGCTCGGCGGCCTCCACGGCGTACAGCGCCGCCCGGCCCTCCCGCAGGAGCACCGCCCCGGCCTCGGTCAGGGTGACCGCGCGGCTGGTGCGCTCCAGCAGCACGGCCCCGAGACGCCGCTCGAGCCGGCTGATCGCCCGCGACAGCGGGGGCTGCGCGATCCCGAGCCGCTGGGCCGCCCGCCCGAAGTGCAGCTCCTCGGCGACGGCGACGAAGTACCGCAGCTCCCGCGTCTCCACGCCGTGATGCTATCCGGCCCCGGCCGGGATCGATACCCGTGGGGTATCGATGCGGACCCGATCGGTGTTGGCCAGGTCCCGCCGGCCCCGGCCAGGATCGGCGGTATGAGTGAACGACAGACGATCGCGCTGGTGACCGGCGCGAACAAGGGCATCGGGTACGAGATCGCGGCCGGCCTCGGCGCCCTCGGCTGGGGCGTCGGGGTCGGCGCCCGGAGCGAGGAGCGTCGCGAGGCCGCCGTGGCGAAGCTGCGCGCGGACGGCGTCGACGCGTTCGGCGTGCCGCTCGACGTGACGGACGACGCGAGCGTGGCCGCCGCCGTCAAGCTGATCGAGGACCGCGCCGGGCGGCTCGACGTGCTCGTCAACAACGCCGGCATCACCGGCGGCGCGCCACAGGCGCCCACCACGGTCGACCCCGCGACGGTGCGGGCGGCCGTGGAGACCAACGTCATCGGCGTCATCCGCGTCACCAACGCGATGCTGCCGCTGCTGCGCCGCTCGGCGTCGCCGCGGATCGTGAACATGTCCAGCAGCGTGGGCTCGCTCACCCTGCAGACCACCCCCGGCACCGAGATCGGCCCGATCGCCGTCGCGTACTCACCGTCGAAGACCTTCCTCAACGCGGTCACGGTCCAGTACGCCAAGGAGCTGCGCGACACGAACATCCTGATCAACGCCGCCTGCCCCGGCTACTGCGCGACCGACCTCAACGGTTTCCACGGTGTCCGCACCCCGGAGCAGGGCGCGGCGGTCGCCATCCGGCTCGCGACCCTGCCCGACGACGGCCCGACCGGCGAGTTCTTCGACGACGCGGGGACCGTGCCCTGGTGACACCCTCAGGAAGGGGACGTGCTCAGGGAGCAGGTGTTCAGCAGGGTCCCCGGGTCCGCGCCGGCAGGTAGGGCGACGGTCCGGGACGAGGGCGGCCGGTGACCCGTGGCGAGCCAGCCCTCGAGGGCCGTGAACGCCGTACGGTGGCATGGCGTGAGGGGACGGAGCCGGTCGGGGAACATGTCGACCAGGGAGTCCGTGTGGGTGCCGCCCTCGATGCGGTAGTAGCGGAACAGGTGGCCGCGGCCGGCCTCGCGCACCATGCGGGCGTAGACGTCGGAGTCCTGGCTGATCGGCAGCAGAACATCCAGGGTGCCCTGAAAGGTGATCAGCGGCTTGCCGATCCGTCCGGTGAGCGCGATCTTCTCCACGGCCGGTCCGACCTGGTCCCGGCGCGCCGCGTAGTCGTAGTCGGCGTCGCAGGCCGGCGTCCCCGTCGGGCAGTACGGGGTGCCCGCCTCGGCCGCCCCGTCGAAGCCGGGGTCGAGTTCCTCGCGGTAGACGCGCTGCGTCAGGTCCCAGTAGACCTGGTAGTGGTACGGCCAGAGGAACTCCGACCCGGCCGGGAAGCCCGCGGCGTGCAGCGCTTCACGTGCCTGCCGGGCGTCCCCGCCCCCGGCGGCGTACACGGGATAGTGGCGCAGCGCCTTGGGCAGGAAGTGCAGCAGGGTGGGCCCGTCGGAGCGCCACAGGGTGCCCTCCCAGTCCACTCCCCCGTCGTAGAGTTCGGGGTGGTTCTCCAACTGCCAGCGCACCAGGTAGCCGCCGTTGGACATGCCCGTCACCAGGGTGCGGGACGGCGGGCGGTGGTAGCGCTGGGTGGCCGTGGCACGGGCGGCGCGGGTGAGCTGGGTGAGGCGGTCGTTCCACTCGGCGATGGCGTCCCCCGGTGCCTTCCCGTCCCGGTAGAAGGCGGTGCCCGTGTTGCCCTTGTCGGTGGCGGCGTAGGCGTAGCCGCGGGAGAGCACCCAGTCGGCGATGGCCCGGTCGTTGGCGTACTGCTCACGGTTGCCGGGGGTGCCGGCGACCACCAGACCGCCGTTCCATCGGTCGGGCAGGCGGATGACGAACTGGGCGTCGTGCTTCCAGCCGTGGTTGGTGTTGGTGGTGGAGGTGTCCGGGAAGTAGCCGTCGATCTGGACGCCGGGGACCCCGCTCGGGACGGCCAGTCCCTTCGGCGTCAGCCCGGCCCAGTCGGCCGGGTCGGTGTGTCCCGAGGCGACGGTGCCCGCCGTGGTCAGCTCGTCCAGGCAGGCGGACTGCTGAAGCTCGGCCCCCGGTACGCGTACGACCGCCGAGTGCGCGCAGTGGCCGCGGTCACCGCCCGGGTTTCCCGGTGCGGCCGTGGCCGCGGCGGGGGTGAGCAGGAGAGCGGCCAGGGCGAGGGCTGTCGGGACACTCCGCCGCCGGATACGTGAGGGAGAGCGAGAAGCAAGACGCATCAGTGTGCCTCCGAGGGCGAGCGAGGATGCCCGGGAGGCTATGAGGCCCGGCGTGCCCCGGACCATGGGTGTGCCGACCACCGTCGCTCACCCGGCGGTGGTTCGGCGCCCCATTCACCGGGCCGCCCCTATGGCTAGGCCACGGCGCCGCCGGTGTTGCGGATCATCTGCTGGAGGACCTTGAGCGCGGTGACGTAGTCGGCGTCGTCGATGCCCTGGTGGATGCGGGCGCGGATCGCCGGGGCGTGCTGCTTGAGGCGGGCGCGGGCCTCGTCGCCGGGCTCGGTGATCCACAGGCGTCCCTCGTCGTCGCGGGTGAGCCAGCCCCGCTCCAGGAGCACTTCCGCCTCGGCCGCCAGGTCGTCCTCGGGCCTGAGGTAGCCGCTCATGGCCTGTCGGAGTTCGGGGAGGGTCATGCCGTGGCCGTCGGGCGAGATGTCGTTCTTGGAGAGATTGCGCAGCAGCCAGTACTGGGGCTGGGTGAAGCCGAGTTCGGCCTGCTGGGCCCGGGTGAAGGCGATGAGGGCCTCGTAGGCCACCCCGGTCCAGTACGCGGCCGGCTGGGCGGCGAGCTCGGCGTCGGGGGTGTGCGGGGACGTCATGTGCGGTGCTCCCTGTGGGTGATCGTCGGGTGCGTGATCTTCGGATGCGAGCACCGTAGAACTTGAAGTGAGGTTGAGATCAAGGCGGCGAAGCCGACAGGCCCGGGCTCATCGGCCGGCAGCACCTTGATCGTGTACAACGAAGGCGCACGGGCACGCACGCGCCCATCGTTTCCGAGGTCGTCGGCCTCGGCAGTTCTATGGAGTACTCAGATGATCACAGTGCTGGGAGCCACCGGAGGCCAGGGCGGCGCGGTGGCCCAGGCGTTGCTGTCGGCGGGGCAGGGCGTCCGGGCCGTGGTCCGTGATCCCGCGGAGCCGCGGGCCCGCCGGCTCGCCGGGCAGGGGGTGGAGCTGGTCGCCGGTGATCTGTTCGACATCGCGTCGCTGACGGCGGCCTTCGACGGGGCGTCGGCGGCCTTCGCCGTGACCACGCCGTTCGAGTCGGGGACGGACGCGGAGGTGCGGCAGGGTCAGGCGATCGTCGAGGCCGCCGGGCGGGCCGCGCTGCCGCATCTGGTGCTGGCCTCGGTGGCCTCGGCGGACCGCTCCACCGGCGTCCCGCACTTCGAGAGCAAGGCGCGGATCGAGGAGGTGCTGGCGCGGGCGGGGCTGCCGGCGACCGTGGTCGCGCCGACGTACTTCTTCGACAACGCCCTGGGCGGGCTCCAGGAGATCGCCGAGGGCGTGCTGTCGCTCGCCGTGCCCGGCGACACCCCGCTCCAGCAGGTCGCCCGCCGCGACCTGGGTGCCGTGGTGGCCGCCGTGATCGCCGACCCCGAGCGGTGGGTGGGACGGCGGGTGGAGGTCGCGGGTGACGCGCCCACACCGCGGCAGATGGCCGCGGCGATCGCCGCGGCGGCCGGCGGCCCGGTGGCGTACCGCCATGTGCCCCTGGATCTGGTCCGGCAGGCGAGCCCGGACATGGGCGCGATGTACACGTTCCTGACGGAGACCGGCTACAGCGTGGACATCGAGGCGCTGCGCGCCGACTTCCCGGGCGTCGCCTGGACCTCTTTCGCGGACTGGGCCGCCGAGCAGCACTGGCCGCAGCCGCGTCCGCTGGGCTGAACACGGCGGTCTCATGCGGCGTCGTCATGCGGTGTCGTCTTGCGTTGCCGTGATGCGGTGTCGTCATGCGTTGCCGTGATGCGGTGCCTCATGCGGTGCCGCCGAGGTACGTCAGATAGGCGTGCAGCGCCGCGGTGGCGCCCACCCCCTGGAGGCTGCGGCGGTGGAGGTCCTGCCCCCGGCGGGTCAGCTCGCGCAGCACGTGCTCGGGGTTGCCGGTCCGCCGCAGTTCGTCCAGGACCGCTTTGATGGTTTCCAGCAGGTAGTTGCCCTGCCGCAATAGCGCGACGACATGCGCGGCCCGCAGCTCGGCGCGGGGGTAGAGGCGGTATCCGGTGGCCGGCTCGCGGTCCGGCCGCAGCAGGCCGCGGGCTTCCCAGAGCCGGAGTACGGGGGGCCGGACCCCCACCGCGCGGGCGACCTGGCCGATGCGCAGCGGGCGGTGGGTGGTGGGCGGGGAGATCGCCTGGTTGGCCAGGACGGTGCTCAGGGCCTCGTGTACGGCGGCCAGTTCGGCGCGCTCGCGGTCCAGCCGGGCGTGGCCGGCGTCGAGGGCGGCCAGGGCGGTTTCCAGGTCGCCGTCGTGGACGGCGCGCATGATGGCGCGGGCGGTGGGCCAGCCGTGGCCGGCGGCCAGGGCCCTGGCCGTGGTGAGGGCTTCGGCGTGGGCGTCGGTGAAGACGCGGTAGCCGCCGGGGGTGCGCTCGACCGGAGGGAGGACTCCCGACTCGACGTAGTTGCGCACTTGCTGGACCGAGATTCCGGCCGTCCGCGCGAGGTCGATGATGCGCAGCCGCTTTCCCATGTCACCCCCGTCGTTCCGCATCCGGGACCGTCCACCCTAGTCCCTCACCTCCGGTTGAGACTTTTCGGGCATCTCAAAAGGCTGAGCAGCGGTTTTGATTCCCAAAGTACCTATAAGCAATTGAATGAAACAATTGATACCGAGGGCCCGGCCGGTGGCGGCCGGGGCCCGATGAGGTTTCGGTGCGCGAAAGGCGGCGAAGGTGAAGTTCCTGCTCGAGGTCAATGTGGATGACGGCCGGCTGGCGGAGGACCCCGCGGGTGAGCTGGGCCGCATCCTGCGGTACTGGGGCGGGAACCTCCGCCACTACGCGATGAAGCCGGGCGACGGTTCGGCAATCTACGACTCGGACTACCAGGAGGTCGGCCAGTGGCGCCTGGTCGCGGCCGGCCAGGACGCCTGACCGGCACATCGGATGGCGGGCCGGCCGGGGAGACCCGGGGGCCTCGGGCCGGGTGTGCCGAGTCCCGGCCTCAGCCCAGGGTCAGCGCGACAACGGCCACGGCCGCGCTCACCAGGCCGACCGTCTGTTTCCGGGTGACCTTCTCGTGCAGGGCCGTCAGCCCCAGGACGGTGGGGACGGCCGGGTAGAGGGAGGCCAGGACGACGGCGATGGCGAGCAGCTGCCGGTGGGCCGCCTCGAGGTAGAGGATCAGCCCGAGCGCCGCCCCGGCGCCCGTCGCGAGGGACTGGACCTGGAGCTTCGCCGGCTGCCGCCGGAACCGCGGGGCGTGGCGCAGGGCGCTGGGAAGGAGGGCGGCGACGGCGGCGAGGCGCCCGGCGGCCACGGGCCACAGGCCGCTGGCGGGGTCGGCCTGGGCGAGCCCGATGTACTGGACGGCCACCCCGAGGCTGGCGATCAGGCCGTCCGCCGAGGACCGTACCGTCCGGGACCCGGGCTCGCCGCGGCCGAGGGCGGCACCGCCGGAGACGAGCCACAGGGCGGGCACGGTGACGCCTATGCCGAGCCAGGCCAGGACGGTGGGGCGGTCGCCGAGGAGGAACACCCCGCACAGCACGGACAGCGCCACCCCGGTGACCGCGCTCAGCGGGATCACGACGCTCATGGCGCCGCGGGTCAGCCCCCGGTTCAGGAAGTACATGGCCGTGCCGCTCCCGACGCCGGACAGCGCTCCCCACAGGACGTCCGCCGGCCGGACGGCCTCGGCCGGCACCACGAGCGCGGCCACGAGGGCCAGGAGGAGCCCACCGATCTGGCCGAGGAAGGTGACGACGGTGAAGTGGGCGCGGCGGGACAGGATTCCGCCGAAGAAGTCGACGAGGCCGTAGCAGAGCGCGGAAGCCAGGGCGAGAAGAGCAGCCATCCGCTACGGCTTCCCCGGCTCGGCCGTCCCGACTCCCCACGTGGAGGCGGTGATCACGGCACCTCCACCGCCCCCTGGCGCCGTCACCGGTTCGTGCGGGAGCGGGTCATACGGCGCGGAGGCCGTGTCGGTCCGCCCAGCCCGACAGGGCCGCGGCGATCAGCGCCGGCCGGTCCTCCGGCGTGTGGTGTCCGGCGACGGCCTCGGAGTGCTCGATCTCCAGGCCCGCGATGTTGTCCGCGCACCATGCGATGAGGCCGTCGTGCATCATGACCCCCGGCCCGGGCGCGAAGGTGAGCAGCAGCTTGGGCACCTCCGGGCTCGCCTCCAGCCACCGGTCGTACGCCTCGACCCTGGCCACGACGTCGGCGGGCTCGCCGCCCAGCGGCATCGAGCGCGCCCACCGCAGCAGCGGCAGCCTGCTCTCCCGGGTCGGGTACGGCTTGCGGTAGACATCGGCGTCGCCGGGGGCCAGCGGGGTGACGCCGCTGTCGGGCAGTCCCTCGATGAACAGGTTGTCGTCGAGCATCATCGCCTCTCCGACACCCTCCGTCTTGATCGCCCGGAACAGCTCCCGGCCGCCCTCGGGGAACTCCTCCCAGGTCATCGGCTTGACGATGGTCTCGGTGAACGCGATGCCGCGCACCCGGTCCGGGTGGCGCGCGGCCCAGTCGAAGGCCAGGGCGCCGCCCCAGTCGTGCCCGACCAGAATCACGTCCTGGAGGCCGAGCGCGTCGAACCAGGCGTCCAGGTAGCGGGCGTGGTCGGCGAAGGTGTAGTCGATGTCGGGCTTGCCCGACTCCCCCATGCCGATCAGGTCGGGGGCCAGCAGCCGTCCGGGACCGACGGCGGGCATGACGTGCCGCCACAGATACGACGAGGTCGGGTTGCCGTGGAGGAAGACGATCGGCACGCCGGTGCCGGACTCCCGGTAGTGGACGGTCGAGTCGAGGACATGGGCGGTGGGCATGGCGCGGTCCTTCGTGCGGAGGTCGGGGTGCGGGTCGCGGTGGCGGGGGTGCGGGTCGCGGTGGCGGGGGTGTTGGTCGGGGTGGTGGGGGCGTGTTCAGCGGAAGGCCGCGACGTTGCGTTCGGCCCAGGCGGCGAAGGTGCCCGGCGCGCGGCCCAGCACGTGGGCGACGTCGGGACTCACCCGCCGCTCGTCGTCGGTCGGCGCGCCCAGGATGGCCAGGGTGCCCTCGACCACGGGCAGCGGCATGAAGCGCGCCATCAGCGCATGGGCCTCCTCCGGGGTCTGCTCGGTGAAGCGCACCGGCTCGCCCAGTGCGGCCGCGATGGCGGCGGCCCGCTCGCGCGGGGTGGTGGGGGCGGGCCCGGTGAGGGTGTAGGTGGCGCCCCGGTGGGCGTCCGGGTCCCGCAGGACGGCGGCGGCGACCGCGGCCACGTCGTCGGGGTCGACGAAGGGCAGTCCTACGTCGCCGAACGGGGCCGCGGCCTCCCGCCGGGTACGGATGGACTCGGCCCAGGCCAAGGCGTTTCCGGCCATCCCGCCGGACCGCAGGACCGTCCAGTCGAGACCCGACTCCCGTACTGCCGCCTCGAACAGGCGTGGGTGGCCGTACGCCTCCGGGCGAGTCGCCGCGCCCTGCGAGGACAGCAGCACCACCCTCCGGATCCCGGCGGTCTTCGCCACCTCCAGGATTCCCCGCGGGTCCTCCCCCACCACGAGCAGGAACAGCGCCTCCGCCCCGTCGAACGCGTCCCGCAGCCCGGCCGGTTCGGCCAGGTCGGCGGCCACCGCCCGGACGCCCGGGGGCACATCGGCGTCGGTGATGTGCCGGGCCACGGCCGTCACCGGCACCCGGCCCTCGGCCGTCACCGACACTCGGCCATCGGCGTGCCCGCCCTCGGCGTGCCGACCCTCGGTGAGCATCCGCACCAGCGCCCGCCCGACGTTTCCGGTCGCACCGGTCACCACGATCATGTCTGTCTCCCGCTCCAAGAAATCAGTTAGTCGACTGACTAACTCGGTACGGCGAGACGCTAGCACGTCCGAGCCCCTCGCTGTCTATAGTGAGTCGGGTGACTGACTCAGAAGATGCGCCGCCCCGCCCCCGGAAGGCCGCCGGCAAGCGGCAGCGGCTGACGGCCGCCGCGGCCCGCGTCTTGCACGAGCAGGGCGTGGAGCGCACGACCATCGCCGACATCGCCCGCGCCGCCGATGTCCCGGCGGGCAACGTCTACTACTACTTCAAGACCAAGGACGAGCTGGTCGAGGCCGCGCTCGCCGAGCACGTCGATCACCTGAAGACCCTCACCGACCGGCTCGACGGGCTCCCCGATCCGCGCGAGCGCCTCAAGGGCCTGGTGGCGGCGTGGGTCGACGGACGCGACACCGCGGCCCGCTACGGCTGCCCCACCGGCACCCTCGCCACCGAGCTGGGCAAGCGCGACGACGACGGGCCGGGCGTCATGGCGGGCCAGGTCATACGGCGACTGCTGGCCTGGGTCGAGGACCAGTACCGGCAGCTGGACGCGGCCGACCCCGAGGGGCTGGCGCTGGCGCTCGTCGGCGCGTACCAGGGCATGTCCCTGCTGTCCCACGCCCTGCGCGACCCGGAGATCATGACCCGCGAGGGCGCCCGCCTGATCCGCGGGCTGGACACCGTGGCCTGAGCGGCCACCGGCACGGCGACCGGCGGCCGGCCCGGTGTGTGACGCACATCGCTGCCGGGGGACGAACCCTGGACTCCGGGGCGCGCCGGTGTGTCACTTGTGTGCCATGGACCTCAACATCACCGCGACCTCCCCCGAACACCCGGCCGCCCTCCTGGATCTGCCGTGGAACGTCCCGCTGGAGGAGTGGCCGGACGAGCACCTGGTCGCCCTGCCGCGCGGCATCTCCCGCCATGTGGTGCGCTTCGCGCGGGCGGGCGGTGAGGTGGTCGCGGTCAAGGAGGTCGGCGAGTGGGCGGCCGTGCGGGAGTACGGGCTGCTGCGTGACCTGGACCGGCTGGCCGTGCCGGCCGTGGACGCGCTGGCGGTGGTCACGGGGCGCACCGACGAGCGCGGCGCGCCGCTGGAGCCGGCGCTGATCACCCGCCATCTGGTGGGCTCGCTGCCGTACCGGTCGATGTTCGAGACGACGATGCGGCCCGGCACGATCAAGCGGCTGCTCGACGCGCTCGCCGTGCTGCTGGTGCGGCTGCATCTGAGCGGGTTCGCCTGGGGCGACTGTTCGCTGTCCAACACGCTGTTCCGGCGGGACGCGGGCGCGTACGCCGCGTATCTGGTGGACGCGGAGACCGGGCAGCTCCATCCGCGGCTGTCGGACGGGCAGCGCGACTACGACGTCGAGGTGGCGCGGGTGAACATCGCGGGCGAGCTGATGGACCTGGAGGCGGGCGGGTCGCTGCACCCGTCCGTGGATCCGGTGCTGTTCGGCCGGGAGATCGTCGAGCGGTACGAGGAGCTGTGGCACGAGCTGACCCGGGAGTCGGTCTATCCGCTGGCCAAGCGCCACTACATCGACCGTCGGGTGCGGCGGCTGAACGACCTCGGTTTCGATGTCGCGGAAATGCAGATCCAGCGCTCTCCGGACGGGGATACGGTCACTTTTCTGCCGAAAGTCGTGGACGCCGGACATCATCAGCGGCAATTGTTGCGGCTGACCGGTCTCGACGCCGAGGAGAATCAGGCGCGCAGCCTCCTCAACGACCTGGAGACCTGGATGGTCTCGCAGGACGACTACGCTCCCGGCGATCCGCTCGGCGCGCGCCCAGAGGTGCTCGCGCACCGCTGGGTCCGCGACGTCTTCCGGCCCACCGTGCGGGCCGTGCCGCCGGAGCTGCGGGCTTCGACCGATGTCGCGCAGATCTACTCCGAGCTGCTCGAACACCGCTGGATGCTGTGCGAGCGCGAGGGCCGGGACGTGGGGCTCGAGGCCACCGTCGAGGACTACGTGCGGACGGTGCTCGGCCCCCGGCAGGCCCGATTCGGAAAATAATCCGCGGAACATTTCCACTGGAATTCGGATCAGTAATGGCGTGAACTGCGGATTCCCCGGAATCCGGACCCCGCCGAGTGCGGGAATGGCGGTCGTTTGATAGAAATCCTTCTCGCCGCCGGGCCACCTATTCGTGCGACCGGTGCGATCGCCCGTTGCGAGAAGGAGAATCGCGATGTCCCAGCCGCCTCCGCCGCCCGGCTCCGGTTATCCGCCGCCGGTGTCACCGCCCACGGGGCCGCCCATGGCGCCGCCGCCGGGCGGGGGGCGGGCGAGCCGCCGCCGGCGGTCGAAGTCGCCCGTCGGGGTCGTCGTCGGCGCGGCGATGGCGCTCGCGCTGGTCGCCGGCGGCGTCTGGCTCGCCGTGGACGGGGGCTCCGGCGACGGCGGGGGCGGGAAGGGCGGTGACTCGGCGGACGGCGCCGTCGAGGCGCGGGTGCTGGGCAAGGTCCCGATGCCCGAGGTCGACGAGATGGTCAACACCCCGGGCATGTGGGTGACGGACAAGAACCTCGTCAAGGCGGACGTCAACAAGATCGTCGGCTATCCGCTCACCGGGGGCGCCGCCTCGTGGGAGATCCCGCTCGACGGCGAGCTGTGCTGGTCGTCGCCGCGGGTCACGGAGTCGGGGCTGACCGCGGTCCTGTTCCAGGACGACTCGCAGGACAACCCGGTCTGCACCCAGGTCGGTCTGGTGGACCTGAGGAAGGGCAAGCTGGTCTGGACGAAACAGGGCCGCGAGACCGGCGAGTCGGCCTCCGACCGGCCGATCATGTTCGACGAGGTGTCCATCGGCGACGACACCGTCGCCGCGGGCGGCATCAGCGGTGGCGCGGCCTGGTCGGTCGACGGCAAGCCGCTGTGGATGCCGGACTCGGACGCGGACTGCTCGGACAAGGGCTATGTGGGCGACGGGGCGAAGCTGGTCGCGGTGCGCGAGTGCGGGGATTCCGGCAGCCCGCGGCTGGAGGTCCAGACGGTGGACCCGAGGACGCGGGCGGTGAAGTCCTCGTACACGGTGACGCCGGGCATCAAGTACGCCCATGTGGTGTCCACCGATCCGCTGGTCATCGGCGTCAACGCGGGCGACTCGTCGGGGAGCGGGGTCTCCGACTTCCTGGCGGTCGACGACAGCGCCAAGGAGGGGAAGCTGCTGAGCACGTTCGGCATGGGCGGCGGTAAGTACCAGGCCGACTGCGACGCGACCAACGTCGGCGGC
This sequence comes from Streptomyces sparsogenes subsp. cuspidosporus, assembly GCF_039532705.1. Taxonomy (NCBI): domain Bacteria; kingdom Bacillati; phylum Actinomycetota; class Actinomycetes; order Kitasatosporales; family Streptomycetaceae; genus Streptomyces; species Streptomyces sparsogenes. Next base: position 49,578 of record NZ_BAAASD010000017.1, on the reverse strand, counting down.
TGCTCCGAGATCGTCGTCGACAAGGCGGCCCACGCCCTCTACCTGGCCACCGACTACCGCGCGGGCACCGCGTCGGGCCCGTCCAACGAGATCGTCGCCATCGATCTGCGGACCGGCAAGGTGACCGCCAAGGCCGACGGCGCCGAGGGGGGCCCGCTGGTGCCGGTCAGGCTCGACGAGGACGGCTCCCTCATCGCCTACCAGGAGGCCACGCTCAGCCAGGGCGGCGCGGTCTGGCGCGTCGACACCACGTCGTACGAGAAGAAGAAGCTGATGCAGAACCCGGAGGAGACCGCGTTCGTCGAGAGCGTGGCGCTGCACCGGGAGCTGGTCTACGCCGGTGGGCGGCTCTACATCGGCAACACCAGCGCCTCGAAGCCCTCGACCGACTCCGGCAAGAAGTCGCCGCTGGCCCTGGTCCTCGGCGCGAAGTAGCCCGGAAGCGAAGCAGCCCCGGAGCGACGGGACGCGGCCGGGGCGCAGGACACGGGCTCCGCCCCTGGACGGGGGTCTGGGGCGGAGCCCGTCGGTCGGTCCGTCAGCCGGTTCGTCAGCCGGTTCGCGTCAGCCGCCTGTGGGCGGGTCCAGGGTCAGGCCCCCCAGCCGCCCCTGCTCGTACGCCTCCGCGATCGCGCGCCGCCGCAGCTTGCCGCTGCTGGTGCGCTCGAGCTGGCCGGGGCGCAGATAGTGCACGTCCGAGGAGCGCACGGTCACGCCGACCGTTTTCACCAGGTGGTCGACGATCCGGGCCCGGCTGCCCTCGACATCGTCGCGCGCGGTGCGGTCCACCTCGGCCAGGACGACGATGTCCTGGCCGATCTGCAGGACGCAGGTGCGGCCGTCGCGCACGAAGTCCAGCCGCTCCACGGCCTGCTCGAAGTCGGAGGCGAAGTAGCTCTGGCCGCCGACCTTGATCCGGTCGCTGATGCGGCCGGTGATGAACAGCTCGCCGTCGTCGAGGAATCCGATGTCGCCGGTGGCGTAGTAGCCGTCGTCGCCGACCAGCGGGGCCTGCTTGTCGAGGTAGGAGGCGGCCAGGCTGCCGCCGGCCACCTCGATCTCGCCCAGCCGGCCCTCCGCGCACACCCGCCCCTCCTCGTCGCGCAGGCGCACGGTGTACTCGGGCATCGGCCGGCCCACCGAGACGGCCGGGACCCCGGAGGGGGACGGCACGACCCGGATCTCGCCGCCCACCGGGCGGCTGGACACCAGCAGCACGGCCTCGGCCATGCCGTAGCAGGGCATGAACACATCGCGCCGCAGCCCCGCGGGGGCCATCAGGTCCAGGAAGGCGTTGAGGTTGGGCAGGTTGATGGGTTCGCTGCCGAGGTAGATCGACCGCACCCGGGACAGGTCGATCTCGGCGATCTCCTCGGCGTCGAGGTCCTGCATCAGCTTGAGGGAGTAGTCGACCGCGAAGTTCGGGATGACCGTGCCCGCGGCCCCCTCCCGGGCCATGTGCTCCCACCAGCCGCGGGCGTCGAACAGGAAGGTGATCGGCTCGGCGAGCAGCAGGTCGCAGCCCACGGCGAGGCAGGACAGCAGGCCGCCGACCAGCCCCATGTCGTGGTAGAGCGGCAGCCAGCTGCTGACCCGCTCCTCGGGGACCCGGCCGTCCGTACGGGTGATCATGGTCAGGTTGGAGCGGAGCATGTCCTGCCGGACCGGGATCCCCTTGGGGAAGGAGGTGGAACCGGACGAGAACTGGACGAACGCCGGCTCGTCGGCGGCGGGGGTGCGCAGCCGGGCGCCGGGCTCGCGGATCCCGGCGGGCGGCAGCGGCAGACCCGGCGCGGGCAGGTCGAGGGTCTCCAGGGTGGGGACCTGGAGCACGCGGGCCGCGTCGTAGTCCCGGGCGACCCGGCCGATGAAGTCCAGGTAGGTGGCCCTCGGCGTGTCCAGGACCAGCGGTTTGACCGACAGTGGGACGGCGCCCAGCTCCATGAGGCCCAGGAAGGCGAAGATCACCGCGCTGGAGGTCTCGAAGGGGAACAGCACCCGGGTCCCCGGCTCGATCCCCTGGTCGCGGAAGAAGTCGGCGTACGCGGCGACCTGCTCCGGGAAGTCCTGGTAGCTGATGAACTCGGGCGGGTCGATGAACTTGTCGTACAGGTACAGGCCCCGTTCGGGCGGGCACTCCTGGTTGCGCTGGATGTACTCGAGCACCGCGCCTCTCCTACCCCTTGGTCGTGTCGTCGGGCTTGGTCGTGTCGTCGGGGGTCCGGCCGGCGGCGTCACCGGTGGCGCCGCCCCGCGGGGCGATGCCGCGGGTCCACGCCACCAGCTTGGGCAGCACCTGCTCCTGGGCGCGGGCGCCGCGGAGCACATCGACGTGGCCGGGGTCCCAGCTCAGCCCGGTCTCCCGCCCGAAGACGGTGAACTCGGTGGCGCCGCCGAGGTGGTCGGCGAGCTTGCGGGCCCGGGCGGGCGAGGCGTGGAAGGAGTCGCCCGCGCCGATCCCGACCAGCACCGGCAGGGTCACCCGACCGAGGGCCTGCCAGTAGTCGGTCCGCCCGTCGGCGCTGCGAAAGGCGCCGGACGGCGCCCAGTCGGTGAACTGCCGCATCAGCCCGGCCGGTTCGTCCCACCGGCCCTGCTTGAGCGCGCGGGCCGGGAACCGCCCGAGGAGGCGGGAGATCACCGAGGAAAACGTCATCTGGGCACGTTTGGACAGCCCGCCGTCGCTGTAGTCGTTGACCGCGGAGGAGACGGTGATCACCCCGGCGAGTCGTTTCTGCAGGTCGGGTTCGACGCCGAGCGCGGCCAGGGCCGCGTAGCCGACCATGCTGTGCGCCAGGACGAACAGCGGCCCGGTGTGGGTCGCCGACACCGCCCGGATCAGATCCGGGATGTCATGGCGCACATAGGTGTCGAAGTTCCAGTCGTACGCGAACCGCTGGGGCCGGCGGCTGGGGCCGTGGCCGCGCAGCGAGGCCACGTAGGCGGTGATCCCCTCGTCCAGGAACGCCGCCGAGGGCCCCTGCCCGGACCTGCCGAGGAAGAACCCGCCGTCCGAGAACAGCCCCGGGAGGAACAGCACTCCGGGCGCCCGCTCGCCCCCGCCGGCCGGCCGCACCTCCCTGAGGTGCAGTTCATGGCCGCCGGAGGTCGGCACCCAGCGTTCGGTCTCCGCGATCCGCGCCGTGCGGTCCTGATCGCCTGCCGTGCTCATCGCGCTCTCCCTTCCTGCTCGCTCAGTCCGGTTCACCGGGAGACGGCGGACGCCGTGAGGAAGTCCTGCATCGAGACCAGGCACCGCTGGGCGGCGTCCAGGAAGGCCACGGTGACCAGCGCGTCCACCGCCGTGCGGTCCACCTCGGGGAGGTGGAGGCGCTGGCGGAACCGCGCCCGGAAGGTGATGTCGTCCTCGTCGAACTCCTCCGCGGTCGGCGACTCGAGGGCCGTACGCACCTCGACCTGGCCGCGCGGGATCTCCGCCAGGTAGTCGATCTCGGTGCGGGCCACCACCGCGATCATGCGGTCGCCGTGCACCAGCCCCTGCCGGCCGAGCCAGTCCCACCGTCCGGCCTCCAGGTACTCGAGCGCGACCGCGTTGTTCACATGGCCCAGGGCATCGAGGTCATTGGGGCGCACCGGCAGCGTCAGCCGGGATTCGCCGAAGAGCACGTCGTACCGCCCGATTGGTCGTGTTGAGGAAACGTGTCAGTGCCGAGGTCCCGCCGGTCACCATGACCACGGCGGACACATAGCCGCCGCTGTGCGAGAGGGAAACGCTCACCCGCAGCCGGTGCCGGGCCAGATGGCCCGCCAGCGCTCCATGGGCCTGGAACCGCGGGGCCCCGCGGTGGTCGTGGACCAGCTCGGCCTCGGTCCAGAACCAGGTCTCGCCCGCCGCCGGAAGTGCTTTGAAAAGCGCTTCCTTGGCCGCGAACGCCCCCGCCATGCTCTCCAGGGGAGAGATCGCCGAGGCGAAGCGGCGCAGTTCCCCGGGGGTGAAGAAGACATCCGGCTCGCGGAGGGAGGAGGCGACCTCCAGTTCACTGATCAGCTGGAGGTCGTGCCCCAGGCCGATCAGCTCCCGACGAGATCCATCCACGTGTCCTCGACCTCTTCACGGGAATGGACCTCGATCCCGGTGATCTTTTTCAGGGCGCCGCAGATGAGCTGCTCCTTCTTCTCCAGCGCCTCGGGACGGAAGTCCTGGTCACCCGTTTCGAGCTGATCCCACCAGTTCACGTGCGAACCGCGCTGTTCCAGCTGTTTGCGGGCGCTGCCCTGGAGCTCGCCGTCCTCGCGGAGGAAGAGGTGGGCCACCGCGAACGCGTCTTTGGCGGGGTATTCGCCGCTGTCCACGAGCGCTTTCGCGAAGGCGACGAAGTAGTTGCGGTGCTGAATCTCGTCGGCGGCGACCTGCTTGAAAATGCGGCGCAGCCCCGGGTCCTGGATGACGTGCTGGCACTGGCCGTAGTTCACCGCGGCCGTGATCTCGGAGATGGCGAGCAGCACCAGGGTGCGGAGCATGTCGTCGTCGGGGAAGACCTGGCGGAACTGGATGAAGGTCTCGTCGGAGATCGGCTCCATCCCGCTGAGGTCGGCCAGCCGGTTGAAGACCGTCTCGTGGTGGGCCTCCTCCTCGTTCCAGTAGCGGCTCCAGGTGCCGCACGCCTCCATGATCGACGCGACGGTCGGGTTCTTGTCCTGCCAGCGCCGGACCTCGGCCTCCGCCTGGCGCTCCAGCCGGTCCGCGCCCGGCTTGGTGGTCAGCTCGGCCCGGCCCGCGTTCCACACCAGATTGCGGTCGAGCGGGGTGAGGCTGTCCAGGTCCACGGCCTCCAGCAGCTCCACGACGCTCCACCGCCGGGACTCGTGCAGCCGCTGCTGCTCCCAGGTGACGTCGACCAGGGACATGCCGCGCTCGGTCAGCGCGTCGTAGAGGTCGGTGATGATGGCGGGCGGCCCGGCGGGGGCGGCCGGCCGGCGGATGACCGGGGACGAGGCGCGGTCCGTCTCGGCGATGCTCATGCGGCCGCCTCCTTTTTCTGGCGCTCGAATTCCTCGAGGAAGGTCTTCAGCACGGTCGATATCGGGGTGTCGAGAGGCAGCGCCGGGAGGCGCACCCGCACTCCGTAGTCCTTGCGCAATGCGTTTGCGGTGCGCGCGAACGCTTCCATGAGATCGATGCTGTTGGTCATTCGCGGGCTTGTCGCGATGACGTCGGCCAATGTCGCGTCGGCCGCGAATAGCTGCTCTTCCGTGAGGCCCGCGTTCTCTGCGAATTTCTGCCGGATGTAAGGCTCTACCTCAGGTGTGACCATGACTCAGCAGCGTACTGGCTTTCGACTCTTTCGGCCAAGCGATTGGAGAGAAAGTCCAGTTGATGCCAACCGGAACAAACGGAGTGCGGCAATCCGACTTACTGATTCCGTCTGTCCGGTGATATCGCGGCAATGCCGCCAATTAGGTACGGGGGCGCACACGGATCGGCACCGGTCCCTTCGTCAGCAGGGTGATCCCGGCGCCCAGCGGAATGGCGCCGCCGTCGGTGGCGTCTGCCACCTCGTACGCCCGCAGCAGCGTCGCCAGGCTCAGCACCGAATGCAGCGTCGAGAAGTGCTGCCCGATGCACGCCCGGGGTCCGCCGCCGAACGGGAAGTACGCGTAGCGCGGCCGGCCGGCCTCCGCTTCCGGAGTGAAGCGCTCCGGGTCGAAGCGCTCCGGGTCCTCCCAGTAGGCGGGGTGGCGGTGCACCACCCACTGGCTGACGAGGACGGCGGCACCGGCCGGAACGCGGCGGCCGCCGATGGCGGATTCGGCCACCGCGAGCCGGCTGATGGCCGGGGACGGCGGGAACAGCCGCATGGCCTCCTTGAGCACCCTGCTCAGGCGGGGCAGCGAGGCCACGTCCGCCGCCGTGGGGGCGCGGCCCCCGTCGAGCACCCCGTCCAGCTCCTCGCGCACCCGCCGCTGTTCGTCCGGGTGGCGGGCCAGGAGGTGGAGGGCGAAGGTCAGCGCGGTGGCGGTGGTGTCGTGCCCGGCGAGCAGGAAGATCAGGACCTGTTCCCGCAGTTCGGCGCGGCTCAGGCTGCCGTCCTCGGCGTTCTCGGCGCGCATGAGGAGGGTGAGCAGGTCCTCGGCGCCGCCCTCCGGCCCGCTCGGGCGCGCCTGGCCCCGCGACTCGCCCGCCCGCCTGTCGATGATCGCGTCACACAGCGCGTACAGCGCGGCCTGGGCCCGGGCGGCGCGGCGGTTGGCGGGGGTGGGCCAGTCGCCGGGCAGCCTCACCGGGGCCAGCGCCCGGGCCCGCGCGCGCTCGTTGAGCAGGGGCAGGCTGTCCCGGACGACCTCGGTGGTCTGCTCGACATCGGCGCCGAACAGGACGCGGCCGACGACGCGCAGCGCGAACCCGTGCATCTCCTCCACCAGCTCGACGGTGCCGCCGGTGGCACCGGGGCCCGTCCGCCAGCGGTCGGCCAGCGCGGTGGCCTCGGCGGTGACCGAGGCGGCGTATCCCTCGACCCGGCGGCGGGTGAACAGCGGCTGGATGAGCCGGCGCTGGCGCCGGTAGTCCTCGTCCTGGCTGGTGAGCAGGCCGTTGCCGAGGGCCTGCCGTAACTCCTCGTAGATCGCGTTGTCCTTGCGGAAGTTCGCCGCCTCCGTGGCCAGGACCTGCTGGGCGCCCTCGGCGGAGAACACGCCGTAGATCTCCCGCCGCAGCCCGGGCGGGCCGGCCCGGAAGCGGACCACGTCGCCGTGCTCGCGGCGGGCCCGCAGATAGGCGGCCAGCGGGTCGCCCAGCAGGTCGGCCGTCGAGCCGAGCAGCCATGTCCCGGCGGCGCACGGGGCGTCGGTCACGCCGGTCGCCCCGGTCACGTCGGCCGGTTGGACCGCCGCGCTGGTGTTGGTCGCCATCCCCACCTCCGTTGTCAGGCCTTCGGCGCCGTGACGCGGCGCACGCTCACGGCGGCGAGCACCGCGACGGCGCAGGCGAAGCCGATCGACAGGTACCAGGTGTTACGGGCCCCGCCCAGCGGGTCCCCCGCGGCCGAGGTGACGATGGACACCGCGAGCGCCGTGCCGAGGACGGCGCCGAGCTGGCGGAATGCGGCGTTGGCCGCGCTGGCGGTGGCCAGCCGGCTGGGCTCCACCCCGGCCAGGGCCACCCCGCCGAGCACCGGCCAGACCAGGCCGGCGCCCACACCCATGACGGCCGCCCCGGGCAGCCAGTGGGTGAGGAAGTCCGGGTCCTGCCCGCCGCCCCAGAACAGCAGCAGGGTCCCGCCGATGTAGATGAGACAGCCGGCGACGACGACCAGGGGGTCGCCGAACCTCTCGGCGAGCCGGCCGGCCGGTCGGGCGACCAGGGCGGTGGCGAGCGGCGGGGGCGTGGTGGCCAGGCCTGCGGTGAGCAGGGACCAGTGCCAGTGGCCGGTCAGGAAGAGGATGTTGTTCAGGATGACGGCGTAGAAGGTCACCGAGAACAGCATCGACCCGATGTTGCCGCCCACCGCGTTGCGCGAGCGCAGCAGGTCGAGGGAGACGACGGGGGCCGGGTGGCGTGCGCTGCGCGCCACCACCGCCACCGCCAGCACGGCCCCGGCGGCCAGGCAGCCGAGGGTGCGCGCGCTCGCCCAGTCCCAGTCGGGGGCCTTGACCAGTCCCAGCGCGAGCAGGCCGAGAGAGCCGCCGAGCAGTGCCGCGCCCAGCGCATCGGGGGTGGGGCCGCCGCGTTCGCGCTGCTCGGCGAGGTGCCGGCCGGCCCATACGGCGACGATCCCGATCGGGATGTTCACCCAGAACACCGCCCGCCAGCTCCAGTGCTCGGCGAGCAGCCCGCCGAGGCCGGGCCCGATCCCCGCGGCCAGCGCGGCGGAGGCGCTCCAGAGGGTGATCGCCACCAGGCGCCTGGCCATCGGGAACATGGGCAGCAGCAGGGCGAGCGAGGTGGGGACGAGGATCGCGGCGCCGAGCGCCTGCACCAGCCGGGCGCCGATGAGGACCGCGGCCGAGCCGGCGATCCCGCAGACGCCCGAGGCGAGGGTGAAGGTGGTCAGCCCGACGGCGAAGGCCCGCCGGCAGCCGAGCCGGTCGGCCGCCCGGCCGGCGGGCATGAGGAGCGCGGCGATCACCACGTTGTAGCCGTTGAGCACCCAGGACAGGGTGGGCAGGTCCGTGGCGTCGAAGTCCTCGGCGATGTTGGGGAACGCCACGTTCACGATGGTGCTGTCCAGGAACGCCACGAACGCGCCGAGACAGCACAGCAGGACCAGCCCGAGGGGCGGCTTGGCGGCGGGTCCGTTCGCCACGGCGTCCCGCGTTCCCTCGGGAGCGACCGGTAACTCGGTCATCCGCGTCCTCTCCTGGACAGGCGGGCGGTCTGGGGCACCGTTCCCTCACCCCGGTGAGGCTGATCACGATGCTCGTTGTTACCCGCGAGTGTCAATCCCCCCTGAGGCCCCCTCCCGGACCGGCGGAACAGCCGCCGTGATCACAACGGCCGTTCCCCGAAAGATCGTTGACGATCCGTCAACACTGCTGTAACACTTGCTCGCCGTGTCGATCACGGGGGGAGACGGCTCAGTTGACTGGCTTGGACGGCGGTGAGGCCGAGAGCTTCACGCGGGTGCTGGGGATGCGGGCACAGCGGTCGCCCGACGCCCTCGCCTACCGGTTCGTCGACGCGGACGAGTCGGCCACCGAGATCACGTACGCCCGGCTCGACGCCCGGGCGCGGGCGGTCGCCGCCCGGCTCCTGGCCGCCGCCGAGGGCCCGCCCGGCCCGGCGCTGCTGCTCTTCGCGCCCGGCCCCGACTACCTCGCGGGGCTGTTCGGCTGCTTCTACGCGGGAGTGCCCGCGGTGCCCGCCTTCCCGCCGGACCCGGCGCGCCTGGCGCGGACGCTGCCCCGGCTCGCCGCCATCATCGAGGACGCCGGCGCGGACACCGTCCTGACCACCTCGGACATCGCGCCGCTCATGGCGGAGTGGCTCACCACCGCCCTCGCCGGCCGCACCCCCCGCCTGATCACCACCGACCTGCCGGAACCGGCCGACGACCCGGCGCCCGGCCCGCTGCCCCCGGACCGGCCGGACCGGCTGGCGCTGCTCCAGTACACCTCGGGCTCCACCGCCCTGCCGCGCGGCGTCATGCTCAGCCAGGCCCGGCTGATCGCCAACGCCCGGCAGATCGCCCACGCCTTCGGGATCCACCCGGGCAGCTCGGGCGGCCTGTGGCTGCCGCCGTACCACGACATGGGGCTGATCGGCGGCATCCTCACCCCGCTGGCCACCGGCATCCCGGTCACCCTCATGTCGCCGGTGACCTTCCTGCGCCGCCCGCTGTCCTGGCTGCGCACGGTCTCCCGCTACGGGGCCACGATCACCGGCGGCCCCAACTTCGCCTACGACCTGTGCGTACGGCGCGCGAAGGACGCGGACCTGGAGGGCCTGGACCTGTCCGGGGTCGAACTCACCTTCACCGGCGCCGAGCCGGTCCGCGCCGACACCATGGCGCGCTTCGCGGAGCGCTTCGCGCCCTGCGGCTTCCGGGCCGAGTCGTTCTACCCCTGCTACGGGCTCGCCGAGGCGACGCTGCTGGTCACCGGCGGCAAGCCGCTGAGCGGCTGGCGCTCGGTGCCGGTCGCGCGCGACGCGCTCGAAGGGCACGGCACGGCCCGCCCGGCCGGGCCGGCGGAGCGCGCCAGGTCGCTGGTGAGCTGCGGCCCGCCCGGACCCGGCACCCGGCTGCTGATCGCCGACCCGGCCACCCGCGAGCCGCTGGCAGAGGGCGCGGTGGGCGAGATCTGGGTCGACTCGCCGAGCGTCGCCGACGGCTACTGGCGGCGCCCCGAGGACACCGAGACCACCTTCGGCGCGACGACCGCCGCCGGCGACGGCCCGTATCTGCGCACCGGCGACCTGGGCTTCCTGCTGGACGGGGAGCTGTTCCCGGCGGGGCGGCTGAAGGACCTGATCGTCGTCAACGGGCGCAACCACCACCCGGTCGACATCGAGCGGGTCTGCGAGGCCGAGGTCGCCGGCATCCGCCACAACTGCGGCGCCGCCTTCGCGGTCGAGGACGACGAGGGCGCCGCCGAGCGGCTGGTGCTGGTCTACGAGGCCGACCCGGCGGACCCGGAGCGGCACGCGGCGACCGTCGAGGCGATCCGGCGGGCCGTCTCGATGGAGCTGAGCATCCCGCCGTACGCCGTCGTCCTCGTCCGGCCGCGGACCATCCCCAAGACATCGAGCGGCAAGGTGCAGCGCTGGCTGGCCCGCCGCCACTTCCTCGCCGGCGAACTCGACGAACTCGCGCGCTGGCAGGCCACCACTTCCCCGCAGGCCACCACTTCCCCGAAGGGGCATTCGCAGTGATCTTCAAGGTGCGGGGCGTGCTGCTCCGGTTCACGAACTACGAGAACGAGATCGAGGTCGGCGGCGCCACCGTGCGCGACGGGCTGACCGCCCTGACCGAGCGCTACCCGGACCTGGCCGAGGTGCTGATGGACCGCGAGGGCAGCGTGCGCGCCACCCATCTGATCGCCCTCAACGGCGAGAAGCTCACGCCGACCGAGCTGGACCGGGAGGCCACCGAGGACGACCGGGTGGACATCGTCACCGCGATCTCCGGAGGCTAGCCCCCGATGCCGCGCAGCTCCGCCTACGAGGTCGTGCTCGACGCGAGCCTGTTCACCCCGGACCGGCTCCAGCCCACCGCCGTCGGGCGGCTCGCCTTCCAGGCGGGCACCCGCTGGCTGCGCGACCACGTCTGCGGCCACCGCACGCTGGTGTCCGAACACCGGGTGGGTTTCGTGCTGTGGGCCTGGCAGCTCGAGTACGACCAGCCCCTGCGGTTCCCCGACGCCGACGAGGCGCGGGTCGAGGTGCGCGCCCGGGTGCGCGGCCCGCGCGCCTCCCAGCTGGAGATGGAGATGACGGTCTCGGGCCCGGCGGGCGTGGCGGTGCGCACCCGCGCCGCCTCGGTGCCGCTGCGGCTCACCGGCGACCAGGCGCTCTCCGGCGCGCCGACCACCCTGCCCGACTCCTTCGTGGCGGGCTTCCACGAGGACGAGGTCGAGCGCTCCCCGTATCTGTCGCCGGTGCGCGGGCTGTTGGGCGCGTTCGAGCGCGAGGGCGAGCGGATCGCCTCGCACACCACGACCTTCCGGGTGCACCGCCACCACTGCGAGGTGGCCGACCAGTGGTACTGGGTCGAGTCCCTCGGGTTCGCGGGCGGCGCGCGGGAGGAGTGCGTGCTGCGGCACGGGGGGAGCGCCCCCGAGCTGCGCCGGGCGCTGGCCGAGGGGATCCGCCGGGTCGACGCGACCTGGCTGCGGGCCGGGCAGCTGTGGGATCTGCTGCGGGTGCGCACCACCGCCTACCGGCACGGCGGCGGGCTCGCGTTCGTCCATGAGCTGGGGCTCGCCGAGGACGACAGCGGCGGTCCGTACGCGATCGTGGTGGAGCGCGTATGACCGGGGCAGGGGTGCCGCTGCCCACCTTCGCGGCGGCCGAGGAGCTGGAACGGGCGCTGGGCTGCCCGTTCGACCCCGGCACCGGCATGTCGCTGGCCGCCGGGGTGCGCGCGGACGACCTGGAGGCCGAGCCCGTCGCCGCGTACGAGGCGGCCTGGGCGGCCGGGCTGCACGAGCACCTGGTGCCGGTCGCCGAGGGCGGCCGCATGGGCTCGTTCGAGTCGCTGCTGGCCGTGGTGCGCGCCGCCTCGCGCCGCGAGCCGGCGGTCCCGGTGGGGTTCGGCTCGACGCTGCTGGCCACCACGCCGGTGTGGATCTGGGGCGACGACGCGCAGCGGCGCCGGGTCGCCGAGCTGGCGCTCGGCCGGGCCTGGGGCACCGCCGGGATCAGCGAGGAGGCGGCGGGCAGCGATCTGCTGGCCACCGCCACCCGTGCCGTGCCCACGGGCGACGGATTCGTCCTGAGCGGGAAGAAGTGGCTGGTCGGCAACGGCGGTCGGTCCTCGTTCGCGACCGTGCTGGCCGCCTCGGAGCCGTCCTTCGGGCTGTTCCTGGTGGACTTCGAGGCCCTCGGCGGCGCCGGGGTGCGGCGGCTGCCGAAGGTGCCCACCCACGGACTGCGCGGCCACGACCTGAGCGGCTTCGTCCTCGAGGACTGCCGGGTCGGCCCCGGCGCCCAGCTGGGGCGGCCGGGCCGCGGCATCGAGATGGTCACCGGCATGCTCCAGTTCACCCGGACCCTGGTGGGCGGCACCGGCCTCGGCGTGGCCGACACGGCGCTGCGCATCGCGCTGCGCCACGCGCGCGGGCGGGTGCTGTACGGGGAGCCGGCGCTGGCGCTGGCCCCGGTGCGCTCGCTGCTGGCGCGCGGCTTCGCCGACCTGCTGGTCGCGGAGTGCACCGCGCTGGCCGCGGCGCGCGCCCTGGACGTGGCGCGGCAGCGGATGGCGCTGTGGTCGGCGGTGGCGAAGTACGTGGTGCCCGCGCTGTGCGTGGACGCCGTGGACGCCTGCGGCGAGGTGCTCAGCGCCCGCGCCCATCTGCGGGAGGGCGTCGCCGGCGGGGCGTTCCAGAAGCTGGTGCGCGATGTGGCGATCACCCCGGTGTTCGAGGGCACCCAGCTGGTCCAGCTGGACACGGTCCGCGCCCAGTTGGTCGGCGGGGCGCGGCGGCGGGCCGGGGGACGGCCCGAGGTGCCCCTGCCGCTGCTGTTCGGGTTCGGCGAGCCGGTGACGCCGGTGGCCCCCCGCGACCAGCGGCCCTCGCTCACCTACGGCGGCGCCGACGAGGTGGTCGACCTCCTCGACGAGGCGGTGGCGGAGCTGGGCGACGACCAGGAGCTGGCCGCGCTCGGCCACACCCTGCTGAAGGTCCGCGACGAGACGCGGGAGACGCTGCGCGCGCTGGGGGCGGGGCGCACCTCCGACGCGTACGAAGCCGCCCGCCGCCACTGTCTGGTGCACGCCGGCGCCTGCTGTCTGCACACCTGGCTGCGGCGCCGGGAGGCGCTGGGCGGCCTGGCCGCCGACCGGGCCTGGCTCTCGGCCGCGCTGCGCCGCGTCCTGGAGCGGCTGGGCCTCCCGGCCGGCCCGGACCGGGAGGCCGAGGAGCGGCTGGTGCGCCGGCTCGAAGACCTTGACGACGACGACCGGGCGTTCTCCCTGGTGCCGCTGCGGCTCGCGCCGCGCTCCCGGGGGTCCGTACCGCTATGAGACCAGCCCGTACCCAGGAGGACGCCATCACCACCGAACACCGCGAGGGCACCGCCGAGTCCGCCGGCGCCTGGCTGCCCTCGTTGATCGGAGAACTGCTCGGCCTCGACGGGCGGCGGCTGCCCGTCGACCGGCCGCTGGGCGAGCTCGGCATCGACTCGCTCACCGCGGCCCAGCTGTCCGTCGAGGTCGAGGAGCGCACCGACGTCACCATTCCGCTGGAACGGTTCCTCGGCGAGGAGACGCTCCAGGACCTGGTGCGCGAGCTGGAGCGCGAGGCGCGGGGGGCCGGGGCGTGACGGCCCCCCGCCCAGGGCCCCGGGCGCACGCCGCCGATGTGATGAACCGGGCCCGCCCGGGCCACCGCACCCTGGACGCCGAGGTCGAGCAGGTCAGGCGGGAGGCCCGGCGGCGGTTCGGGGGCTTCGTCCTGGACGTGGCCAACCCCGGCTCCCACTTCCGCAACAAGGAGCACCGGCCGCTCGACAGCCGCGTCTTCGAGCAGGCCGGCGCGCTGGGGCTGCTGGGCTTCTCGCTGCCGGCCGGGATCGGCGGCGAGGGGCGGGACAAGCTCGCCTGGGGCGTGGTGGTCGAGGAGGTCGCCCGCCTCTCGCGCGACCCCGGCTTCGCCGTGCTGCTCGACATCAGCGTCGAGATCACCGAGCTGATCCTGTCCAGCGGCACCCCGGAGCTGATCGAGACCTATGTGCCGGACCTGGTGGCCGGCCGGCGCTTCGGGGTGCAGGGCGCGTATGAGAGCCGGGACCCGTACGACTACCGGTCCACGGCGCGGCTGGACGGCGACACATGGGTGCTGAACGGCGCCAAGCGCTTCCTGGCCGGGGCGGCGTTCGCCGACCTGTTCGTGCTCTTCCTGCGCGACGAGGCGTCCAACGACATGCTGGCGTTCCTGGTCGAGAAGGACGACCCGGGCGTCACCCCCGTGCCCATGGACACCATGGGCATGCACACCATGGGCCTGGGCCAGGTGATCCTGCACGAGGTGCGGCTGCCGCGGACGCGGCTGCTGTGGCGCGCCGACGCGCTCAGCGAGCTGAACACCTACGCGCGCATCCGCCGGACGATGAGCGCGTGCGGGGTGCTGGGCGCGCTGGACGGGGTGACCGAGAACTGTGTCGAGGCGCTGTCCGCGCGCAGGCGCGGCGGGCGCCGGGTGCTGGACTACCCCAACGTCGAGCGGTCGGTCGGCGAGCTGCGCATGCTGTTGCAGTCCGCCCGCGCGAGCGTCTACCGGGCGCTGGACGGCACCCGGTCGCCGGACCGCGACCCGTACTTCGACGAGTTCGCCACCGTCGCCAAGCACCACGCGTCGGAGTGCGCGCTGCGCGTCGGCCGGCTGGTGATGAGCCTTCAGGGCGGCGAGGCGTACATGTCGGCGTTCCCCTGGGAGCGCTTCATGCGCGACATCCTGGGCCTGATCTCCGGTCAGGGCTCGCAGGAGATGCTGCTGATGCAGCTGGGGCAGCGCACGATCGTGGGCCTGGAGGGGCGGCGGGTGCGGGAGGAGGCCGCCGAGCGCGCCGTCGCCAAGCTGGCGGACGGGTGGTGGGCGCTGCACGCCCTCGCGCACGAGGGCGGCGGGGAGTTCGCCGACGCGGCCCGGGCAGTGGTCGCGGCGGCCGGGCCGGACGCGGGGGGCGCGGTCGCCGGGGGCGCGGTCGCCGGGGAGGCCGTCGCCGGGAACGCGGAAGCCGGGGAGGCCGTCGCCGGGAACGCGGAAGCCGGGGAGGCGGTCGCCGGGGGCGCGGAAGCCGGGGAGGCCGTCGCCGGGGGCGCGGAAGCGCGCGGCGCGGTGGCCGCGCTGCTCGACCGCGCCCACGCCCTGGTGGCGGCCGTACGGGCGGGCCGGCCGCCCGAGGCCCTGCCGGAGGGCCCGGCGGGCCTGGTCGAGGGGCGGCTGGCGGGCCTGGCCGAGGGGGTATGGGGCCTGCTGGCGTGCGGGGTGGCACGGGAGACCGGGCTGCTGGCCCGGCTGCTGGAACCCTGCACGGCGCGCGAGGCGGCGGGGGATCTGCCGCCGGCGCTGGCCGAGGGGCTGCTGGAGGCGCTGGTGGGCGCCTCGGTGGTGCACCGGGACGGCGAGGGTCGCTACGCGGTGGCCGAGGGCCTGGAGCGGGTGCTGATCGGCGGCCCGCGCGCCTCGGCGTTCGCCGCGCGGCTGCGGCGCGCGCTGGACGGCGGGGCCCGGCTGCGGGGCGGGAAGCCGGACGCGGGCGGCGCGGCGCCGGCCGGGTGCGGAGGGGAGGCGGCGCCGCTCGCGGACGCGCTGGTCAACTCCCTGCTGGGGAGGCTTGAGGGGCTGCCGGTGCTGCTGGACCGGCCGGGGGCTCAGGTGGGCTGCGCGGCCGGGGACGGCGGCTGGTCGGCGGTCGAGCTGGCGCGGCACATCCCGTTCGTGCCGGTGCTCGCGCTGGAGCCGGAGCCGGTGGCCGCGGACGCGGTCCTGGTCGGCGGCGGGGGCGGTGGGGAGGTACGGGTCCGGGTCGCGGGCCCGGCGGGCTTCGCGGAGGGCGACCGGCTCGCGCTCGCCTGGCTGCCCGCGGCCGGGCTGCCGGCCGGGGAGCTGCGGCCGGCCGTCGAGGCTGCCGTGGCGGCGCTGCTGCCCGGCGGCTGGGTCGTCATGCCGTGCCCGCTGCCGCCGAAGCGCCCCCTGGGGGCCGCGGCGGCCCGCCTGGACCTGGCGCTCGCCGGCGGGCGGGTGCCGGACGAGGGCGAGGTCGAGGGGGTGCTGGCGGCGGCGGGTCTCGGCCATGTGCGGGCCGCGTGGGACGACGCGGCGCTCGGCCTCCGGCTGGTCGCGGCGCGGCGCCCCGCCTGACCCGGGTCCGGGCCCGGGCCGAGGCCGTGGGCCCCGCGACGGCGCGGGGCCCACGGCCTCGGCGAGGCGGGCTCGGTGAGGGGGTCTCGGTGGGGCGGCCTCGGCGGGGCGGTCCCGGTGAGGGGGTCTCGGTGAGGGGGTCTCGGTGGGGCGGCCTCGGCGGGGCGGGCCGGGTGAGGGGGTCTCGGCGAGGCGGGCTCGACGGGGCTGTCTCGGCGGGGCGGCCTCGGCGAGGCGGTCTCAGTAGTCGGCGCGCAGGTGGATCAGGGCCTGGTTGCGGCCCTCGGCGTGCTTGGTCTGGCCGATGCCGATGAGGTCTTTGGTGTAGTTGCTGTCCTCGGCGTGGCCGTGGGTCCTGGCCCACGAGGCGACCATGGAGTCGACCTCCTTCTGGCCCGCCGTGAACTGCTTGGCGTTCTCCAGGGACGCCTCCATGCCGGCTTCCTTGATGCGCTCCCACATGAGGTCGTGCGACTCGGTGCGGATGATCCGGTAGGCGATTTCGACGGGCAGCACATAGGTCTTGGGGACGAACTTCGGGGCCAGGCTGGTGACGCCGGTGAGCCGGTTGTTGAAGTCCCGCTCCCACTGGATCTTCTTGTCGCGGTCGTCGAAGAGGACGTCCGCGCGCACCCCGTCGTACATGCCGAGCGCCGAGGACGCCTCCTGGATCGGCACCCGGGTGTTCTCGGACACCTTCTCCGGCATGCTGGAGAAGGTGTCCGCCACGTAGTGCGCCTCCGCGTTGTACATGTCGGCGTACGCCTCGGGGTCGTTGGCGATCCCGCGCATGATCTTGACGAGCTGGTCCTCGGGGATCGACACCTTGGTGACGCCGTTGTCGACCCACACCCCGTCGTGCGCGCGGTAGACGGTGTTGTCGCGGGCCAGCGTCTGGTGCACATCGGGGGTGTAGTCCATGAGGATGTTCGCCATCGGCCGGCGCAGCGCGAAGTCCAGCTTCTCCGCCCCGCCCGCGTTGTTGAGGGACGCGACGGCCTGGTGCAGCACCCGGGCCTGGGCCTCGGTGTGCTGCCCCAACGGGTGGTCGGTGCCCGGGGCGTAGCCGGTGGCGGCGGCTTCGAGGGCGGCGCCGAGGCCCATCTTGCCCAACGGGTCGTCGTGGACACTGGTCGTGGCGTAGCCGACGTTCGCGAGCTGCGGCCAGTCGCGGTCCTCGAGGAGATAGGCGAGGTGGTCGTTCTTCAGCGGGCCCTTGCCGCCCGGGTCGAGGAACGCGGTGGCGGCGTCGGGGTTCTTTCCCATGAGGCCCAGGACCGCGTCGAGCGGGTCGTTCCGGAAGCCGAAGCCGCCGAAGCCCCACTGGGTCCACAGCGACCCTTTTTCCTTCTTCTCCGCCTTGATGATGTCGTCGCCCAGCGAGTAGAGGTACTGGTCGTCGAACTTGTCGTAGTTGTCGAGCATGCTCACGTACGCCTGGTAGCCGTAGCGCGGCTCGGTCCCGCTGCCGAAGTTCTTGGTGCCGACCTTCCGGACGCCTTCGGTCCACTCGCGGTAGAACCGGCCGTCCGGGCTGTTCAGCCAGGCGTTGAACTCCGGTGAGCCGGGGGGGCGTTCGCTGATGCTCCCCGGCACGGTGGTGGCGGTGGCCACCGAGTGCGCGAGCCCCTGCTCCACGGAGAGGTATTCGGTGTTGACCGAGCCATCGCGGTTGTACGAGAGCCGGGTGAGCTTGTCGCCGAGCCTGATGGCCTCCTCGGGGCCCAGGCCGCCGAGGAAGGTCTGGGTGAAGGGCTTGCTGTCGGCGTTGTTGCGCATCAGGATCTGCATTTCCTTCAGCTCCGCCGGCGACAGCTTCCCGTCGACGAGCTTCTCCCCCAGCTCCGTGGCCCGCCGCCCCTCGTACACCTCGACATCGCCCTGCGCGGCCCCGTTGAAGCCCTTCGGGTCGCCCTTGCCGTCGGTGTCCTTGACGGACTCGCGCAGCGCGAGCTTGACCCCGTAGTCGGCGTCGTCGACGGCCTTGACGGCCTGCTCGATCCGCCGGGTCCAGGAGCGCTCGGTCTCCGGCAGGTCGGGGTCGTGGCGGAGGGAGAAGGCCTCCTGCTCGGTGACCTTGGAGTAGTCGTAGGTGCAGCGGCCGTCGCCGTCGACCTTCATCCCGGCCTTCTCCGCCTCCTTGACCGCGTCCTTGACGGCGGCCACCAGCCGCACGAACTGCCCGTGGGCGTCGCGCAGCAGATCCGCGACGGCCCGGGCCTCCACCTGGGCCGCGTCGAACTCATGGCGGGTCTGGACGGCCAGGTTGAAGGCGGAGTTGGCGCTGATGCCGGTCCAGGACAGGCCGGAGCTGATCTTCTGGACCTTCGTCTGGTACGTCGTCTCCAGCTTCTCGATCTTGTCGGCCATGTCGTCCCACGCCTGGGCCGCGTCGGTCAGCTTGGAGAGGTCGGTGTCCATGACCTGACGGAAGGTGACCATCTGTTTCCCTCTCAGTGGTACGAGGAGGTGAGGGGAAGGGGCAGCGGGGGCTGCGAGCCGCCGGTGGCGGGGATGTTGTACGGGTGGGTGCCGGGCTGGTAGATGCCGCAGAAGCTGTTGCCGGTGTCGAGGTCGGTGCCCAGGAAGAGGGTGTTGGCGCCGCGCAGGGCCTCCTTCTCCCCGCCGATCCGCTTGGCCAGGGCCTTCACCTGCGTCTGCCACTCGGTCAGGACGTGCTTGAGCCCCAGCGCGGTGTCCCAGCCGTGGAACTCGCTGATCGCCGTGTTGGACTTGGTGTCCGCGTCGTCGCCCGCGTTGGTCAGGCCCGGCTCCAGCTCGTCCTCGATCACCCCGGCCGCCGCCTTCTTCTCCGACGCGCTGGTGCACAGCCCGCCGAACGGGGTGACCCCACCCCCGCCGCCGTCGAGTTGGTTGAGCCTCATGCCGCTGGTCCGCGCCGGCGCGGAGTGCTCCTCCCGCGCGGCGGCCTTGAGCTGGGCCCATTCCTCGTCGAAGGACATCGTGCGCTTCCCCCTGTCCCGCTTCCCCCGGTCGCTCCGACCGGCGAGGTGCCGTCGGCTGTCCCTCGGGGATCGTCCGGGACGGCGGAATACGGATCTTTACGGGAATGGAAACAGCAGCCCTACTCCATCTGTAGATCACGAACTCCGCCGCAGGTCAGCGCCCCGTTGACAAAATTGATTCGACGGGAGCCAGGCCATTCGGCAGCCTCTCGTCATGGACCTCCATTACTGGCCGCCCTACGGGTTGCGGCTCACCACGCCACGCCTGGAACTGCGCCTTCCGGACCTGGAACTCCTCGACGAGATGGCCGCGCTCGCGGTGGCGGGCGTCCACGACCCCGCCGAGATGCCGTTCTCCGTCCCGTGGACCGACGGCACGCCGGAGCAGGTCGGGCGCAGCACCTTCCAGCACCTGCTGGGCACCGTCGCGCAGTGGCGCCCGGAGAAGTGGGCCATGAGCTTCGCGGTGCTGCGCGAGGGCGAGGTGGTCGGCCGCCAGGACCTGATGGCAACCGACTTCGCGGTGACCCGGCAGGCGGAGACCGGCTCCTGGCTGGGCCTGGCCCACCAGGGGAAGGGCATCGGCACGGAGATGCGCGCGGCGGTGACACACCTGGCCTTCGAGGGGCTGGGGGCGCGCACCGTGGTCTCGGCCGCGATGCTGGAGAACCCGCGCTCGCTGGGCGTCTCGCGGCGGATCGGCTACCGCCCGGACGGCCTCGAGGTGCTGGCCGTACGCGGGCAGGCCCGCACCCTCCAGCGGCTGCGGCTGGACCGCGCGGGCTGGGAGGCCCACCGCACCGTCCCGGTGCGGGTGACGGGCCTGGAGCCGTGCCTGGAGCTGTTCGGGGTGGCGGAGGGCGAACGGGGCGGCGCGGGTGGCGCGGACCGCGAGGACGGAGGGGACGGCGGGAACGGCGAGGGCGGCAGGAACGGCGGGGGTGGCAGGAACGGCGAGGGTGGCAGGAACGGCGAGGGCGGCGCCTCGCGCTAGCCGGGTGCTCAGGCGCCGAACCACCCGGCCGCGTCGAGGCGCAGGGCGCCCCGGGGCACCATGACGCTCAGGTCGTCCTCCAGGTCGCGCAGCCGCTCGGGGCCGAGCGCGACAGCCCACTGGGCGCGCAGCTCCTCGAAGATGGCGGCCGATCTGGCGAGCGAGTCCATACCGCGCGGGGTCAGCCGGATCACCTTGCGCCGGGCGTCCGCCGGATCGTCGGCGCGCACGGCGTAGCCAAGCGCCTCCAGGCGGTCGGCCGTCTTGCCCGCGGCCTGCTTGGAGACGCCGAGCCGCCGGCCCAGCTCGCTGGCGGTGGCGCCGTCGCGGCCGATGGCCTGCATGGCGAAGCCATAGGCAGGGCGGACCTCCGGGTGGCCCTGGCGGGCCAGCTCGGCGTGCAACTGGTCGATGAGCGACCGGAATCCGGCGAACAACAGCAGGGGCAGCTCATAGCCCGGCCGGTCCTGGGCCCGGGCGCGCTGGGTGTCATCGGCCATTGCGCAACTCGACAACCTGGTTTACGTTTTCGACAACCACGTTGTCCATCCTAGGCCAGGGAGCTTCGCCATGCCCACACACCCGCCCGCCCCATCCACCCCGTCCGCCCTGTCCACCCCGTCCACCGTCTTCGTCGACCACACCCTGGAGTCCGCCCCGGCCGCCTCGCGCGGGCTCATGGAGACCATGACCCGGCGCCTGGGCTACCTCCCGGCGCCGGCCGGCCGGCTGGCCGCCTCGCCCCAGCTGCTGGACGGCTTCCTCAAGCTCAGCGGCCTGTTCGAGACCACGACGCTGGACCCGCTGACGCGCGAGGTGGTCATCCTCACCATCGCGACCCGCAACGCCTGCCACGTCTGCGTCGCCATGCACACCGGCAAGCTCACCGCGCTGGGCGCGGACCCGGAACTCATCGCCGCGCTGCGGGAGCGGCGCCCCCTGCCCGACGAACGGCTGGACGCCGTACGGGCCTTCACCGTCGAGGTGGTGGAGCGCGCGGGAGCGGTCGGCCCCGACGCCCTCGACGCCTTCCTCGCCCACGGGTACACCCCGCGCAACGCCCTGGAGGTGGTGCTGGGCATCGGCGCCTACACCCTGTCCACCCTCGCCAACCGGATGACCGACGCCCCGCTGGACGAACAGCTCGCCCCCTACGCCTGGTCCGAGCCCGCCCCCGCCCCCGCCGCCTGAGCGACCGCCCCGCGTCCGGCGGCCGGCCCGGACCGCCTCGCGTCCGGCGGTCGCATTCAGCCCGCCTCGCAGCGCGACGGGGTGACCAGGCCGCACTCGTAGGCCGTGATGACCAGTTGGGCCCGGTCGCGCGCGTCGAGCTTGCCCATGATCCGGCTGACATGGGTCTTGGCTGTCAGCGGCGAAAGGCCGAGCGCCTCGGCGATCTCCGCGTTGTTCAGCCCACGGGCGACGAGGGTGAGGACCTGGCGCTCCCGCTGGGACAGCGCGTCCAGGCCGGCGGGGGCGGTGGCGGCCGGGGGCGGCGCGGCCGGGAGGCGCAGCACACGGGCGATGAGGCGGGCGGTGGGGCCGGGCGACAGCAGGGACTCGCCGGCCGCCACGGTCCGTATGGCGTCCAGCAGATCGGCGGGCCGGGTGTCCTTCACCAGGAATCCGGAGGCGCCGGCGCGCAGCGCCTCGACGATGTGCTCGTCGGTGTCGTAGGTGGTCAGGACGAGGATCTTCACCCCGGCCAGGTCGTCGTCCGCGGCGATGCGGCGGGTGGCCTCGATGCCGTCGAGGTCGGGCATCCGGATGTCCATGACGACCAGGTCGGCGCGCGTGGCACGGGCCAGTTCGACCGCCTCCCGGCCGGTGCCCGCCTGCCCGACGACCTCCATGTCACGGGCCGACTCCACCAGCATCGCGAAGGCGGCGCGGACGAGCGTCTGGTCGTCGGCGAGCAGCACCCTGATCGGAGTGTCCGGGGCCGTTCGCGGGGCGCTCATGGGGTTCCTCCTCGTTCGGTGCTCGGCTCGTCCGTTCCAGGGCCGCCCGGTCCAGGGCCGCGCGTTCCAGGGCCGCCCGTTCCAGCGCCGCCCGGTCCTTGGGCGTTGGGCGGCTCGCCGCGCTCCCGCGCGCCCCTGCCGTACGGCAGTGTGGCCGTCACCGCGAAGCCGGGGCCGTCCCGGCGCGGCCCGGCGGTCAGGGTCCCCGCCACGCTGCGGGCGCGCTCCCGCATGCCGACGAGGCCGTAACCCCCCGGGCGGTCGGCGTCCCCCGGCGCGGGCGCGCGGTCGCCCGAGGGGCCGTCGTCCACGGCCTCGACGCGCAGCGCGTCCCCGCCGTCCCGGGCCACGGAGAGCCGCACCCGGGTGCCGGGCGCGTGGCGCACGGCATTGGTCAGGGCCTCCTGCGCGATGCGGTAGATGGCCGCGCCCACCGCGGGCGACAGGTCCGGCTCGGCCACGTCGACGGTCAGCCGCACCCGTACCCCCGCCGCCTCGGCGGCCGCCGCCAGGTCGGCGAGACCGGCCAGCCCGGGCGGCGGGCCGGTGCCGCCGCCGTCCGCGGTGTCGGCTTCGCCGCCCTCCCCCGCCCGCAGCACCTGCAACGTGGCCCGCAGTTCGGCGCGGGCGTCGCGGCAGGTGTCGGCGATGGAGTCGAGCGCCTTGACCAACGTCTCGCGGTCGAGCCGCTCCGGGTCGGCGACCAGCACATGGGCGGCGACCGAGGTCTGGACGCCGATCAGCGTGATGCTGTGCGCCAGCAGGTCGTGCAGGTCGCGGGCGATCCGCAGCCGCTCCTCCGCGACCCGCCGGGCGGCCTCCTCCTCCCGGGTCCGCTCGGCGCGCTCCGCGCGCTCGACGATCGCCGCGACGTACCGGCGGTGGATCCGCACCGCCTCGCCGATCACCACCACCGACAGCACCCAGCCGGAGGAGCGCAGCACCTCCGTGGCACCGTGCGGCCGGCCGCCCCACGACATGACCGTCACCATGATCCCGATCACGAAGGTGACGGTGAGCAGGGACCGCAGGGGCGGGCCGCAGACCGCGAGGGTGTAGAGGGCGATCAGCCCGGGCGGCACGGCGGCGATGTGCTCGTAGTTCAGCGCGTGGTACGGCCCCACCATGAGGACGACCGCCACGGTGACGAGCATCGGGCTGCGCCGGCGCCCGGCCAGTGCCACGGCGCTGCCGACCAGCAGCGCCCACCCGACCGCGTCCAGGCGGCGGTTGCCCGCCCCGTGCACGAACAGCGCCAGAGCGCACTGCACGGCGAGCACGGCCGCCGCGAGCGCCGCGTCGGCCCGCCGCGGGGAGGCGGCCCCGGCCCGGCCCCCGGCCCCGCCGGGGCGCCGGTGCAGGGCGCGCAGCACGCGGCCCGGCAGGGCTTTGGGGCGTGGCGCGGGCGGCGCCGGTCGCCGCTCGGGCTCGGTGAGGGTCTGTGCGGGCACGGGTCCATCCTCGGGGATCGGCATCTGCGCGGGCCATGCGCGTGCGGAGGGGGCTTCCCCTTTGCCGCCGCTTCCCGACGCCGTACGACGGAGTACGACGCCGCCCGGCGGCACCCGACGGGCTGGCGGCACCCGGCCCAGGGCCCGGGGGGAGGAGCCCCCGTCAGCGGCCTCCACCCGCCCCGGGCGCGGGGGACTCGGGCGCGGGCGTGCCGGGCGCGGGCGTCCCGGGCGCGGCCGGGCGGCGGGAGAGCGCCCCCGGCCACCACACCCAACGCCCCAGCAGCAGGCTCGCCGAGGTCACCAGATAGGTGCGGACCAGGAACGTGTCGAGCAGCACCCCGACCGCGACGACGAAGCCCATCTCGGCCAGCATCACCAGCGGCAGCGACCCCAGGACCGCGAAGGTGGCCGCCAGCACCACGCCCGCCGAGGCGATCACCCCGCCCGTGGTGCGCAGGGCGGTGATCGCCGCCTCGGAGACGTCCGCGCCGCGCAGGGACTCCTCCCGCATGCGGTGCATCAGGAAGATGCCGTAGTCGACGCCGAGGGCGACCAGGAAGACGAACGACAGCAGCGGCAGTCCGGGGTCGATCCCCGCGAAGCCGAACACCGGCTCGAAGAAGAGGCCGCCGAGGCCCATCGCCGCGCCCCAGACGGCCACCACGGCGACGACCAGGACGAGGGGCGCGACCAGGCTGCGCAGCAGGGCGGCGAGGATCAGCAGGACGGCGAGGAGGACGAGCGGGATGACGAGCGTCCGGTCGCGCGCGTTGGTGTCCTTCAGGTCGAGTTCCTGGGCGCTGGGCCCGCCGACGCGGGCCTCGGCGCCCGCGACCCGGTCGAGCCCGGCGCGCAGTGCGCGGATCGTGCGCTCCTCGCCCGCCGACTGCGGGGGCGCGGTGGCGTAGACGTCGATCTCGGTCCATCCCCCGCCGCTGCGGCCCCGCTCCGCCGCGACCCCGTCGGTGGCGCGCGCCCGGGCGAGCGCCTGTCCGGCGCGGTCGGTGTGCGCGAGGACGCTGATCGGCTGGCTGCTGCGCTCGGGGTAGGCCTCGGACAGGGTCTTCATGGCGGCGACGGACTCGGGGGCCTGGGTGAAGGTGTCCGCCTGCTTGAGGTAGCCGGGCAGGTTGAGGACGCCGAGCGCGAGGGCGCCGAGCAGCGCGCCGCCGGCGAGCAGCACGGTGCCGGGCCGGCGTCCCGCCGAGCTCCCCATGGCGGCGAACAGGCCGCGCCGGGCGCGCGGCTCGCTGCCGTACGCGGGGATCAGCGGCCAGAACACCCGGCGGCCGAGCAGCACCAGCACCGCGGGCAGCAGCGTCAGCATGGCGGCGAGCGCGCACACCACACCGACCGCGCCGACCGGCCCGAGGCCGCTGCTGCTGTTGAGGTCGGCGGCGAGCAGGCACAGCAGCCCGGCCGCGACGGTGCCGCAGGAGGCGAGGACGGCCGGGCCGCAGCCGCGCAGGGCCGCGCGCATCGCGTCGTACGGGAGCCGGTGGCGGCGCAGCTCCTCGCGGTAGCGGGAGACCAGCAGCAGGGCGTAGTCGGTGCCGGCGCCGAACACCAGGACGGTCATGATCGACGAACTCATGCTGGTGACGACGAGGTCGAAGCCCTGGACGAGACCATAGACGACGGCCATCGCGGCCAGCGCGGCCACCCCGACCACCGCCAGCGGCACCAGCCACAGGAACGGGCTGCGGTAAGTGAGGACCAGCAGCAGGGCGACCACGCCGACGGTGGCCAGCATCAGGGTGGAGTCCGTGGAGGCGAACACCTCCTGCGAGTCGGCGCCCAGCGCGCCGTCGCCGCCGACCCGGACGCTCAGCCCCGCGGGGTGGTCGGCCAGTGCGGCGCGCACGTCCTTGATGGCGTCGGCGCGCGCCTTCTCGTCCTTCAGCCCGGTGAGCGCCATCGGGTACATCACGGTGGTGCCGTCCCGGGACGGGATGGCACGCGGCGGCCCGCCCTGGACGGTGTGGTGGCGGCCGGCGACCCGGGCCACCTGCGCGTCGGCCGTCTCGCGGTCGGCGGCGGTCAGCCCGCCGTCCCGCCGGTAGACGAGGACGAGGTCGGTGGTGTCGCCGCCGGGCAGCGCCGCCTGGAGTTCGGCGACCTGGGTGGAGTCGGCGCTCGCGGGGAGGTAGTCGACGGCCGTGTCGCGCTTGGCGTCGCCCAGCCGGCCCGCGAAGGGCACGGCGACCAGGAGCGCGAGCACCCAGACGGCGATGACCGTCCACGGCAGCGCCCGGCGCCGGCCCCCGGCGCGCGCCGACCCTTCAGACTCCCCTGGTTTCCCCGGCTCCCCCGGCTCTCCCGGCTTTCGTGGCGAGGTGGTGCGCGCCTGTCGCGTGGTCTGCATGCCCTCCAGACTCCCGGCGCATGGCGGGCGAATCGTCGCACCGGCGAGGGAGATGACGGCTACTGCGACGGGCGCGCGGCGGGCCCGGTTACTCCCGGGGGAGTAACGAACCGGCGGGCCCGGCCCGGCTCGGAAGGGCCCCGCTCAGGAGGGCCCCGCTCAGAACGGCGCGCGGATCGCGGCCAGCAGCCGGGCCGTGTCGTCGGGGCAGATCATCAGCGCCCGCCCCACGGTCTCCAGCACGGTCCGCTCCGCCGGCCGGTACGGGCCGTCGGCCACCGCGATCCGGGCGCCCTGCAGCAGGATGGACTCCCGCCCCGTCGGCGCCAGATGCGGGGCGAGCGGCTCCAGGGCCTCGTGGAGCTCGATGGCCAGCGCGGTGCCGCACGGATCCAGGCCGTCCCGCCCGATGTCCCGCCCGGCCTGCCCCACGGCGCCGGCCGCTCCGGCGGCTCCCGCGGCTCCGCCCGGGCCCGTGGCCCCGGCGTCGTACGCGGCGGCGCCGGGCAGCCGTCCGGTGTCGGCGGCGAGGGCGGCGATGAGCTCCAGCAGCTGCTCCTCGCCGCAGTCGGGGAAGCCCGCGGCCCGCACCGCGCCCACCGCGGCCTGCCGCACCGCGGGCGAGTCGGTGCCGCCCGCGGCGAGCACCGCCAGGGCCACGGTGTGCACGGCGTCGCGCAGCATCGCGGAGAAGCGGGTGGTGGTGGGGTGGTCCAGCGCCTCGGTGCCGAAGCGGCCGCCGCAGGCGGCGCACTCGACGACCGGGGCGACCGGTCCACGGGGCAGGACCGGGAGGCCGAGGACGACGATACGGCGGCGGCCGGTGCGCCGGCGGTAGTTGCGGTCGCCTCCGCAGTCGGGGCAGAAGAACTCGCCGTCACCCACGGTCCGCCATAGGGTGCGGACGCCTATCACACACAGGTCCCGGTCGCGTCGGGCTCGCGCGTGCACCACGTCACACCTCCATAACGCTTCGGCCACATTGCCGCGCTGACGTGATGCTAGCCACATCCATGATGTGGCGTCAGTACCCCGAACGGAGACAACAGGCCAAACACGCGCCCCGTCCGCCGCGCCGGGGCCGAGCGGCGGACGGGGCCGGGTGACTCAGCGGGTGGCGCGGTTGACCGCCGAGACGACGGCCTTCAGGGAGGCCCGCACGATGTTGGCGTCGATGCCGACCCCCCACAGCACCTTGCCGTCGATCGCGCACTCGATGTACGCGGCGGCCTGCGAGCCCGCGCCCTCGCTGAGGGTGTGCTCGGAGTAGTCCAGCAAGCGTACGTCCACGTCGATGGCGGCCAGCGCGTCGAAGAACGCGGCGAGCGGACCGTTGCCGGAGCCGGTCAGCACGGTCTCGGCGCCGTCCACGACGGCCTCGACGGTGAGCGCGTCGGTGCCCTCGCTGGTGGTCGAGGTCTGCGCGGTGCGCAGCGAGATCCGGCCCCACCGGTTGTCGTCGGTGGGCAGGTACTCGTCCTGGAAGACCGACCAGATCTGGGCCGGGGTGACCTCGCCGCCCTCGGCGTCGGTCTTGGCCTGAATAATCTTCGAGAACTCGATCTGCATCCGGCGCGGCAGGTCCAGCTTGTGGTCGTTCTTCAGGACATAGGCGATGCCGCCCTTGCCGGACTGCGAGTTGACCCGGATGACCGCCTCGTAGGAGCGACCGACGTCCTTGGGGTCGATCGGCAGGTACGGGACCGCCCACTCGATCTCGTCGACCGTCTTGCCCTGCTCGGCCGCGCTCGTCTCCATCGCCTCGAACCCCTTCTTGATGGCGTCCTGGTGGGAGCCGGAGAAGGCGGTGTAGACCAGATCGCCCGCGTAGGGGTGGCGCGGGTGGATCTCCATCTGGTTGCAGTACTCGGCGGTGCGGCGGATCTCGTCGATCTGGGAGAAGTCGATCTGCGGGTCGACGCCCTGGGAGAAGAGGTTCATGCCCAGCGTCACCAGGTCCACGTTGCCGGTGCGCTCGCCCTGCCCGAACAGGCAGCCCTCGATGCGGTCCGCGCCCGCCATGATCGCCAGCTCGGCGGCGGCGACGGCGGTGCCGCGGTCGTTGTGCGGGTGGACGGACAGGCAGACGTACTCGCGCCGGGACAGGTGGCGCGACATCCACTCGAAGCGGTCCGCGTGGGTGGAGGGGGTGGAGCGCTCGACGGTGGCGGGCAGATTGAGGATGATCTCCCGGCCGTCCTCGGGCTGCCAGACGTCCATGACGCCCTCGCAGACCTCCAGCGCGAAGTCCAGCTCGGTGTCGGTGAAGATCTCGGGGCTGTACTGGTAGCCGAAGACGGTCTCGTCGCCCAGGATCTTGTCGGCGTACTCCATCACCAGCCGGGTGCCGTCCACCGCGATCTGCTTGACCTGCTCGCGCGAGCCCCGGAAGACCACCCGGCGGAAGACGGGGGCCGTGGCGTTGTACAGGTGGACGGTCGCCTTGTGGGCCCCGCGCAGGGACTCCACGGTGCGCTCGATCAGCTCCTCGCGCGCCTGGGTGAGGACGGAGATCGTCACGTCCTCGGGGATCGCGCCCTCCTCGATGATCGACCGTACGAACTCGAAGTCGGTCTGCCCAGAGGAGGGGAAGCCGACCTCGATCTCCTTGTAGCCCATGCGCACCAGCAGGTCGAACATCTCGCGCTTGCGGGCCGGGGACATCGGGTCGATCAGCGCCTGGTTGCCGTCGCGCAGATCGGTGGACAGCCAGCGGGGCGCGGCGGTGATGCGCTTGTTCGGCCAGGTGCGGTCCGGGATGTCCACGGCCTCGTACTGGCCGTACTTGTGGATCGGCATCCCGGAGGGGCGCTGGGTGACGGTCGCGGCGGTGATCGGCGTACGGCGGCCGACCGGGTTCGAGGTGGTCGCGGCGGTCGCAGAAGGGTCGGGCGTGCTCATGATGAGGGAGGCTCCTCGTATGTCCGCTGGGCGGCCGACGAGGCGTGTGCACCGCAACGCCGAACTCCGCGGGGAGGGGGTCGGCCTACGACTACAGGCCCTCGCCGCGGCAGCTAAGAAGAAGCAGCCCGAAACGCATGATGCCCAGCAGCCTAACCGAGACCCACGGGACCGGCCGACCCGTATCACTATGCGGGATGCGCGTCTCCCGCCCACGCCCCGCGCATACCCCCGCTCTCGTCACCCCAGAATGCCCATTAACCACTCGATTTCGGGAATCGCGACTCCAAGGCGTGACAACGACCGGACACGGTGCCACATTGCCTCGCATGGACGCCAACGCCACCACCTGCGCCGTTTTCTGCACCATCGTGCCGCCGCACGTCCTCGACAAGCTGGCGCGCGCCGAAGACCCCGCGCTGTCCGGGCCCGCCCGCCGCACCCTGGAGCGGGACGCCCTGGAGCGCACCCGCCGCCGCATCACCACCGTCCGCGCCCTCGCCGCCCCCACCGGAGCCCCCTCCGACAAGCCGAAGCGCACCATCTTCGACGCCGGGCGCAAGGAGCACCTGCCGGGGAAGAAGGTGCGCGGCGAGGGCGGCCGGCCGACCGCCGACGACACGGTGACCCGGGCCTACGACGGGCTCGGCGCGACCTTCGAGATGTTCCTCAAGTCCTACGGCAGGCACTCCATCGACGACTCGGGGCTGCCGCTGAACGCCACCGTCCACTACGGCGAGGACTACGGCAACGCCTTCTGGAACGGCGAACAGATGGTGTTCGGCGACGGCGACGGCGAGATCTTCAAGGACTTCACCATCCCGGTCGACGTGGCGGCCCACGAACTCACCCACGGCGTCACCCAGTACACGGCCAACCTGGACTACTTCGGCCAGTCGGGAGCGCTCAACGAGTCCATGTCGGACGTCTTCGGCTCGCTCACCAAGCAGTTCCAGCTCGGCCAGACGGCCGAGGAGGCCGACTGGCTGATCGGCGCCGGGCTGCTGGCGGACCGGGTCAGCGGGGTCGCACTGCGCTCCATGAAGGCCCCCGGCACGGCGTACGACGACGACGTCCTCGGCAAGGACCCGCAGCCCGCGACGATGGACGACTACGTGCGCACCTCGCGCGACAACGGCGGTGTGCACATCAACTCCGGCATCCCCAACCACGCCTTCTACCTCGTCGCCCGGGCCCTCGGCGGCCACGCCTGGGAGCGGGCGGGGCAGATCTGGTACGACGCCCTGACCGGCGGGGAGCTGGCCTCCGACGCGGATTTCGCCGACTTCGCCCAGCTGACCGTGGCGGCGGCGCAGGCGCGGTACGGGAAGGGCGAGGAGCAGCGGGCGGTGCTGGAGGCCTGGACCAAGGTGGGCATCTCCGACCTGCGGGCCCGGATGGGGACGGTCGTGGGGGCGCGCTGACGGCGCCCACCGGGTACTGATGGACGCATGCGCATTTCCGTCACCCGCACCGGCGGGTTCGCCGGTATCGAGCGTCGGGCCGAGCTGGACACCACCGGCCGGCCCGACGCCAGGCACCTGGAAGCCCTGGCCCACCAGGCCGTCGAGACCGGGCAGATCACGGCCTCGCGCGGCGTCCCGGACGGGTTCCACTACGAGATCGCGGTGGACGGGCGGACCGTCCACTGCGCCGATCCGCACCTGAGCGACGCCCAGCGGGAGCTGGTGCGCACGGTCCTCAAGGAGGGCGCGTAGCTCACCCGCACTCGCCCGCCACTCCCCCGTACGGCTGAACGGCGCCGCCCCTCGCGAAGAGGAGAAGGGGAACTCACTCGTTCGAGTGAGTTTGGCGGCTTAACGGTTTGACTTCGCATCATCGGTGCAGCGACATGCGCATGCCTACTCTGCCGCAACCGCCTTCTCGCCCCGCCCAGCCCGCTCAGCCCGCCCAGCCCGCCCAGCCCGCCCAGCCCGCTGGGCCGGAATCCCCCGCCGCGGAATTACTGTCCCGCCGCAACGCCCTGAAAGCCGCGGCCGTCGCCGGAACGCTGGCCGTCCCGCCCCTGCTCGCCGGGGCGCCCGCCGCCGTGGCGGCCGGGAGCGAGCCGCCCGAGCTGCCCGGCGGGCTCACCGCCCACCGCTCCCCCTATCTGAACTGGTCCGGGGAGATCGCCCACCATGGGCTGTGGGCCTGCGCCCCCCGCACCCCCGAGGACGTCGTGGCGCTGGCGAACTGGGCACACGAGGCCGGCTGGCGGCTGCGGCCCCGCGGCAAGGCGCACAACTGGTCCCCGCTGACCATCACCCCCACCACCGCGGACGACGCGAAGGTGCTGCTGCTGGACACCACCGAGCACCTGACCACGCTACGCCTGGAGAGCCCGGCCCCCGACGGCGTCGTCCGGGCCCAGACCGGGGTGACCGTCGAACAGCTGCTGGAGTTCCTCGGCGGCCACGGCCTCGGGGTGACCAACACCCCGGCCCCCGGTGAGCTGACGCTCGGCGGGGTGCTCGCCATCGACGGGCACGGCACCAGCGTCCCGGCCGACGGCGAGACACCGCTCCCCGGCCACACCTACGGCACGCTCAGCAACCTCATCCTGCGGCTCACCGCCGTGGTCTGGGACGCGGACGAGGGCGCGTACGTCCTCCGGACCTTCGACCGCGCCACCGACCGGGACGCCGACGCGCTCCTGACCCACCTCGGCCGCGCCTTCATCACCGAAGCCGTGCTCCAGGCCGGCCCCGACACCCCCCTGCGCTGCCAGAGCCGGATCGACCTCACCGTCGACGAGCTGTTCGCCGCGCCGGGCAGCCCCCTGGCCCGCCGCGGGCGCACCTTCGCCGACTTCATGAACGAATCGGGCCGGGTAGAGGCCATCTGGTTCGCGTACACGGACAAGCCGTGGCTGAAGGTGTGGAGCGTCAGCCCCCGGCGCCCGGCCGCCTCCCGCCCCACCACCGGCCCGTACAACTACCCGTTCTCCGACTCGCTCCCCACGCCCGTCTCCCGGCTCGCCGGGCGGCTGGTCGGCGAGGGCGCCTGGTACCTGGCGCCCGAGCTGGGCGCCGCGCAGTACACGGTCGCCGCGGCCGGGCTCACCGCCACCGCCTCGGCCGACCTGTGGGGCCCGTCCCGGGATCTGCTGATGTATCTGCGGCCCACGACCCTGCGCGAGACAGCCAACGGCTACGCCATCGTCACCTCGCGGTCCCAGGTGCAGCGGGTGGTCTCGGAGTTCACCTCCTACTACCGGGAGCGGCTGGAGGCCTGGGCCCGCGAGGGCCGGTTCCCGGTCAATGGGCAGGTCGAGATCCGGGTCAGCGGCCTGGACCAGCCGGCCGACGTACGCGCCGAGGGCGCCCGCCCGCCCCTGCTGTCCGTCCTGCGGCCACGCGAGGACCGGCCGGAGTGGGACGTCGCGGTGTGGGTGGACGTCCTCACCCAGCCGACGACCCCGGGGGCGATGGAGTTCTACCGCGAGCTGGAGCGGTTCTGCCTGCGGACCTTCGACGGCGGATACGCGGAGACGCGGGTCGAGTGGTCCAAGGGCTGGGGCTACACCGACACGGCCGCCTGGGACGCGGAGGAGATCATCTCCGACACGGTCCCCGGCACGTACCGGGCGGGCCCCGCCCCCTCCTGGGACCGCGCGGTGCGCACCCTGGACCGGCTGGATCCGCACCGCGTCTTCGGCAACCCGTTCCTGGACCGGCTGCTGAGGTCGTAACCGGTCAGGCCGTCAGAACCCCGGCGTCAGAACCCCAACTTCCGTAGTTGTTTGGGATCCCGCTGCCAGTCCTTCGCGACCTTCACATGCAGATCGAGAAAGACCGGCGTACCCAGCAGCGCCTCAATGTGCTTGCGGGACTTCGTCCCGACCTCCTTCAGGCGCTTGCCCTTGGGGCCGATGATGATGCCCTTCTGGCTGGGGCGCTCGATGTAGAGGTTGGCGTGGACGTCGAGGAGGGGCTTGTCCGCGGGGCGGTCCTCGCGGGGGAGCATCTCCTCGACCACCACGGCGATGGAGTGCGGCAGCTCGTCCCGTACGCCCTCCAGCGCCGCCTCGCGGATCAGCTCGGCGACCATGACCTGCTCGGGCTCGTCCGTGAGGTCGCCCTCGGGGTAGAGCGCCGGGCCCTCGGGGAGCAGCGGGACGAGCAGGTCGGCGAGGAGGCCCACCTGGGCGCCGCCGGTGGCGGAGACGGGAACGATCTCGGCCCACTCGATGCCCAGCTCCTTGCCGAGCCGGTCCACGGCGATCAGCTGCTCGGCGAGCTGCTGGGAGTCGACCAGGTCGGTCTTGGTGACGATGGCGACCTTGGGGGTCTTCTTGATCCCGGCCAGCTCGCCCGCGATGAAGCGGTCGCCGGGGCCGAGCTTCTGGTCGGCGGGAAGGCAGAAGCCGATCACGTCGACCTCGGCCCAGGTGGTTCGCACGACGTCGTTCAGCCGCTCGCCGAGCAGGGTGCGCGGCTTGTGCAGGCCCGGGGTGTCGACGAGCACCAGCTGGGCGTCGGGGCGGTGCACGATGCCGCGCACGGTGTGGCGGGTGGTCTGCGGGCGGTTGGAGGTGATCGCGACCTTCGTCCCCACCAGTGCGTTGGTCAGGGTCGACTTGCCCGCGTTGGGGCGGCCGACGAAGCAGGCGAAGCCCGCGCGGTGCGGGGTCGCCCGCGACTCGGGCCGGGAGGGGGAGGTAGCGGCACTCATGCCGCCCATTGTCCCCGATCCCCCGCCCCCCGCCGACACGCCCGGTGCGGTACGGGCCCTCAGACCTGGACCGTGCGGCGCGGCTCGCCGTCGGGGCCCGCCAGCAGCACCGGGGTGCCCGGCCCGCCCAGGTCCCGTACGGCCGCGACGTCCTCGTCCGCGACGGCCTCCGCCTCGGTCACGACGGCCGCCGCCTCCAGGGACTTCGCCCCGCTGGCGACCGCCATCGCGACGGCGGTCCGCAGCGCGCTCAGCGGGAGCGAGGGGAGGGCGACGGTGCCGGCGACATAGGTGCGGCCGGTCTCGTCGCGTACGGCGGCGCCCTCGGGGACGCCGTTGCGGGCCCGCGCGGAGCGGGCGAGGGTGATGATCTTGCGGTCTTCGGGGTCCAGGGGTGCGGCTTCGCTCATGCGGACGAGCATAGGCGGGGCGCGGTGCGGGGCGGGCGGAGGTCCGGAGGTCGGGGACAGGGGACGAGAACGACGGGGGCCGAGGACGAGGCCTCAGTCCTCCGGCTCCGTCTCCGCCGTCGCGCGGACCGGCTCGACCAGGACCGTGACGATGCGGTTGCGGCGCCCCGCCGGGGACTCTGCGGTCAGCCGCAGGGCCTTGAGGTCGGAGTCCGGGCCGCCGTCCGCCACCTCGACCTCCGCCGTGGCGCCCGCGATCGGCACCCGCCCCAGCGACTTGGCCAGCAGCCCGCCGACCGTCTCGACGTCCTCGTCGTCCAGGTCGATCCCGTACAGCTCGCCCAGGTCGTCGAGGCCGAGCCGGGCGGTGACCCGGTGGGTGCCGTGGCCGAGGTCCTGGACGGGCGGCAGCTCGCGGTCGTACTCGTCGGTGATCTCGCCGACGATCTCCTCGAGGATGTCCTCAATGGTGACGATCCCGGCCGTGCCGCCGTATTCGTCGACGACGACCGCGACGTGGTTGCGCTCCTGCTGCATCTCGCGCAGCAGGTCGCCCGCGTTCTTGGTGTCGGGCACGAAGGCGGCGGGCCGCATCGCGGTGGAGACCAGCTCGGACTCGGCCTCCCGGTTGATGTGGGTCTTGCGGGCCAGGTCCTTGAGGTAGACGATGCCGACGATGTCGTCCTCGTTCTCCCCGGTGACCGGGATCCGGGAGAAGCCGGAGCGCAGCGCGAGGGTCAGGGCCTGCCGGATGGTCTTGAAGCGCTCGATGGCGACGAGGTCGGTGCGCGGCACCATCACCTCGCGCACCAGCGTGTCGCCCAGCTCGAAGACGGAGTGCACCATGCGCCGCTCCTCGTCCTCGATCAGCGACTCCTTCTCCGCGAGGTCCACCAGGGCGCGCAGCTCGGCCTCGGAGGCGAACGGGCCCTTGCGGAAGCCCTTGCCGGGCGTCAGCGCGTTACCGATGAGGATCAGCAGCGGCGGGATGGGGCCCATGACGCGGGCCAGGGGCAGCAGGACGTACGCGGCGGCGGTCGCCGTGTTCAGCGGGTGCTGGGCGCCGATGGTGCGCGGCGAGACGCCGACGGCCACGTACGAGACGAGGACCATCACGCCGATCGCGAGGGTCAGCGCCTTCCAGGTCTCGTCGAACTGGCGCAGGCAGGCGTAGGTGACGACCGCGCCGGCCGCCACCTCGCAGGCGACCCGCACCAGCAGCGCCACGTTCAGATAGCGGGTGGGGTCCTCGGCGACCTGCATCAGCTTGGCGCTGCCGCGCCGCCCGGCCCGTACGGCCTCCTCGGCGCGGAAGCGGGTGGTGCGGGCCAGGCCCGCCTCGGCGCAGGCCGCGAGCCAGGCGACCACCACCAGCAGGACGGCGGCTGTGATCAGGCGGCCGGTCATCGGGTCGTGGGGGCCGGGGAGGGGCCGGTGATGCCGCGCTCGGCGCGCCAGCCGTCGATGATGGCGGCCTGGAGGCCGAACATCTCGGCCCGCTCGTCCGGCTCCTCGTGGTCGTAGCCGAGGAGGTGGAGGACGCCGTGGACGGTGAGGAGCTGCAGCTCCTCGTCCATCGAGTGTCCGGTCGGCGCCTCCTCCCCCTGCTTCCTGGCCACCTCGGGGCAGAGCACGATGTCCCCGAGGAGGCCCTGCGGGGGCTCGTCGTCGTCCTTCGAGGGCGGACGCAGCTCGTCCATCGGAAAGGACATGACATCGGTGGGCCCCGGCAGGTCCATCCACTGGATGTGGAGCTGCTCCATGGCGTCGGCGTCGACGACGATCACCGAGAGCTCGGAGAGCGGGTGGATGCGCATCCGGGCCAGTGCGTAGCGGGCGACGTCCAGCACCGCGCGCTCGTCGATCTCCGTGCCGGACTCGTTGTTGACGTCGATCGCCATGGGAGTGTTGTTTTACTTTCCGTTCCGGCTGTCGTACTGGTCGTATGCGTCGACGATGCGGCCGACCAGCTTGTGGCGGACCACGTCGACGCTGGTGAGCCGGGAGAAGTGGACGTCCTCGACGCCCTCCAGGATCTCCTGCACCTGGCGCAGACCGCTCTTGGTCCCGCCCGGGAGGTCGATCTGGGTGATGTCACCCGTGATCACTATCTTGGAGTCGAAGCCGAGCCGGGTGAGGAACATCTTCATCTGCTCGGGGTTCGTGTTCTGCGCCTCGTCGAGGATGATGAACGCGTCGTTGAGCGTGCGGCCGCGCATGTACGCCAGGGGCGCGACCTCGATCGTGCCCGCGGCCATCAGGCGCGGGATGGAGTCGGGGTCGAGCATGTCGTGCAGCGCGTCGTACAGCGGGCGCAGATACGGGTCGATCTTCTCGTAGAGCGTGCCGGGCAGGAAGCCGAGCCGCTCGCCCGCCTCGACCGCCGGCCGGGTCAGGATGATCCGGGTGACCTGCTTGGACTGCAGGGCCTGGACCGCCTTGGCCATGGCCAGATACGTCTTGCCCGTACCGGCCGGGCCGATGCCGAAGACGACGGTGTGCTTGTCGATGGCGTCGACATAGCGCTTCTGGTTCAGGGTCTTGGGGCGGATGGTGCGGCCGCGGTTGGACAGGATGTTCTGCGTGAGCACCTCGGCCGGGGTCTCCTCCCCGCCCTCGCCGTTCTCCGCCGAGCGCAGCATGGCGATCGAGCGCTCCACCGCGTCCTCCGTCATCGGTTGACCGGTGCGGAGCACCAGCATCATCTCGTCGAACAAGCGCTGGATGAGCGCGACTTCCCCGGGGTCCCCGGTGGCGCTGACCTCATTGCCCCGCACATGGATATCGGTCGCCGGGAAGGCCTTTTCGATGACGCGCAGCAGCGAGTCGCCCGATCCCAGCACCATGACCATCGGGTGCTTGGTCGGAACCGTGAACTGCGCATGCGCCTGGCGTGCTGTGGTTGGTTGCGTCATGGGCCGGCTCTCAGGCCTGCTCCTACCTCCTCTTACGGGGTTCTCGCTGCTCGACAACCTTGAGTACAAGGGTACGACGGAGCACTGACAAGACCCGAGTGCTTTTACTCCACCCCTGCCCCGCTCCGGCTCCACCCCTGCCCCGCTCCGGCTCCTGCCCCTGCTCCGCCCCCGTCCCGCCCCGGGTCGTGCCCTGCTCCGCCGCCCGTCAGCCCTCCCGGAAGCCGATCGTGGGCACCGCCCGGCGCAGCGGCCAGGGGCGGGCGGCCGCCGGGAGGATCCGGTCCAGGAAGGCGTAGCGGCGCAGCGCGGAGGCGTCCTGGTCGTCGTACGACTTCGCGTGCTGCCACCAGGCGGCGATCTCCACCCAGCCGGGCGCCGACAGCGAGCCGCCGAACTCCTGCACGGACAGCGCGGCGGTCAGGCCCGCGAAGGCCAGCCGGTCGGCGAGCGGCCACCGGGCGAGAGTGCCCGTGACGAATCCGGCGACGAACACATCCCCGGCGCCGGTCGGGTCCAGGGCCTCCACGGCGATCGCGGGCACCTCGGCGGTCTCGCCGGTGCGCCCGTCCACCGCGTACGCCCCCTCGGCGCCGAGGGTGACGACCGCGAGCGGCACCTTGTCGGCGAGCGCGCGAGCGGCTGCGCGCGGGCAGTCGGCGCGGGTGTAGCGCATCGCCTCGGCCGCGTTGGGCAGGAACGCCTCGCAGTGCTCCAGGTCGGCGAGGTCGGCCGGGTCCCAGCGGCCGGTGTCGTCCCAGCCGACGTCCGCGAAGATCAGGCTGCCGTGGCCGGCGGCCTCGGCGACCCACTCCTCGCGGTTGCCCGGGACCAGGGAGGCGATGGCGGCGCGGGCCGGGGGCGGGCACTCGGGGGCGGGCTCCTCCGGCGGCGGCGCCTCGTGGCCGTGGGAGACCATGGTGCGCTCGCCCTCGTAGGCCATGGAGACGGTCACCGGGGAGTGCCAGCCGCGCACCGTACGGGACAGCGACAGGTCGATGCCCTCGCCGCGGTCCAGGGCGTCGCGGCAGTAGTCCCCGTACATGTCGTCGCCGAACGCGGCGGCGAGTGAGGTGCGCAGGCCCAGGCGGGCCAGCGCGGTGGCCATGTTGGCCACGCCGCCGGGGCTGGAGCCCATGCCGCGCGCCCAGGACTCGGTGCCGCGCACGGGGGCGGAGTCCAGGCCGGTGAAGATGATGTCCAGGAAGACCGTGCCGGTGAGGTAGACGTCACAGGTGGGGTCGCCGGGTTCGCGGACGGCCGCGAGCGGGTCGAGCAGGGGGTACGTCGCCGGGCAGGCCGCCGCGAGCGGTTCGCCGTGATCTGTGGTCACCGTGCGCTCCCAGATCGGACCGGCCTCATTGCCGGTCCCGTTCAGTGCTTGCAGTTCAGAGCTTGCTGTTCCGTGCAGTGCAGTGCGTGCTTGCAGTTCGGTGCTTGTTGTTTCGGAGGGCGATGCGGCCAGTGTGCACGATGGCACCGACAGCGCCGCCGGACCGCCGCCGACCCGGCGCCCGGGGCCTCACCGCGGGGGTCAGCGCCGCTTGGGCAGCGGCACGCTCATCAGGTCCCGGGCCACCGTCAGCTCCCCCGCGAAGCCCGCCGCCCGGGCCTGGCGCTCGAAGTCGGACGGGTCGCCGTAGCGCTGCGAGAAGTGGGTCAGCACCAGGTGCCGCACCCCCGCCTCCGCGGCCAGCCGGGCCGCCTGCCCGGCCGTGAGGTGCCCGTACTCGATCGCCAGCGGCTCGTCCTCGTCCAGGAAGGTCGACTCGATGACCAGCAGGTCACAGCCCTGCGCGAGCTCTTTCGCGCCCTCGCACAGCCGGGTGTCCATGACGAAGGCGAAGCGCTGCCCGCGCCGGGCCTCGCTGACCTCCTCCAGCGTCACCGTGCGCCCCTCCTGCACCAGCGCCCCCTCCCGCTGCAGCCGGCCGATCTCCGGCCCGCGGATGCCGTGCGCCGCGAGCTGCTCGGGCAGCATGCGGCGGCCGTCGGGCTCGGTCAGCCGGTAGCCGTAGGACTCGACCGGGTGGGAGAGCTTGCGCGCCTCCAGCGTGTACCCGGCGGCCCCGGTCCCGCCCGCCCCGGTGCTCCCGCCCGCCCCGGCGGCACTGGCGAGGACCCCGCCCTCGCCGGCCACCGGCGCCTCCGTCAGCGACACCGTCTCGCGGTACGCGGTCGCGTACCGCAGCCGCTCGAAGAAGCGCTGTCCGCTCGCCGGGTAGTGCGCGGTCACCGGGTGCGGCACCCGGTCCAGGTTGATCCGCTGGACGACCCCGGCCAGGCCCAGCGAGTGGTCCCCGTGGAAGTGCGTGATGCAGATCCGGTTGATGTCATGGGCCGCCACCCCCGCGCGCAGCATCTGGCGCTGGGTGCCCTCGCCGGGGTCGAAGAGGATGCCCTCGCCGTCCCAGCGCAGCAGGTAGCCGTTGTGATTGCGGTGCCGGGTCGGTACCTGGCTCGCGGTGCCCAGGACGACCAGTTCACGTGACGACAAGGGCTCTACCCGGGGGGCCAGTTGAGGCCGCGGCCGCCCAGGACGTGGGCGTGGGTGTGGAAGACGGTCTGGCCCGCGCCCGAGCCGGTGTTGAAGACGACCCGGAAGCCGGTGCCGTCGATCTTCTCGTCGGCGGCCACCGAGCCCGCCTCGCGCAGTATGTCGGCGGCGATCCGCGGTTCGGCGGCGGCGAGGGAGGCGGCGTCCGGGTAGTGGACCTTGGGGATCACCAGGACGTGGGTCGGGGCCTGGGGGTTGATGTCCCGGAAGGCGAGGGTCGTCTCCGTCTCGCGGACGACGGTCGCCGGCACCTCCCCCGAGACGATTTTGCAGAACAGGCAGTCGGCCTGCGGTTCTCCCGCCACCGGTGGCTCCTTACGCGTCGTCGGCTGCTACGGAACCGGATGCTACCGGGACGTCCGAGGCCGCGTGCCGGAACCACCGGGTGGCCACCCGCCCGTCAGGAACCCGGTCCGACGCGCCCCACGCGTGCGCCGCTACTTGCCGGCCGGGGTGGTGTGCTGGCCGGGGTGCCGGTCCGCGGGCCGGTCGGTCCGCCGGTCCCAGGGGTGGGTGGTGGCCCGGGACGGCTTGGGGTATCCGGCCTTCCGCGCGTTGCAGTCGCCGATCACATTCGCCTGGAAGACGCGGTGGTCGTCCACCTTGGCCGTCAGATCGCCCCGTACGCACAGGTTCTTGCGTTCGTACGTCACCACGCCGGTGATCTTGATGTCGCGGTCGTCCCTGGTCTCGCCCCG
The DNA here is from genome assembly GCF_039532705.1 of Streptomyces sparsogenes subsp. cuspidosporus. Taxonomy (NCBI): domain Bacteria; kingdom Bacillati; phylum Actinomycetota; class Actinomycetes; order Kitasatosporales; family Streptomycetaceae; genus Streptomyces; species Streptomyces sparsogenes. Next base: position 9,699 of record NZ_BAAASD010000017.1, on the reverse strand, counting down.
GCAGTGGACGGAGGCCTTCGCGTCCCGGGAGGCGGACGGGCCGGACGTGTGCTTGCCCTTCACGTCCGCGTTGCACGTCATCCACCGGACGTCGATGCCGCCCTTTTCCAGCGCGCGGGTGCTGACCCGGTCCGTGGTGACCGCCACACCGATGGCGCTGAGCTCGCTGTCGTCCCTGGGCTCGCAGGCCGTCACCGCGACGGCCGCCAGGACCGCCGCCGCCACCGCCAAGAGCCCGTTCTTCCGCTGCCTCAATGCCCCCATACAGAGAGGTTCCCACCGGAGCGGGGGAAACCGGAAGAGCACACTCGGCCACATGATCCGCGCCGGACCGCTGTGACGGCTCGTCAGGCCGGGGGCCCTCCGGCCCTCCTCAGTCCTCGGCGATGCCGTCAGGCCCGGTGCGTCGTCAGGCCCGGTGCGTCGTCAGGCGCGGCGCCCCGTCACGCCCAGCGGCCCGTGCGGCCCAGCAGCAGCGCGGCGGCCGCCGTGCCGGCCGTGGAGGTGCGCAGCACCGTCGGGCCCAGGCGGTACGGCCCCGCGCCCGCCTCGGCGAAGGCCGCCAACTCCTCGGGGGACACGCCCCCTTCCGGGCCGACCACCAGCACCACGCTTCCCTCGGCGGGCAGCGGAGCGGTCGCCAGCGGCTCGCTGCCCTCCTCGTGCAGTACGGCCGCGAAATCCGATTCGGCCAGAAGCCGGGCAACCTGGCGGGTCGTCATCGCGTCCGCCACCTCCGGGAAGATGAGCCGCCGCGACTGCTTGCCCGCCTCCCGGGCCGTCGCCCGCCACTTCCCCAGCGCCTTGAGGCCGCGCTCGCCCTTCCACTGGGTGACGCAACGCGCCGCCGCCCAGGGCACGATGGCGTCCACGCCGGTCTCGGTCATGGTCTCCACGGCCAGCTCGCCGCGGTCCCCCTTCGGCAGCGCCTGCACCACGGTGATCCGCGGGCGCGGCGGCGCCTCGTGACGTACCTCGGCCACCTCGACCAGCAACCGGTCCTTGCCCTCGACGGCCGCCACGGCGCCGAACGCGCCCGTGCCGGCCCCGTCCGTCAGCACCACCGGCTCGCCCACCCGCAGCCGCCGCACCGACACGGCGTGCCGCCCCTCCGGCCCCTCGAGCGTCAGCCGCGCCCCGACGGCCGCCTCCGCCAGGGAGTCGGCCAGGAAGACGGGGGCCGTCACGACTCCGCCCCCTGAGCCCGCGCGACGCCCGAACCGGCGCGTGCCGCGTCCAGTTCGGCCATCAGCACCTCCATCAGCCGCGTGGCGGGCAGCTCCCGGGCCAGCCGGTGCCCCTGCCCCGCCCACAGCGCCATGCCCTGCGGGTCGCCGGCCTTCGCCGCCGCCTTCCGCAGCCCGGAGGTGAGGTGGTGCACCTGGGGGTAGGCGGCCGGGGCGTACGGGCCGTGCTCGCGCATGAAGCGGTTGACCAGCCCGCGCGCGGGGCGCCCGGAGAAGGCGCGGGTCAGCTCCGTACGGGCGAACAGCGGGTCGGTCATGGCCTGCTTGTGCAGGGTGTTGGCCCCCGACTCGGGGCAGACCAGGAAGGCCGTCCCCAGTTGGGCCGCGCAGGCGCCCGCGGCCAGCACCGCCGCGATCTGCGAGCCGCGCATCAGCCCGCCCGCCGCGATCACCGGGATCTCCACGGCCTCACGGACCAGCGTCAGCAGCGCCAGCAGGCCGAGCCCGGCGCCCGTGCCGTCGGCGCGCGGGTCGTCGCGGTGCGTGCCCTGGTGGCCGCCCGCCTCCACGCCCTGCACACACACGGCGTCGGCACCCGACCACTGCGCCGCCTGCGCCTCGGCGGGCGAGGTGACGGTCACCACCGTCCGCGTCCCGACCCTGCCGAGGGCCTCGATGGCGGACCGGGCGGGGCAGCCGAAGGTGAACGAGACGACCGGCACCGGGTCGTTGAGGAGGATGGCCAGCTTGGCGTCGTACGCGTCGTCGCCCCCCGCGTCCGGGTCGCCCAGCGGGGTGTCGTACCAGGCCGCCTCGCCCGCGAGCTGCTCGCGGTAGACCTCCACGGCGGCGGGGTCGGCGGCGAGCGGCTGCGGCATGAAGAGGTTCACGCCGAAGGGCCGGGCGGTCTCGCCGCGCACCTGCTTGATCTCCTCGTACATCGCCGCCGGCGTCTTGTACCCGGCGGCGAGGAACCCGAGGCCCCCGGCCTCGGACACGGCGGCGGCCAACCGCGGGCAGGACGGCCCGCCTGCCATCGGGGCCTGCACGATCGGATACCGAAAGAGATCGGTCAGCGCGGAGGACATGGCGTCATCGTGCCATGTCCCACGCGCGGATCAGCAACCCGGCTCAGCGCCCCACAAGGCGCGAGCCGGGCGCCTACCATCCACGCCGATCAGCGCCTAACGTCCGTTGAACGCGTCCTTCAAGCGCGAGAACAGCCCCTGCTGCCCTGGCTTACTGCACCCCCCGGGGGGACAACCCCCGAACCCCCGGCCGGGCGCCTAACGTCCGTTGAACGCGTCCTTCAAGCGCGAGAACAGCCCCTGCTGCCCTGGCTTGAACTCGCCCATCGGCCGCTCCTCGCCCCGCAGCTTGGCCAGCCGCCGCAGCAGCTCCTCCTGCTCCGGGTCGAGCTTGTTCGGGGTCTGCACCTCGACGTGGACGATCAGGTCGCCCCGGCCGCCGCCGCGCAGGTGGGTGACGCCGCGCTGGTGGAGCGGGATCGACTGGCCGGACTGGGTGCCGGGCCGGATGTCGACCTCCTCCAGGCCGTCGAGCGTGTCCAGGGGCACCTTCGTGCCCAGGGCCGCCGCCGTCATCGGGATGGTGACCGTGCAGTGCAGATCGTCGCCGCGGCGCTGGAAGACCGGGTGCGGCAGTTCGTGGATCTCCACGTAGAGGTCGCCCGCCGGGCCGCCGCCGGGGCCGACCTCGCCCTCGCCGGCGAGCTGGATGCGGGTGCCGTTGTCCACACCGGCGGGGATCTTCACGGTGAGCGTCCGACGCGAGCGGATCCGCCCGTCGCCCGCGCACTCCGGGCAGGGGGTCGGCACCACGGTGCCGAAGCCCTGGCACTGCGGGCACGGCCGGGAGGTCATCACCTGGCCGAGGAAGGACCGCGTGACCTGGGACACCTCGCCCCGGCCCCGGCACATGTCACAGGTCTGCGCCGAGGTGCCGGGCGCCGCGCCCTCGCCGCTGCAGGTCGTACAGACGACCGCGGTGTCGACCTGGATGTCCTTCGTGGTCCCGAAGGCCGCCTCGTTGAGCTCCACGTCGAGGCGGATCATGGCGTCCTGGCCGCGCCGGGTCCTGGACCGCGGGCCGCGCTGCGAGGCGGTGCCGAAGAAGGCGTCCATGATGTCGGAGAAGTTCCCGAAGCCCGCGCCGAAGCCACCGGCGCCGCCCCCGGCTCCGCCCGAGGCGGACAGCGGGTCTCCGCCCAGGTCGTAGACCTGCTTCTTCTGGGGATCGGACAAGACCTCGTAGGCGGCGTTGATCTCCTTGAACCGCTCCTGGGTCTTGGGATCCGGATTCACGTCCGGGTGCAGCTCGCGCGCGAGCCGGCGGAATGCCTTCTTGATCTCGTCCTGCGAGGCATCACGCCGCACGCCCAGGACTGCGTAGTAGTCCGTCGCCACTTACGACTCCGCCAGGATCTGTCCGACGTAACGTGCCACTGCGCGTACCGCTCCCATCGTTCCGGGGTAGTCCATGCGGGTCGGTCCGACCACGCCGAGTTTGGCGACCGCCTCGTCGCCCGAACCGTAGCCGACCGCCACGACCGATGTGGAATTCAGGCCCTCGTGAGCATTTTCATGCCCGATCCGTACGGTCATACCCGAGTCCTTCGCCTCGCCGAGCAGCTTGAGCAGAACGACCTGCTCCTCCAGCGCTTCCAGCACGGGCCGGATCGTCAGGGGGAAATCGTGTGCGAAGCGGGTCAGATTGGCGGTGCCGCCGATCATCAGCCGCTCCTCGGTCTCTTCGACCAGGGTCTCCAGCAGCGTGGCCAGGACCGTCGAGACGGTCGGCCGGTCCTCCTGCTCGAAGGACTCGGGCAGGTCCTGCACCAGCTGTGGCACATCCGAGAACCGCCGGCCCACGACCCGGCTGTTCAGCCGGGCCCGCAGGTCGGCGAGCGACTCCTCGCTCACCGGCGCCGGGCAGTCCACCATGCGCTGCTCGACCCGCCCGGTGTCCGTGATCAGCACGAGCATCACCCGGGCCGGGCTCATCGACAGCAGTTCCACATGGCGGACCGTCGAGCGGGTCAGCGACGGGTACTGCACGACGGCGACCTGCCGGGTCAGCTGCGCGAGCAGCCGGACCGTGCGCCCCACCACGTCGTCGAGGTCGACGGCGCCGTCCAGGAAGTTCTGGATGGCCCGCCGCTCCGGCGTGGACAGGGGCTTCACCCCCGCCAGCTTGTCGACGAAGAGCCGGTAGCCCTTGTCGGTGGGGATCCGGCCGGCGCTCGTGTGCGGCTGGGCGATATAGCCCTCGTCCTCCAGGGCCGCCATGTCGTTGCGCACCGTGGCAGGGGACACGCCCAGCCGGTGCCGCTCGGTGAGCGCCTTGGAGCCGACCGGCTCCTCCGTCCCCACATAGTCCTGGACAATCGCACGCAGTACCTCGAGTCTGCGTTCGCTGAGCACCGCGCGCACCTCCAGTCCAGCCGTCTCATCAGGTCTCCCCCTGGCACTCGATGGACACGAGTGCCAGAACCCCTCAGCCAGTGTACGGCGGGGGCGCGGCGGGGTGCCATGGCCCGGGCGAGAGCCGCCGCTTTGCGACTGTCGGCCCGGGTGCGACTAGCGTCTCCGTATGGACACCCGTTGGGAAGATCCGGGCGAGGAGTCGCGCTGGGAACGTCTGACCCCCTCGGTCGCCCGGTGCCGGCTGCCCGGCTGGGACGCGACCGTCGGCGCGATCGCCGGCCGGAGCGGCGTCCTGGTCGTGGACACCGGCGCCGACCTGGGCCAGGGCGCCCGGGTGCGGCGCGAGGTCACCCGGCTCTTCGGCCGCCGCCCCACCCACATCGCCCTCACCCACCCCCACTTCGACCATGTCCTGGGCACCGCCGCCTTCGCGGGCTGCGAGGTGTACGGGGCCGCCGGCCTGGACGGGCTGCTGCGCCGGGAGCGGGACGTGCTGCGCGAGGACGCGGTGCGCCACGGCGCGGATCCCGGCGCCGCCGCGGAGGCCGCCGACCACCTCGTGTGCCCGCACCACCCGGTGTCCGGCGAGCTCACCCTGGACCTGGGCGGCCGCACCGTCCTGCTGGCCAACGTGGGCCCCGGCCACACCGCCCACGACCTGGCCGTCCTGGTCCCCGGGCAGGCCCCCGGCGAGCCGGAGGTGGTCTTCTGCGGCGACCTGGTCGAGGAGTCGGGGCCGCCGCAGGCGGGCGCCGACGCGATCCCCGCCCAGTGGCCCGCCGCGCTGGACCGGCTCCTGGCCCTCGGCGGCCAGGACGCGCTGTACGTCCCGGGGCACGGGGCCGCCGTGGATGCCCGTTTCGTCCGGGCGCAGCGTGACGAACTCGCGGCTCGTTTCGGCGTGTCCTCCTGACGCCGGCGCTAGGGTCATTCGGGTGCGACAGTACGACCCGGACCTGACCCCGCCCTGGAAGCGCCAGGCGCCCGCGCCCGAGGTGCCCGCCGAGCCCGACCTGGTGGTCGAGGAGGTCACCACGGGGTTCTGCGGTGCGGTGATCCGCTGCGAGAAGACCGCGCAGGGCCCCACGGTGACCCTGGAGGACCGTTTCGGCAAGCACCGGGTCTTCCCCATGGAGCCGCGCGGCTTCCTCCTGGAGGGGCGCGTCGTCACCCTGGTGCGCCCGCGCGCGGCCGCCCCCGCCGCCCCGCGCCGCACGGCCTCCGGCTCGCTGGCCGTCCCGCAGGCCCGCGCGCGCGTCGCCCGCGCGGGGCGCATTTACGTCGAGGGGCGCCACGACGCGGAGCTGGTGGAGCGGGTGTGGGGCGACGACCTGCGCGTCGAGGGCGTGGTCGTGGAGTACCTGGAGGGGATCGACGACCTTCCGGCGATCGTCCGCGACTTCTCCCCCGGCCCGGACGCCCGGCTGGGCGTGCTGGTCGACCACCTGGTCCCGGGCACGAAGGAGTCCCGGATCGCGGCCGAGGTCACCGACGAGCACGTGCTGGTCGTCGGCCACCCGTACATCGACGTGTGGGAGGCCGTGAAGCCCTCCTCGGTCGGCATCCCCGCCTGGCCCACGGTGCCGCGCGGCCAGGACTGGAAGACGGGCGTCTGCCGGGCGCTGGGCTGGCCCGCGAACACGGGGGCGGCCTGGCAGCGGATCCTGTCCTCGGTCCGCTCCTACAAGGACCTCGAGCCGGCCCTGCTGGGGCGGGTGGAGGAGCTGATCGACCACGTGACCGTGGGCGGCCCGGACCGGCCGTAGCGACCCCGGTTGCGCCGTGTGCGACCGAGGCGTGCGACCGCGTCAGTCGACGAGGTCGCGCACCACCGCGTCGGCCAGCAGCCGCCCCCGCAGGGTGAGCCGCGCCCGGCCCTCGGCGTACGGCTCGGGCTCCAGCAGGCCGTCCGTCACGGCCCGGGCCGCCGCCGCGGCGCCCGCGGGGGCCAGCAGGTCGAGCGGGCAGCCCTCGGCGAGCCGCAGCTCCAGCAGGATCCGCTCCACCCGGCGCTCCTCGTCGGTCAGCACCTCGCGGCCCGCCCCCGGGGACCGGCCCTCGCTCAGCGCCTGCGCGTAGGCGCCCGGGTGCTTCACGTTCCACCACCGCACGCCGCCCACATGGCTGTGCGCGCCGGGGCCCGCGCCCCACCAGTCGGCGCCGCGCCAGTACAGCTCGTTGTGGCGGCAGCGGCCCGCGTCCGAGGTGGCCCAGTTCGACACCTCGTACCAGCGGAATCCGGCCGCCGACAGCGCCTCCTCCGCGATCAGGTACCGGTCGGCGTGCACATCGTCGTCGGTCATCGGCACCTCGCCGCGCCGGATCCGCCGCGCGAGCTGGGTGCCCTCCTCGACGATCAGCGCGTACGCCGACACATGGTCGGGCCCGGCGCCCAGGGCGGCGTCCAGCGAGGCGCGCCAGTCGTCGTCGCTCTCCCCCGGCGTGCCGTAGATCAGGTCCAGGTTCACATGGTCGAACCCGGCCGCCCGCGCCTCGGCCACACAGCGCTCCGGGCGGCCCGGGGTGTGGGTGCGGTCCAGGACCCGCAGCACATGCTGCCGGGCGCTCTGCATGCCGAACGAGACCCGGGTGAACCCGGCCTCCCGCAGCCGCTCCAGATACCGCGGGTCGACCGACTCCGGGTTGGCCTCCGTGGTGACCTCGGCCCCCTCGGCCAGCCCGAACTCGTCCCGGACGGCGCCGAGCATCCGCCCGAGGTCGGCGGCGTCCAGCAGGGTCGGGGTGCCGCCGCCGACGAACACGGTCTCGACCCGCCGGGGGTCGTCGCCCAGCACCTTGCGGGCGAGGCGGATCTCCTCGACGACCATCTCGGCGTAGTTCTCGCGCGAGGCGAGCACACCGCCGGATCCGCGCAGCTCGGTGGCGGTGTAGGTGTTGAAGTCGCAGTACCCGCAGCGGGTCGCGCAGTAGGGCACGTGCAGATAGAACCCGAGCGGCCGGCCGGCCGCCCCGGCCACGGCGCTCGCGGGCAGCGCGCCGTCCTGGGGCATGGGCTCGCCATCGGGCAGTACGGAAGGCATGGCCCCATTGTCCGCCATCGGCGCCGGAGCCCGCCCCGCCGCCGGCCCCGGCCCCTCCTACCGCCTTCTACCCGCGACCTAGCGCGCCCGCAGGACCAGCATCGCCAGGTCGTCGTCCGGGGGCTCTACCGCGAAGGCGTGCACCGCCTCCCGGATCCGCTCCGCCACGTCCTCCGCACCCAGCCCCGCGCAGTCCCCGAGCAGCGACGCCAGCCCGTTCCCGTCGTCGAACTGCCGGGCGCCGGATCTGTGCTCCGTGACCCCGTCCGTCACGCACACCAGCGTCTCCCCGGGCGCCAGCTCGAAGGTCTCGCAGTCGTACGCGACGTCCTCCACGACGCCCAGCAGGATCTGCGGCTCGGCCACGGTGCGCACCGACCCGTCGGGCCGGACGACCAGGGGCAGCGGGTGGCCGGCGCTGGCGAGGGTGCAGCGGACGCCGCCGTCGCCGTCCTCGCCGAGCGGCACCAGCTCCCCGTACAGCAGCGACAGGAACCGGGAGACGCCGCCGCCCACCGGCAGGCCCACGCCCGCGGCCACCGCCTCCGCCGCGCCCTCGACCGCGGCCTCGACGGCCTCCTCGCCGAGCATCCGGTTGAGCCGCTCCAGGACCGCGCCCACGCCGTACCCCTCGCGGGCCAGCAGCCGCAGCCACGGCCGTACGAGCCCGGTCACCACGGCCGCCTCCGGCCCGTTCCCGCACACGTCGCCCAGGACGAAGACCCAACGGCCGTCGCCCGCCGGGAAGATGTCGTAGAAGTCGCCCCCGGCCGAGGTGCCGCCGGTCGGCTCGTACACCACCGCCGACTCCACGCCCGGGATCTTGGCGAGCCGGGAGGGCAGCAGCCCGCGCTGCAGCACCCGGCTGATCGTCGCCTGCCGCGTGTACTGCCGGGCGGAGGCCAGCGCCAGCGCGACCCGGCGGGCGAAGTCCTCGACCAGGTCGGCCACCTCGTCCGGCACCCGCATCAGCCCGGCGCGGCCGAGCAGCAGGGTGCCGACGGCGCGCCCGCCCGCGATCAGCCGGCAGGCGAGGGCGGCGCCGCCGGGCCCGTACGCGGCGGGGTCGCTGGGCCACGGCCAGGGGACCGCCCGGCCGCGCGCGGTGGCGGGCAGCTCCGGCGGTTCCTTCTCCAGCAGCCGGCTGAGGGTCTCGATCCGGCTCTCGCTCGCGTGCCACACCATGGCGAGCCGCGGCGGGCCGCCTTCCGTGTCGAGCCACACCGCGCTCCAGTCGGCGAACCGCGGTACGAGCAGCTGGGCGGCCAGCGAGGTCACCAGGTCCTCGTCGAACTGCCCGGCCAGCAGCTCGGACGCCTCGGCGAGGAAGGACAGCGCGCCCGCCCGGGTCCAGTCCTCGTCGGCGTCGCGGGCGCCGACGCGCGCGGGGGCGGGAGCCAGGAGCTCGACGACGTACGCGTCGTCGCCCGGCGAGTCGCCGTTCAGGCAGTCGTCGCCGCCCTTGAGGGCGCCGTTCCGCGGCGTGTCGTCCCTGAGGGAGCCCTCGGCGGACTCGACGAACCCCCCGGACTCGCCGGACTCAGCCGCCTCGGCGGAGCTGACGGGCAGCTGGAACCACACCGTCTTGCTGGCCCGGCGATAGGCCGTGCCCCAGCATTCGGCGAGCTCGGCGACCAGCCGCAGTCCGTGTCCCGCGCATCCCGGATCGTCCTCGTCGTGCGGCTCCCCGCGCAGGAACCGGGTGGGGTGGTGGTCCGTCACCTCGACGACCACGGAGGGCACTTCCCCGTCCCCGCTCGGCCCGTCCCCGCTCACCACGTCCAGCGCACAGCTCACCTCCACCGCCGTCCCGGCGTGCACCACGGCGTTGGTGACCAGTTCGCTCACCAGCAGCACCACCTCGTCCGCGACCCGGTCGGGGATCCGGCCGACGGCGGGGAAGTCGAGCGCGCTCCAGTCGGCGAGGGCCGCGCGGGCGAAGCGGCGCGCGGCGGAGGCCGCCAGGGGATTGCCGGGCAGGCTGGCGCGCGCGGCGGCGACCCGCGCGGCCGGCGCGGCGCCGGG
>NZ_BAAASD010000016.1:0-168263 GCF_039532705.1 Streptomyces sparsogenes subsp. cuspidosporus | reverse complement strand
TCCCACCCACTTGATGGGGTAAGGCTCCCAGTAGACGACTGGGTTGATAGGCCAGATATGGAAGCCGGGTGACCGGTGGAGTTGACTGGTACTAATAGGCCGAGGGCTTGTCCTCAGTTGCTCGCGTCCACTGTGTGGTTCCCGGGTTGCGAACAGTCGCACCGGTTGAGCCGCACTTAACTGAACAGTGTGCTTGTTCGCTGCCCTGTCCAATCCCCGCGGTCGCGGGATGGGCAATAGGGTTTCGGTGGTCATTGCGTTAGGGAAACGCCCGGTTACATTCCGAACCCGGAAGCTAAGCCTTTCAGCGCCGATGGTACTGCAGGGGGGACCCTGTGGGAGAGTAGGACGCCGCCGAACAATCTTTGAGGACCCCTGGTCCCAGCGTTCATGCTGGGACCAGGGGTCCTTTTGTTTTTGCTGTAACGCGTTGGCACGTCCGATGCGCGAGAATGGCCGCAGTACCTCAAGACAGGAGTCACGTCGATGTCCACCAACTCCCCCGACGATCGTCCGGATCGGGAGCCGCGGCGCCGGGACGGCGGTGACCGGCGCGACTTCCGCGAGTCCGGGCCGCGACGTGATGGCGATCGTGGCGGGTTCCGTCGCGGACGCGATGAGCGCCCCTACCGTCCCCGGCGGGATGACGACCGCGGTGGCTTCCGCCGCGGCGACGACCGGGACCGGGACCGTGGGGACCGTGGCGGCTTCCGCCGCGATGAGGACCGCGGTGGCTTCCGGCGTGACGACCGCCGCGATGACCGGCCGCGTGGTCCTCGCCGTGACGACGACCGCGGCGGACGGCCCGGCGGGTACGGACGCCGTGACGACCGGGGTGGCCGTCCCGGTGGCGGGTTCGACCGTCGTGACGACCGGCGGGACGAGCGCCGCGACGACCGGCCTTCGTACCGCCGGGACGACGACCGTGGCGGTTTCCGCCGCGATGACCGGCGTGATGACCGCCGTGACGACCGGCCGCGCGCGCCGCGCCGCGACGACCGCGAGGGAGGGTTCCGCCAGGGCGGATTCCGTCGGGACCGCGACGACCGGCCCGGGTTCCGCCGGGACGATGACCGTGGCGGCTTCCGTCGCGACGACGATCGCGGTGGCTTCCGGCGTGACGACCGCCGCGAGGAGCGTCGTGATTACCGCAGGGATGACCAGCGCGGCGACCGGCGGGACGAGCGCCGCGACGACCGGCCTTCGTACCGCCGGGACGACGACCGTGGCGGCTTTCGCCGCGACGACCGGCGCGACGACCGCCGTGATGAGCGGCCGCGCGGGCCGCGACGCGACGACCGCGACCGTGGAGGGCGCGCCGGCGGCGGGTTCGAGCGCCGTGACGACCGGCCCTCCTTCCGCCGGGACGACGACCGTGGCGGTTTCCGCCGCGATGACCGCCGCGATGACCGGCGTGATGAGCGCCGTGACGACCGCCGTGACGACCGGCCGCGCGCGCCGCGCCGGGACGACCGCGAGGGCGGCTTCCGCGGGCGGGACGACCGTGGACCGCGTCGGCCGTACGGGGGCCAGGGCCGGGGCCGCGACGAGCGTTCCGGTGGCGGTTACCAGCGCCGCGACGACCGGTCCGGCGGCTACGGGCGCCGGGACGACCGCGGCCGCGACCGTGACCGCGACCGCGAGCCGGTCAAGCGGCTGCCGATCCCCGAGGACGTGACCGGGGACGAGATCGACAAGAGCGTGCGGCAGGAGCTCATGAGCCTGCCCAAGACGCTCGCCGACGACGTGGCGAAGAACCTCGTGATGGTCGCCAAGCTGCTGGACGACGAGCCCGAGCGGGCGTACGAGTACTCGCGCGTGGCGCTGCGGCTCGCCTCCCGCGTCGCGGCCGTGCGCGAGGCCGCGGGCTTCGCCTCGTACGCCGTCGCGAAGTACGCGGAGGCGCTGGCGGAGTTCCGCGCGGCGCGGCGGATGACCGGCACCGCCGAGCTGTGGCCCGTGATGGCCGACTGCGAGCGCGGCATGGGTCGCCCGGAGCGGGCTCTGGCGATGGCCGGCGAGCCCGAGGTGCAGAAGCTGGACCGGGCCGGGCAGGTCGAGATGCGGCTGGTCGCGGCGGGCGCCCGGCGCGACATGGGCCAGGTCGACGCCGCCGTGGTGACGCTGCAGAGCCCTGAGCTGGCCTCCCAGTCCGTACAGCCGTGGACCGCGCGGCTGCGCTACGCGTACGCCGACGCGCTGCTGGCCGTCGGCCGTGAGGACGAGGCCCGGGAGTGGTTCGCCAAGGCGCTGGAGGCGGACCAGGGCGGGACCACGGACGCGTCCGACCGGCTCGCGGAGCTGGACGGCGTGGAGTTCGTGGACGCGCTCGCCCCCGAGGAGCCGGAGGAACCCGCTGAGCCCGAGGAACTCGCGGCGTCGGAGAAGGTCACGGAGCCCGAGGAGGCACCGGTCGAGGACAAGGCCGAGGACGAGGCCGGTGACAAGGCCGGGGACGAGCCCGAGGACGACGCCGAGACTGCCGAGGGCACCGAGGCCGCCCAGGCCGACCGTCCGGAGCGCGAGGCCGACGGCGGCTGACCCCGGCCGAAGAAGAGCCAAGGGCCGAGAGAGCTGAGTGAGGGCGGAACCCACGGGTTCCGCCCTCACCGCGTTCCGCCCCCACCGCGTTGCATGTCGTCAGCCGAGCGCGAGGCTCCGCAGGACCAGGCCCGACGCGGGCTTCGGCCCGAAGGAGGTGGACTTGTGCGGCATGGGGATCCCCTGGCGGGCCAGGTCGTGGACGACCCCTTCCCGCACCGGGTGCATCAGCACCGCCGTGCCGCCGTGCCGCTCCGCCTGCTCCACGGCCGCCGCCGCGTCATGGAGGTAGCCGATGTGGCCGGGGGTGTCCGGGACCTGCCAGATGTGCTGGAGCAGCAGGGCGTGCAGGACCGTCGCGTCGAGGGTGCGCCAGGCCTCCGGCCGGTCGGTGGGGACCGTACGCGCCAGGAGCGCGGGGTCGGGGCGGTCCAGGAGGTGGAAGCCGCCGTCCCCGGCGAGCAGGAAGGCATTGCCGGCCCCCGGCTCGTCGGCGGCCTTCGCGAGGGTGGCCAGGGCCTGGGGGAGCGGGCCGTCGACCGCCCGTACGCGGAAGGCGGAGCCCTCCGGCGTGCTCAGGGTGCCCAGGGCGGCCAGCGCGTCGGCGGGCGACAGCTGGTGGAGCAGCCGGTGGATGGCCCTGACCCGGAGCGGATAGCGGGCGGTGTCGACGAGCAGGACCAGCCCGAAGTCCCAGGGGCCGGGCTCCGTCCGCTCCTCGCGCAGCCGCAGGTAGGTGGCCCAGCGGTGGTGGCCGTCGGCGATGAGGGCCTGCCGGTGGCGCAGGTCGGCGGCGATCTCGGCGAGGTCGGCCGGGTCGGTCACCCGCCACAGGTGGTGGCTGAAGCCGTCCTCGGTGGTCGTGGACAGCAACGGGCGGAGCCGGGCGGTGCGTTCGACGACGGAGGCGGCGCCGGTGACCGAGCCGTCGCTGCGGTAGGCGAGCAGCAGCGGCTCGAGATTGGCGTCGGTGGCGCGCATCAGGGCGGCGCGGTCGTCCACGACGTGCGGCATGACCTCCTCGTGCGGGAGGACCACGCCCTCCTCGCGCGGGCTCAGCCGCAGGGCGCCGATGATCCCCCGCTGCAGCAGGTGGCCGTCGCGCTGCTCGTAGACGTAGAGCGCGGGCTCGGGGTCGGGGGCGAGTATCCCGTCGGCCTGCCAGCGGCGCAGGGTCTCGGCGGCCTGCCGGTGGCGGTCGGCGGGGGTGCCGGCCTGGGGGAGGATGAGGCGGACGATGTTGTACGGGTCCGCCGTCTCGAGCGCGCGCAGCCCGTCGGGCCGCACCACGACGTCGTACGGCGGGGAGGTGACGGCGGCCAGGCTGCCGACCCGCTCCGCGACGTAGCGCAATCCCCGGAACGGGGCGAGCTGAAGACCTTGCCCGACAGGCCCTGGAATGCTCATCAGTGAATGCTATGCCGTCCGGCGTGATAGGCGATGATCGGGGGGCAGACGCACATACATGCGAGGAGCGTGTCCCCCATGAATCCCCCCGTCACCCAGAACGCCCGGATCCGGCCCGTGGCCAGTGAGCGGCCGCTGAGCGAGGCGTACGACACCGCCCTGCTGGACCTCGACGGGGTGGTCTACGCGGGGGGCGAGGCGATCGAGCACGCCGTGGAGTCGCTGGGCGCCGCGCGGGACGGCGGGATGCGGCTGGCGTACGTGACGAACAACGCGCTGCGGACGCCGGAGGCGGTGGCGGAGCACCTGACCCGGCTCGGGGTGCCGGCCGGGCCCGAGGACGTGATCACCTCGGCGCAGGCGGTGGCCCGGCTGATCGCCGAGCAGCTCCCGGCCGGGGCCCGGGTGCTGGTGATCGGCGGCGAGGGGCTGCGGGTGGCGCTGCGCGAGCGGGGTCTGGTGCCGGTGGAGTCGGCGGACGACGATCCGGCGGCGGTGGTCCAGGGGTACGGCGGGCCGGAGCTGCCCTGGGGGCGGCTGGCGGAGGCCGGGTACGCGGTGGCGCGCGGCCTGCCGTGGTTCGCCTCCAACGCGGACCTCACGATTCCGAGCGGCCGGGGCATCGCGCCGGGCAATGGCGCGGCGGTGGAGGTCGTACGGATCGTCACGGGCCGCTCCCCGCAGGTCGCGGGGAAGCCGCTGCCCCCGATGCACCGGGAGACGATCCTGCGGACCGGCGCGCGGCGGCCGCTGGTGGTGGGGGACCGGCTGGACACCGACATCGAGGGCGCGTACGCGGGCGGCGTCGACTCGCTGCTGGTCCTGACCGGGGTGACCTCCCCGGCGGGGCTGCTGGCCGCCGAGCCCCGGCACCGGCCGAGCTATGTGGAACGCGACCTGAGGGGCCTGCTGGCGCCCCAGCCCGAGGTGACGCCCGCGGGGTCGGGGGCGGACGGCGGCTTCCGCTGTGGTGGCTGGCTGGCCCGGGTGCGCCAGGGCGCGCTGGTGCTGGAGGGGGAGGGCGACGACCCGATCAACGGGCTGCGGGCGCTGTGCGCGGCGGCGTGGGACGAGGCCGGGTCCGGGGCGTGTGCGGCGGACGCGGAGAAGGCGCTGGCGCGGCTGGGGCTGTGAAGCCCTGCCCCGTCCCTCGCGCCCCGCTCGCAGGCCCGTGCTCCCACGCACCCCGCTCGCAGGCCCCGCTCGCTCCTGTCCCTGTCGGTGACGGCCCCTCCCCAGGCGCGGCAAAGTAGGTTAGGTTAACCTAACCTGAGTTGTGATCGGCCTTGCTGCGAGGTGGAGTTCCGCGTGACCCTGGTCAGTCCGGTGAGAGCCGGGACCGAGACAGCGACCGCACCACCGCCCGGGCGGCGCGCCGCGCGCCGCGCGGCCGGGCTCGCGGCCTCCCTGGGGGTCCTGCTGGTGGTCGCCGCCGCCAGCGTGGCGATCGGCGCCAAGCCGATCACGCTGGGCGAGGTGTGGCACGGGCTGGCCCACTACAGCGGCAGCGACACCGATGTGGTGGTCCGGGACGTGCGGGTGCCGCGTACCGTGCTCGGGCTGCTGGTGGGTGCCGCGCTCGGGCTCGCGGGAGCGGTGATCCAGGCGCTCACCCGCAATCCGCTCGCCGACCCGGGGCTGCTCGGCCTGAACGCGGGCGCGTCCGCCGCCGTCGTCTCCGCCATCAGCTTTCTCGGCGTCACCTCCCTGACCGGCTATGTGTGGTTCGCCTTCCTGGGCACCGCCGTCGCGTCCGTGCTCGTCTACGCGCTCGGCGGCAGCCGGGGGGCCACGCCGGTGCGGCTGGCGCTCGCCGGAACGGCCGTGTACGCCGCGCTGTACGGCTATGTCAACGCCGTTGAGCTGCTGGACACGGCCGCTCTGGACAAGATGCGCTTCTGGACGGTCGGTTCGCTCGCCTCCGCGAACATGACGGTCGTCAAGCAGGTCGCCCCGTTCCTCGTCGTGGGCGCGGTGCTCGCCCTGGCGCTCGGCCGGTCGCTGAACGCCGTGGCGCTCGGGGACGACACGGCGCGCGCCCTGGGCACCCGGCTGGGCCGCACCCGGCTGCTCGCCATGGCCGCCGTCACCCTGCTGTGCGGGGCCGCGACCGCCGCCTGCGGGCCGATCGCCTTCGTCGGCCTGATGGTGCCGCATGTCGTACGGGCGCTCACCGGGCCCGATCTGCGCTGGACCCTGCCGTACGCCGCGGTGCTCTCGCCGGTGCTGCTGCTGGCGGCCGATGTGATCGGCCGGGTGGTGTCCCGGCCCTCGGAGCTTCAGGCCGGCGTGGTCACCACGCTCATCGGCGGACCCGTCTTCATCTACCTCGTCCGGCGCCGGAGGATGGCCCAGCTGTGAACGCGAGCGTGCACGAGAGCAAGAGCGGTACGGCGCCCCTGGCCCCGGTGCGGGGGACCACCCTGCGGACCCGCGGCGGGCTGTCGCTCCGGGTGGACGTCCGGGCGGCGCTGGTGGGGCTGGCGCTGGCCGTCGTGGCGCTGGGCATGAGCGTGGTGCTGATCGGCACCGGCGACTTCTCGATGGCGCCCGGCGACGTCGTACGCACCCTCTTCGGGGGCGGCACCACGATCCAGGACTACATCGTCAACGAGCTGCGGCTGCCGCGCGTCCTGGTCGGGCTGCTCGTGGGCGCCTCCCTCGGCCTGGCGGGAGCGCTCTTCCAGAGCGTGTCCCGCAACCCGCTGGGCAGCCCGGACGTGGTCGGCTTCGGACAGGGGTCGGCGGCCGGGGCGCTCACGGTCATCGTGCTGTTCCAGGGCGGCCCGAACGAGGTCGCGGCCGGGGCCGTGGCGGGCGGGCTGCTGACCGGGCTCGGCGTCTACGCGCTGGCCTGGCGGAAGGGCGTGCACGGCTACCGGCTGGTGCTCGTGGGCATCGGCGCGTCCGCGATGCTGAGCGCCGTCAACGGCTATCTGCTGACCAAGGCCGACCTGGTGGACGCCTCGCGCGCCATGGTGTGGCTGACCGGCTCGCTCAACGGGCGGGACTGGGGGCAGGTGGTGCCCCTGGCCTGCGTGTGCGCGGTCGTGCTGCCGCTGGTGCTCGGCCACGCCAGGGAGCTGCGGATGCTGGAGATGGGCGACGACAGCGCGTACGCCCTGGGGGTGCGGGTCGAGCGGACCCGGCTGGTGATGGTCCTGGGCGCCGTCGTGCTGACCGCGGCCGCCACGTCCGCCGCCGGGCCCGTCGCCTTCGTCGCGCTCGTCGCGCCGCAGCTGGCCCGCAGGCTCACCCGCGCCACCGGGCCGAACCTGCTGCCCGCCGCCCTGATGGGCGCGGCCCTGCTGATCACCGCCGACTGGTCCGCGCAGCGGCTCTTCGGGGCGGACCAGCTCCCGGTGGGCGTGGTGACCGGCGTGCTGGGCGGCTGCTACCTGCTGGGCCTGCTGATCACCGAGCGCCGGGCGGGGCGCATATGACGAGGCACCCAAGGGACGGAAGGAACGGCGAGGACGGCGAGGACGGCAGGAACGGCGGGGACGGCGAGGACGGCAGGAACGGCGGGGACGGCAGGAACGGCATGAGCGACACAGAGGGCACAGGGGGCACCGTGGGCACGGAAGGTACGGACGGCATGCGCAAGGACACCCGACAGCGGCTCACCGCCGAAGGACTCACCCTCGCCTACGACCGGCGCACCGTGGCCGAAGACCTCTCCGTGGCCATCCCCGACCACTCCTTCACCGTGATCGTCGGGCCCAACGCCTGCGGCAAGTCCACGCTGCTGCGCGCCCTGTCCCGGATGCTCAGGCCGACCACCGGCTCGGTGCTGCTGGACGGGCAGGCGATCGGCTCGCTGCCCGCCAAGAAGGTCGCCCGCACCCTCGGACTGCTGCCGCAGTCCTCGATCGCGCCGGACGGGATCACCGTCGCGGACCTGGTGGCACGCGGCCGCTATCCGCACCAGGGGCTGCTGCGGCAGTGGTCGGAGACGGACGAGCGGATCGTCGGCGAGTCGATGGCGGCGACCGGCGTCGCCGAGCTGGCGGACCGCTATGTCGACGAACTGTCCGGCGGCCAGCGGCAGCGGGTGTGGATCGCCATGGCCATCGCCCAGCAGACCCCGCTGCTGCTCCTCGACGAGCCGACGACCTACCTGGACATCCAGCACCAGATCGACGTCCTCGACCTGTGCGCCCAGCTCCACGAGGAGCAGGGCCGCACCCTCGTCGCCGTCCTCCACGACCTCAACCACGCCGCCCGCTACGCCACCCACCTGATCGCGATGCGCGGCGGGGAGGTGGTCGCCGAGGGCCCGCCCGGCGAGGTGGTGACCGCCGAGCTGGTGGAGCGGGTCTTCGGGCTGCGCTGCCAGGTCATCGACGACCCCGAGACCGGCACCCCGCTGGTGGTGCCCGCCGCCCGGAGGTCCCGTACGGCGGGGGCCGGCACCGGGACTGGAGCCGTGGCCGGGGGAGCGGCCGCGAGGGCGATGGCCGGGGCTACAGCAGCTTCCGCAGCCGCAGCAGATCGCGGAACCCGGCCTCCAGCTTGACCCGGCCGCTGCCCCAGGCGCGCGCGAAGTGCAGCTCGCCGCCGACCAGGGCCACCAGGTCGTCGCCGGACATCGTCAGCCGGATCTCGGCGCGCTCGGAGGGCAGGCCCGGCACGGCCGTCACGTCCTCTATGCGGCCGCCGGTGAGACGTCCGAGGAAGGTGACGTCGAGGTCGGTGACACGGCAGCTCACCGAGCGGTCGAGCGCGGCGGCGCTGCGGAGGTCCCCGTCCGCGCCCGCCAGGTTCTCCGCCAGCTTCTCGAGTGCGCTGCGGCACTCCTCCATGGTCGCCATCGCGACAGACGGTACCCCAGGTCCCGTACGTCGGAGGATGAGCGATTCGCGGTAGCGTCGGGACCATGAGTGAGCCGATGGAGGGCGCGCGGCCCGAGCCGACGCCGGAGCCCGTGCCGGGGCCGTCCGCCGAGGCGGCGCGCCCGGCGGATCCCGCGCCGCTCGGGGTCACCCGCACACCCACCGGGGTCGCCGACATCGACGCCTGGCTGGACCGGCTGGCCGACGCCGACCACCTCGCCGCGAGCGGCCATCTGGAGGTGTACGAGGATGTCCACCGGGGCCTGCGCGACGCGCTGACCGCCCTGGACCGCCGGCCCGGCCCTCCGGCCCCCGCACCGCCCGCCGCCCCCTGAGCGGCCGCCCCACCGGCCGCCGCACCAGAAGACACGCAGCAGACGACAGGAGCTGAACCACCCGTGGCAGTGACCCGCCCACGACGCGTACGACTCGACGCGGAGCTGGTGCGCCGCAAGCTGGCCCGCTCGCGCGAGCACGCGAGCCAGCTGATCGCCGCGGGCCGGGTGACCGTCGCCGGGCGGACCGCGACCAAACCCGCCACCCAGGTGGAGACCAGCGTGGCGCTGGTGGTCAGCAAGGACGACAGCGACCCGGACTACGTGTCGCGCGGCGGCCACAAGCTCGCGGGCGCGCTGCTCGCCTTCAGCGAGGAGTACCGCGAAAGGACCGGCGCGCCCGCCCCCGGGGACGGCTCGGGAGGCGGCGGCCTGAAGGTCGCCGGGCGGCGCGCCCTGGACGCCGGGGCGTCCACCGGGGGCTTCACCGATGTGCTGCTGCGCGCCGGCGCCGCCCATGTCGTCGCCGTCGACGTCGGATACGGACAACTCGCGTGGTCCCTGCAGAGCGATGAACGGGTCACCGTCAAGGACCGTACGAACGTACGTGAATTGACGCTCGAGCAGATCGGCGGTGACCCCGTGGACCTGGTCGTCGGTGACCTGTCCTTCATCCCGCTGGGGCTGGTGCTGCCCGCCCTGGTGCGCTGCGCCGCGCCCGACGCCGACCTGGTGCTGATGGTCAAGCCCCAGTTCGAGGTCGGCAAGGAGCGGCTGGGCAGCGGCGGGGTGGTGCGCAGCGCGCGGCTGCGCGCCGAGGCCGTCCGTACGGTCGCCGAGCAGGCGGCGGGGCTGGGGCTGGGTGTCCTGGGGGTCACCGCGAGCCCGTTGCCCGGCCCGTCGGGCAACGTCGAGTACTTTCTGTGGATGCGCGCCGGGGCGCCGGCACTCGACCCGGCCGATGTCGACCGTGCAGTGGCGGAGGGGCCCAGTTGACCACTTCAGGAGCTTCACAAGCAGCTTCGGCAGCAGCCGAGCGCACCGTGTTCCTGCTCGCGCACACCGGCCGCCCCGCGGCCATCCGCAGCGCCGAGCTCGTCGTCCAGGGCCTGCTGCGCTGCGGCATCGGGGTGCGGGTGCTGGCCGCGGAGGCCGCGGACCTGCCGCTGCCGGCCGAGGTCGAGCTGGTCGAGGCCGGTCCGGACGTGCTGGACGGCTGCGAGCTGCTGGTGGTCCTCGGCGGCGACGGCACGCTGCTGCGCGGAGCGGAGTTCTCACGCATCTCCGGGGTGCCGATGCTCGGGGTCAACCTGGGCCGGGTCGGCTTCCTCGCCGAGGCCGAGCGGGACGACCTCGACAAGGTCGTGGATCGCGTCGTGACCCGGTCCTACGAGGTCGAGGAGCGGATGACCCTCGATGTGCTGGTCCGCACCGACGGGCAGATCGTGCACACCGACTGGGCGCTGAACGAGGCGTCGGTCGAGAAGGCCGCGCGCGAGCGCCTGCTGGAGGTCGTCACCGAGGTCGACGGCCGCCCCGTCTCCCGCTTCGGCGGCGACGGCGTGGTCTGCGCGACCCCCACCGGCTCGACCGCCTACGCCTTCTCGGCCGGCGGCCCGGTGGTGTGGCCCGAGGTCGAGGCGCTGCTGATGGTCCCCATCAGCGCGCACGCCCTCTTCGCCAAGCCCCTGGTCACCTCGCCGCGCTCGGTGCTCGCCGTCGAAGTGCAGCCGCAGACCCCGCACGGGGTGCTGTGGTGCGACGGGCGGCGCACCGTCGAACTGCCCGCGGGCGCGCGGGTCGAGGTGCGGCGGGGCGCGGTGCCGGTGCGGCTGGCCCGGCTGCACCACGCGTCCTTCACCGACCGGCTGGTGGCGAAGTTCGCCCTCCCGGTCGCCGGCTGGCGCGGCGCGCCGCACTAGACGGCACGGGGGCACGGCGTCACGTAGGGCAACAGCGTCAGGTACGGGCACCGGCGTCAGGTACGGGCACGACATCAGGTACGGGCAACGGCGTCACGTACGGGCACAAGGCGTCCCGAAGGAGGGAGCCCCGTCGCATCGGGCCCGCGAAACCTCGTATGGTCGTGGGCGTGCTGGAGGAGATGCGGATACGTGCCCTGGGCGTCATCGATGACGCCGTCGTCGAACTGTCACCCGGTTTCACCGCGGTGACCGGTGAGACCGGCGCGGGCAAGACCATGGTCGTCACCAGCCTCGGCCTGCTGCTGGGCGGGCGGGCCGACGCCGCCCTGGTGCGGATCGGGGCGAAGGCGGCGGTCGTCGAGGGCCGGATCACGGTGGACGGGCGGTCGTCGGCCGCCGTCCGGGCCGAGGAGGCGGGCGCCGAACTGGACGACGGCGCGCTGCTGATCAGCCGCACGATCTCCGCAGAGGGCCGCTCGCGCGCCCATGTGGGCGGCCGCTCGGTGCCCGTGGGACTGCTGGCCGAGCTGGCGGACGAGTTGGTGGCCGTGCACGGCCAGACCGACCAGCAGGGCCTGCTGCGCCCGGCCCGGCAGCGCCAGGCGCTCGACCGGTACGCGGGGGAGGCGGTCGCGGGGCCGCTGGAGAAGTACGCGGCCGCCTACCGGCGGCTGCGCGCGGTCAGCGCCGAGCTGGACGAGCTGACCACCCGGGCGCGGGAGCGGGCGCAGGAGGCGGATCTGCTGCGCTTCGGCCTCGAGGAGATCGCCGCGGCCGAGCCGCTGCCGGGAGAGGACGCCGAGCTGGCCGCGGAGGCGGAGCGCCTCGGCCACGCCGAGGCCCTGGCCTCCGCCGCCACCGCCGCGCACACCGCCCTGGCCGGGCACCCGGAGGACCCCGAGGGGGTGGACGCGGGGGCCCTGGTCGCGGGCGCGCACCGGGCGCTGGAGGGCGTCCGCTCCCACGACCCGGCGCTCGCCGCGCTCGCCGACCGGATCGCCGAGGTCGGCATCCTGCTGTCCGATGTGGCCGGGGAGCTCGCGGGCTACGCGGACGACCTGGACGCCGACCCGCTGCGGCTGGCGGCCGTCGAGGAGCGCCGGGCCGCGCTGTCCCACCTGACCCGCAAGTACGGCGAGGACATCGCCGACGTGCTGGCCTGGGCCGAGCGGAGCGCCGCCCGGCTGGCCGAGCTGGACGGCGACGACGACCGCATCGGCGAGCTGACCGCCGAGCGCGACGCGCTCCGCGCCGAACTGGGCGAGCTCGCGCAGGCGCTCACCGACGCCCGTACGGAGGCGGCGGCGCGCTTCGCCGACGCGGTGACCGCGGAGCTGGCGTCCCTGGCGATGCCGCACGCCCGGGTCAGCTTCGCGATCAGCCAGACCGAGGCCGCCGAGGAGCCGGCGGGCATCGAGGTGGGCGGCCGCGCGGTGCAGTTCGGGCCGCACGGGGCCGACGAGGTCGAGCTGCTCCTCGCACCCCACCCGGGCGCCCCGCCCCGCCCGATCGCCAAGGGCGCCTCGGGCGGTGAGCTGTCCCGGGTGATGCTCGCGGTGGAGGTGGTCTTCGCGGGTGCCGACCCCGTGCCGACCTATCTGTTCGACGAGGTCGACCAGGGCGTCGGCGGCAAGGCGGCGGTCGAGGTCGGCCGGCGCCTGGCCAAGCTGGCCCGGACCGCGCAGGTCGTGGTCGTCACCCATCTGCCCCAGGTCGCGGCCTTCGCCGACCGGCACCTGGTGGTGGAGAAGACCAACGACGGGGCGGTCACGCGCAGCGGTGTGAAGGCGATGGAGGGCGAGGACCGCGTGCGGGAGCTGTCGCGCATGCTCGCGGGCCAGGAGGACTCGGAGCTCGCGCGGGCCCACGCGGAGGAGCTTCTGGCCACCGCCCGCGCGGGCCGCTGACCGCGCGCCCCGGGGCGCCGCCCCGGGGCCACCAGCGGCGCCCCGGGGTCGCCGGCGCCGCCCCCCCGTACGGGTGAACTCCTGGACGTACGGGCGAGCCAACGGCGGGGGTGCGGCGGGGCCGTGGCGCCGGGGGCGGCCCGCGGGCTGGCATCCTGGGCGGAGCGCACCCGCACCGCCGCGCGCCCACGCCCCACGCCCGATCGCCGTCCCCTCAGGAGCCCGTCCCGCGTGAGCAGCACCGTGAGCAGCACCCCGGCCCCGCCGCACGGGAACCCGCACGGGCAGCCGCCCCTGCACATCCTCCAGGTGCTCGGCGGCGGCAGCTCCGGCAGCGGCGTGCACGTCCGGTCGCTGACGGCCGGGTTGGTGGCGCGCGGGCTGCGGGTGACCGTGTGCGGGCCGCGGCGGGCGGAGCGGGGGTACGGGTTCACGGAGGCGGGCGCGCGGTTCGAGGGGCTGGACGCCCGTACGGACGCGGGGGCCGTCGCGGCGCTGCGGGCGGCCGGGGCGGAGGCGGGGCTGGTGCACGCGCACGGCCTGCGGCCCGGGCTGCTGGCCGCGCTGGCGCTGCGCGGCCGGGGCGTGCCGCTGCTCGTCACCTGGCACACCAAGCCGTATGCCGAGGGCGCGCGGGCGCGTGCCGTGGGCCTCATGGAGCGCAGGGTGGCGCGCCGGGCCGCGATCGTGCTCGGCGCGTCGTCGGACCTGGTGGACCGGGCACGGGCGCGGGGGGCGCGCGATGCCCGGCTCGCGCCGGTCGCGGTGCCCGCGCCGGGCCGTACGCCCTCCAGGGAGGACGGGTGGCGGCAGAAGGCGCGGGCCGAACTCGGTTCTGTGGAGCGGCCGTTGCTGCTGGCGGTGGGCCGACTGGTGACGGACCGGGGCTTTTGGCCGCTGCTGGACGCGGCCCGGGTGTGGCGGGCGCTGGACCCCCAGCCGCTGCTGGTGATCGCGGGGGAGGGGGCGGGCCGGGCGGCGCTGCAGCGCCGGATCGACGCCGAGGAACTGCCGGTGCGGCTGCTGGGCCGCCGGGACGATGTGCCCGCGCTGCTGGCGGCCGCCGATGTCGCGGTGCTCTCCAGCCGGTGGGAGGCGCGGTCGCTGCTGGCCCAGGAGGCGCTGCACGCGGGCGTGCCGCTGGTGGCCACGGCGGTCGGCGGGGTGCCGGAGCTGGTGGGGGAGGCGGCGGAGCTGGTGCCGTACGGGGAGCCGGAGGCCCTGGCGGGCGCGGTGATCCGGCTGCTGGGGGACCCGGTGCGCCGGGCGGAGCTGGCGGCGGCGGGGCGGGCGCGGACGGCGGGCTGGCCCACGGAGGACGACACGGTCGCCCATGTCCTCAGCGTCTACGACGAGTTGGCATCGGGGTGACAGGTTCGCGATTGGTTCAGACCTGAGTCGGCGAAGTGCTTGACGCCCGGGGCGGGTGATGGGCAGGGTGCTGCGCAAGGAGCGAGAGAGCGCTCTCACGACGATCTCTCCCGCCGCCCCCCACCCTGTCCCGGCACACCCCCACGACGCCGAGGAGTACATGTCATGAGCACGATGAGAAGTGGAACATTCAGCCGCAGGAGGCTGCTCGGCGGGCTCGCCGCCGCCGCTGCCGCCGGTTCCGGCCTCACCCTCGCGGGCGGCCGCGCCGACGCGGCTGACCTCGCCGCCGGCCGTCCCCACTCGGCGGAGCGCGCCGCCACGCTGCCGCTCACGGTCGTCAACCGCACGGGCCAGTTCGGCAACGCGTCGATATGGGTCTACATCGTCGGCAACGAGGGCGGCCGGCAGGTCCGGGTCACCCCGGACGGCAAGGTCGCCCCCATCGCGCTGTCCGACAACGGACCCGACGGCTGGACCGACTACGCCATCCCGCTCGCCGCGAGCGGGGACACCCGGCTGACCCTGCCCCCGATGTCCGGCCGGATCTATGTCGCGCTCGGCTCCAAGCTCAAGTTCAAGGCGGTCACCGACGGCGCGGGCAACCCGGCCCTGCAGTACCCGGCGGGCTGGGTGGCGAGCGACCCCAACTACCGCGTGCTGCACGACTGCGCGGAGTTCACCTTCAACTCCGCCGGGATGTTCTGCAACACCACCATGGTCGACATGTTCAGCGTCCCGATGTCCATCCGCCTCACCGGGGCGAAGGACCAGACCACCGGCACGCTCAAGAACGGCGCCCGCGCCAGGGTCTTCGCCGACCTCTTGGCCGTCGAGGCCTTCGCGCCCCTGGTGCTCGGCGACGGCCTGCGGGTCATCGCCCCCGGACACGGCCTGGACGCGGGGCTGTTCGCCAAGGACTACCTCGCCGGCTACATCGACCAGGTGTGGGCCGCCTACGCCGCGAAGGACCTCAGGGTCACCACCAACGCGGGCACCTTCACCGGCCGGGTGAGCGGCGGGAGGCTGTCCTTCACCGGCCCCGCCTCCGTGTCCTTCGCCAAGCCCTCCACCCGGGACGTGCTCTTCTGCGACGGCGCGCTGGCCGCCCCCAACGACGGCACCACGGGCCCGGTCGCGGCCGTCCTCGGCGCGGGTTTCAACCGCACCACCCTGCACAGCACGGCCGCCCAGCCGACCACCGACCCGGCCGCCTTCTACACCTCACCGGTCACCAACCACTACGCCAAGGCCATGCACGCGGCGGCCGCCGACGGCAAGGCGTACGGCTTCGCCTTCGACGACGTCGCCGACTTCGCCTCGTACATCCAGGACACCGCCCCGACGGCCGCCACGCTCACCCTGACCCCCTTCTGAGGTCTTCCGAGGCGGAAACCCCCCCGGTCGGGTGAATGGGTCCGGTGAACGCGCCGCTCAGCGCACATGGCGGCGGGCCTGGAGGGCCAGGCTCAGCGCGAGCACCGTCTGGGGGTCCTCCAGGTCGCTGCCCAGCAGCCGGCCGATCCGCGCCAGCCGGTCGTACAGCGTCTGGCGGTTGAGGTGCAGCGCGCGGGCCGTCTCCGCCTTGCGGCCCGCGTGCCGCAGATACGCCTCCAGCGTCGGGACCAGCGGCGGCCTGGCCGCGCGGTCGTGGGCGAGCAGCGGGCCGATCACCCGGTCGACAAAGGCAGCCAGGTCGCCGTGCTCGCGCAGTCGCCACAGCAACAGGTCGACATCCAGGCTCCGTACGTCGTGCCAGGGGCGGTCGGTCAGCCCGCGCGCCGCGCTCGCCGCCTGCGCGGCGTGGCGCAGCTCGGCGCCGACCGCGTCCCAGCCGCCCGGGAGCCCGGCGACCACCACCGGCGGGCGCGCCCCGGCCCGCTCCGGCCAGGCCCGCTCCACCCCGGCGCGCAGGGCCGCCGCGACCCGCTCGGCCACCGCGCCGCGCTCCGCCGCGTCCCGCAGCCCCACCAGCAGCGGGACCCGCCGCTCCGGGAGCCGTACGCCCAGCAGCACCGGCGCCCCCACCCCCGCCAGCTCGTCCCGCAATGCGTGGGCCAGCGCCGCCCAGCTCTCCCGCGCGCCCGGGCCCTGCCCCGGCTCCAGGGGGCCGAGCCCCGGAGGGTCCGCCAGGTCGGTCAGCCGCATCACCACCGGCAGCAGCGGCCCGTCGCCCGGCCGGAAGCCCAGCACCCTGGCCTGGGCGGGGGCGTCGGCGGGCGCGATCCGGCCCTCGGCGAGATCGGCGAGGAAGTCCCCGCGCCCGCGCGCGGTCAGCTCCTCCTCCTGGCGGGCGCGCAGCAACACCACCGCCAGCAGGTCGGCGGTCCGCTCCGCGGCCAGCCGGTGCACCGGGGCCAGCGGCCCGGCGACCGGCAGCACGGTCAGCCGCGCCCGTACGGTGCCCGGCCCCGGCCCGCCGCCCGGGACGTCCGCCACCACGCTGCCCGCCGGCGGCTCGGGGCGCCGGTCGGCGCGCCGCGCCCGGAGCCCCTCCCACACCTGCAGCGGATCGGTGCCCGTCGGCCGGGGATCACCCGGGCCCGGCCCCGCCGCGTACCACAGCTGCCCCTCGGGGGACTCCAGGAAGACCGGATTGCCCGCGAACCGGGCGAACAGCCGCAGGATCTCGGGCACCCCGCCGCCGCGCAGCAGCACCTCGGTGCACTCGCGGTGCACCACCTCGGCCCGGCGCAGCACCGCGTAGTGCTCATTGACGATCTCGGTGTGGATCTCCTCGGTGACCGCGACGAACGGCACTTCGCGGTGGAGCTGCACCAGCGGCAGCCCGTGGGAGCGCGCCGTGTCGACCACCGCGGCCGGCAGCGTGGTGAACCGGGACCCCAGCTCCACCACCAGCGCCGCGATCCCGCGTTCGGCGAGCCTGCGGACGAAGGCCCGCTGCTCGGCCGCGCGCGGGCCGACGCCCAGCCCCTGGGTGAGCAGCAGCTCGCCGCCCTTGAGCAGGGAGGCGATGTTGGGGGCCTCGCCCGCGTGGACCCAGCGCACCGGCCGGTCGAGGCCGTCCTCGGCGGCCACGACCTCGGGCAGCCCGCGGCGCAGGGCGGGGAGCTCCAGGGCCCGCGCCACGGTGATCGTCCCCTGCGGCCCGGACCCCTGCGGCCCGGACCCCTGTGGCCCGGGCCCGTGCGGTGCCATGGGCGGGTACGTGACCTGGCCTACCCTCCGTACGCCCCGGACGCGGTCAGCCGCAGCGCCGTGTCGATCAGCGGCACATGGCTGAAGGCCTGCGGGAAGTTGCCCACCTGCCGCTGCAGCCGCGGGTCCCACTCCTCGGCCAGCAGCCCCAGGTCGTTGCGGAGCGAGAGCAGCTTCTCGAAGAGCTTGCGCGCCTCGTCGACCCGCCCGATCATCGCCAGGTCGTCGGCGAGCCAGAACGAGCAGGCCAGGAAGGCCCCCTCGTCGCCCTCCAGGCCGTCCACGCCCGCGTCCTCGCCGGCCGTCGGGTAGCGCAGGACGAAGCCGTCGGGGGTCGACAGCTCCCGCTGGATGGCCTCGATGGTCCCGATGACCCGCTTGTCGTCCGGCGGCAGGAAGCCCATCTGCGGGATCAGCAGCAGCGAGGCGTCCAGCTCCCGGGAGCCGTAGGACTGGGTGAAGGTGTTGCGCTCGGCGTCGTAGCCCTTCTCGCACACATCGCGGTGGATCTCGTCGCGCAGCTCACGCCAGCGGTCCAACGGCCCGTCCACGTCGCCCGATTCGATGAGCTTGACGGTGCGGTCCACCGCGACCCAGGCCATCACCTTGGAGTGCACGAAGTGCCGGCGCGGCCCGCGCACCTCCCAGATGCCCTCGTCCGGCTCGTCCCAGTGCTCCTCGAGGTAGCGGATCAGCTTCAGCTGCAGCACGCTCGCGTAGTCGTTGCGGGCCAGGCCGGTCATGTGCGCCAGGTGCAACGCCTCGGTGACCTCGCCGTACACGTCCAGCTGGAGCTGTCCGGCCGCGCCGTTGCCCACCCGGACGGGCTGGGAGCCCTCGTAGCCGGGCAGCCAGGGCAGCTCGGCCTCGCCCAGCTCGCGCTCGCCCGCGATGCCGTACATGATCTGGAGGTTCTCCGGGTCGCCCGCGACCGCGCGCAGCAGCCACTCGCGCCAGGCGCGCGCCTCCTCGCGGTAGCCGGTGCGCAGCAGGGACGACAGGGTGATCGCCGCGTCCCGCAGCCAGGTGTAGCGGTAGTCCCAGTTGCGGACGCCGCCGATCTCCTCGGGCAGCGAGGTGGTGGGCGCGGCGACGATGCCGCCGGTGGGGGCGTAGGTGAGCGCCTTGAGGGTGATCAGCGAGCGGACCACCGCGTCCCGGTAGGGGCCGTGGTACGTGCAATGCTCGACCCACTCGCGCCAGAAGACCTCGGTCGCCTCCAGGGCGCCCTCCGGATCCGGCAGCGCGGGCGCCTCGCGGTGCGAGGGCTGCCAGCTGATGGTGAACGCGATCCGGTCGCCGGGGGCGACCGTGAAGTCCGAGTAGGTGGTCAGGTCCTTGCCGTAGGTGTCGACCTCGGTGTCCAGCCACACCGAGTCGGGTCCGGCGACGGCGACCGTCCGCGCGTCGATCTTGTGCACCCACGGCACGACCCAGCCGTACGAGAAGCGCATCCGCAGCGCCGAGCGCATCGGCACCCGGCCGCTGACGCCCTCGACGATCCGCACCAGCTGCGGGGCCCCGTCGCGCGGCGGCATGAAGTCGATCACGCGGACCGTGCCGCGCGGGGTGTCCCACTCCGACTCGAGGACCAGCGAGTCCCCTCGGTAGCGGCGGCGGTCGGCGGCCGGGGGCGTGGCGCCCGCGGCCTGGGCGGGCCCCAGGCGCCAGAAGCCGTGCTCCTCGGTGCCCAGCAGCCCGGCGAAGACGGCATGCGAATCGAAGCGCGGCAGACAAAGCCAGTCGACCGTGCCGTCTCTGCAGACCAGGGCGGCGGTCTGCATATCACCGATCAGTGCGTAGTCCTCGATACGCCCGGCCACGTACTATCCCCATTCGAACGGCCGCGGTGCCCTGAAAGGCATTTTTCCACGGTCTCGGAAGTTCTCGACGAGCGCTTGGTTCCGGGGGCGTGCTGGTGGTGCCTAGCCGGCCGGCTCGCAGCATTGCGTCCGAGCAGGATACGACGGAGAACAGTGATCCGCTCGAGCCGTCCCACATCGTGGCTCGGATCCCGGCGGCCGATCGGGTGGCCAGGTCACGCATGGTGTTCGACCGGTCGCGCAGTCGCACCCCCCGCGGTCCCCAGGGCGCACTGATACCCTGGTAGCCCGTGGAGCGGTGGGCGCAAACCCCCCGAACCTCACCGACGGCGCCCCCGGAAAACCGGGGCGGCTGCCGCACCCCGCCCCTCACCTCGCGACCACGGGAGCCCCCTCTTGGCCATTGCCGCTAAGCCAACGACGACCAAGCACATCTTCGTCACCGGGGGTGTCGCTTCCTCACTCGGCAAGGGCCTGACCGCCTCCAGCCTGGGTGCCCTCCTCAAGGCGCGCGGTCTGCGCGTGACCATGCAGAAGCTCGACCCGTACCTGAACGTCGACCCGGGCACCATGAACCCGTTCCAGCACGGCGAGGTCTTCGTCACCAACGACGGCGCCGAGACCGACCTGGACATCGGCCACTACGAGCGGTTCCTGGACGTGGACCTCGACGGCTCGGCCAACGTGACCACCGGCCAGGTCTACTCCACCGTGATCGCCAAGGAGCGGCGCGGCGAGTACCTCGGCGACACCGTGCAGGTCATCCCGCACATCACCAACGAGATCAAGCACCGCATCCGGCGGATGGCGACGGACGACGTGGACGTCGTGATCACCGAGGTCGGCGGGACCGTCGGCGACATCGAGTCGCTGCCCTTCCTGGAGGCCGTGCGCCAGGTCCGGCACGAGGTCGGCCGGGACAACGTCTTCGTGGTGCACATCTCGCTGCTGCCCTACATCGGCCCGTCCGGCGAGCTCAAGACCAAGCCCACCCAGCACTCGGTCGCCGCCCTGCGCAACATCGGCATCCAGCCCGACGCGATCGTGCTGCGCGCCGACCGCGAGGTCCCGACCTCCATCAAGCGCAAGATCTCGCTGATGTGCGACGTCGACGAGGCCGCCGTGGTCGCCGCCATCGACGCCAAGTCGATCTACGACATCCCCAAGGTGCTCCACTCCGAGGGCCTGGACGCCTATGTGGTGCGCCGCCTCGACCTGCCCTTCCGCGATGTCGAGTGGACCCAGTGGGACGACCTGCTCAAGCGGGTCCACCAGCCCGACCACGAGGTCACCGTGGCGCTGGTCGGCAAGTACATCGACCTGCCCGACGCCTATCTGTCGGTGACCGAGGCGCTGCGCGCCGGCGGCTTCGCCAACAACGCCCGCGTCAAGATCAAGTGGGTGACCTCCGACGACTGCCGCACGCCCGCCGGCGCCCGGCAGCAGCTGGCCGACGTCGACGCGATCTGCGTTCCCGGCGGCTTCGGCGACCGCGGGGTGAACGGCAAGGTCGGCGCGATCACCTACGCCCGCGAGAACAAGATCCCGCTGCTGGGGCTGTGCCTGGGCCTGCAGTGCATCGTCATCGAGGCGGCGCGGAACCTGGCGGGCATCGAGGGCGCCAACTCCACCGAGTTCGAGCCCGCCACCAGCGACCCGGTGATCTCCACCATGGCCGAGCAGCTCGACATCGTCGCGGGCGAGGGCGACATGGGCGGCACCATGCGGCTGGGCATGTACCCGGCCAAGCTCGCCGAGGGCTCGATCGTCCGCGAGGTCTACGGCGACCAGCCGTACGTCGAGGAGCGCCACCGCCACCGCTACGAGGTCAACAACTCCTACCGCGGTGAGCTGGAGAAGAAGGCCGGCCTGCTGTTCTCCGGCACCTCGCCCGACAACAAGCTGGTCGAGTACGTGGAGTACCCGCGCGAGGTGCACCCGTACCTGGTCGGCACCCAGGCCCACCCGGAGCTGCGCTCCCGGCCGACCCGCCCGCACCCGCTCTTCGCGGGCCTGGTGAAGGCCGCCGTGGCCCGGCAGTCGGCCGAGGCCGGACAGCGCGCGGGGGCCTGAGGGCTACGGTGG
Organism: Streptomyces sparsogenes subsp. cuspidosporus; assembly: GCF_039532705.1. Taxonomy (NCBI): domain Bacteria; kingdom Bacillati; phylum Actinomycetota; class Actinomycetes; order Kitasatosporales; family Streptomycetaceae; genus Streptomyces; species Streptomyces sparsogenes. The sequence goes on along the minus strand of NZ_BAAASD010000016.1, from coordinate 146,935 downwards.
GCCCGGGCGGAAGCGGCCCCCGCCGCCCCCGCCCGGGCCCACCCGCCGGCTCGGTTCGCTTGCGAGCCGAGCCACAAGCGTTGCTGAGAGGAAACATGCGCATCACGGACACCCCCGAGGAGTGGCGGGTCACCGCCACCGAGACGCCGTTCACCGGCCACAAGACCGGTGTGCGCACCGACGAGGTGGTCATGCCCGACGGCTCCCGGTCGTCCCGCGACTACCAGACCCACCCCGGGTCGGTGGCCGTCCTCGCCCTCGACGGCGAGGGCCGTGTGGTCGTGGTGCGCCAGTACCGCCACCCGGTGCGGCAGCGGCTGTGGGAGATCCCGGCCGGCCTGCTCGACGTACCCGGCGAGAACCCGCTGCACGCCGCCCAGCGGGAGCTGTACGAGGAGGCCCACGTCAAGGCCGAGGACTGGCGGGTGCTGACCGACGTCTACCCCTCGCCGGGCGGCAGTGACGAGGCCGTGCGGATCTTCCTGGCCCGGGGGATCTCCGACGCCGAGGGCGAGCGGTACGAGGGGGACCACGAGGAGGCGGACATGGAGCTGGCCCGCGTCCCCCTCGACGATCTGGTCGCCGGCGTCCTGGCGGGCGAACTGCACAACACCTGCCTGGCGGTCGGCGCCCTGGCGGCCCTCGCGGCGCGGACGGGCGCCGGCTTCGAGGCCCTCCGCCCGGCGAACGCCCCCTGGCCGGCCCGTCCCTTCGAGGCGTAGCACCACCCCCGGGCCCGGCCGCGGCCGCGCTCCTTGGGGAAGACTGGAAAGACCACCCCAATCCGAACATCGGCGCATCCGATCAGGTGATTTTCTCTCCGCCGCATCGGCCGGGAGTGCCGGAGCGCTGACGCGCGGTGAACTACGCTCGGAGGGATCCCGACCGCACCCGCGGCGGGTTCGTACGCGCAGGTGGACGGGAGTGGGGCCCGTGGCGGAGCAGGCGGTCGACACCGATGGGGCGCCGACCCCCCAAAGGCGGCAGCCGCCGCCTGCCGCCGGATCCCAGCCCCGCCCCGCGCCCCGCCGCGCCACCCCGTCGCCCCGGGCCGCCGACCGCCCCGCGACCGGGCGCGCGGAACCCCCCGCCGGGCAGGCTCCGGCCCCCGCCGGGCGCGCCGAGCCTCCCCTCGACCGGCAGGCGTCCGACCGGCAGGCGTCCGAACGCGACGCGGGCGGCCTGTGGAGCGGCGCGACGCGCGCCGTGCTGTTCGCGGCGGCGGCCTCCGTGGGCTCGGGCTTCGCGGGGCGGCGGCGCGAGCTGCTGGCGCTGCGGGCCGACATCGAGCGGGCCGGCCTGGACACCCTCGCCGGCCGCAAGGCGCCCCGCAGCCGGGTGCTGCTGATCGCGGGCCGCCCCGGTTCGGGCCGTACCGCGCTGGCCGAGGAGCTGGTGCGGCGGCTGGCCGAGGACTACCCCGACGGGGTGCTGCGCGCGCGGCTGGCCACCTCGGCCGGCGATCCGGTGCCTCTGGAGCGGACCGCCCGCGACCTGCTGGCCGTGCTCGGGGTGAAGGTCGTGGCCGGGGCGGACGAGGACGAGCTGTGCGAGGCGCTGCGCGACGCGCTGGCGGGCAAGCGCGCTCTGCTGCTGTTCGACGACGCGGTCGGCGCCGAGCAGGTGGACGCGCTGCTGCCGGACGCGCCGGACAGCCTGGTCGTCGCCGTCTCGCGGGGCCCGTTGACCGGGGTGCCCGATGTGCGGCCGTGCACGCTCGGCGGGCTCGATGTGAGCGCGGCCATCGGGCTGCTTGCGCAGTACGCCGGGGCGACCCGCATCACCGTCGACCCGACGGCCGCGCAGTCGCTCGTCGAGGAGTGCGGCGGCCAGCCCGCCGCGCTGGTCCTGGCCGGCGGCTGGCTCGCCGCCCGCCCCATGGCGTCCGTCGCCGACGCGGTGAAGCGGCTGCGGGAGCTGCCGCCGACCGTCGGCGACCAGGACCGCGGCGCGCGCCCGCTGGCCCGCGCCTTCCGGCTGGCGTACGAGGCGCTGCCGCCCGCCGCCGCCCGGCTGCTGCGGCTGCTGGTGCTCGCGCCCGGCGGCTGGGCCGACCCGCACCTGGCGTCCGCGCTGGCCGGCTGCTCGGTGCCGGACGCCGAGGCCGCGCTGGAGGGCTTCGTCGCCCACGGTCTGCTGCGCCCGCTGGGGCAGCGCCAGTACCTGGTGCCCGGCTGTCTGGTGCCGATGCTGCGGGCGGCGCTGCGCGCCCAGGAGCGCCCGGCCGAGGTGGAGCTGGCGGGGGCCCGGATGCTGGAGCGGACCGTGCGGCAGCTCCACGCCTGCCGCCTGGCGGCCGAGCCGCCCGGCTCGGCCGCCCGCAGGAAGCTGGCGGGGATGCCGCGGCCGCTGCGGTTCCCCTCGTCGGCGGCCGCCGCCGAGTGGCTGGAGTCGCGGCTGCCGGTGCTGCTGGAGGCCGCCCGGCTGGCCGTCGAGGACGGCGGGCTCGACACGCTGGCGCGCCGCCTGGTGGGCGCGCTGACGCACGCGCTCGGCGCCCACCGGAGCGCCGAGGAGGCCGCCCCCGAGCTGTACGGGCTGCACCGGCTGGTGCTCGACGTGGCCCGCCGCCGCGACCTGCCGGTCGAGGAGGCCGCGGCGCTGCTCAACCTGGGCGACCTGGACGCGCGGGCGGGCCGGGTGGAGGAGTCGCTGGTCCGCTACAAGCACGCCCTGGAGGCGGCCCGGGAGGCGGGCGACCCGTACACCACCGGGCGCTCGCTGGAGTCCATCGGCTGCACCTACGAGGACCTGGGGGACTGGCACCGGGCGGCCGACTGGTACGGGCGCGCGCTCGAGCTGCGGCTGTCCCGCGGCGACCGGATCGGCGAGGCCAGGCTGTACGAGCGGCTGGGCGCGGTCCACTCCCGCACCGGCCAGTGGGGCGAGGCGCTGCGCTCCTGGCGGGCGGCCGGGGCCGCCTTCCGCCGGGCGGGCAATCCGCAGGGGGCGCTGCGGGCCGCGGACGCCCTGGACCGGCTCGGCGATCCGGGGGCGGCGGAGGCGCATCGGCGCGCCGCGCGGCGACTGGCGGCCCGACAGCGGTCGACGACCTACGAAATCAGTGGTGGATCAGCGGAAGATTGATGCAATGCAAGGCTAGACAGTGCGGCATCCTTCATTAGACTGGGTGTACCGCGATTGTTGCGGTCGTCTCCGGCATGCGGACGCATTCCGGTTTGTCTGCGTAAAACCCGGATATCCCCCCAGATTCAAGGACCGTGATCGACGTGAAGGTCGGCATTCCCCGCGAGGTCAAGAACAACGAGTTCCGCGTGGCCATCACCCCCGCCGGGGTGCATGAGCTGGTCCGCGGCGGCCATGAGGTCTTCGTGGAGCGGGGCGCCGGCCTCGGCTCCTCCATCACGGACGAGGAGTACACGGCCGCCGGCGCGGGCATCCTCGGCTCCGCGGACGACGTCTGGGCCACCGCCGACCTGCTGCTGAAGGTCAAGGAGCCCATCGCGGAGGAGTACCACCGGCTGCGCAAGGACCAGACCCTCTTCACCTACCTCCACCTGGCCGCCTCCCGCGCCTGCACGGACGCGCTGCTGGAGTCCGGCACCACCGCCATCGCCTACGAGACGGTCGAGACCGCGGGCCGCGCGCTGCCGCTGCTCGCCCCGATGTCCGAGGTCGCGGGCCGCATCGCGCCCCAGGTCGGCGCGTACCACCTGATGCGGTCGGCCGGCGGGCGCGGGGTGCTGCCCGGCGGGGTCCCGGGCGTGGCGGCCGGCCGGGCCGTGGTCATCGGCGGCGGCGTCTCCGGCTGGAACGCCGCGCAGATCGCCCTCGGCATGGGCTTCCAAGTCACCCTGCTCGACAAGGACATCAACAAGCTGCGCGAGGCCGACAAGATCTTCGGCAACCGGGTGCAGACCATCTCCTCCAACGCCTACGAGCTGGAGAAGGCCGTGCTCGCCGCCGACCTCGTCATCGGCGCGGTGCTCATCCCCGGCGCCAAGGCGCCCAAGCTGGTCACCAACGAGATGGTCTCCCGGATGAAGCCCGGAAGTGTACTTGTCGACATCGCGATCGACCAGGGCGGCTGCTTCGAGGACTCCCGGCCCACCACCCACGCCGAGCCGACCTTCACGGTCCACGAGTCGGTCTTCTACTGCGTGGCCAACATGCCGGGCGCGGTGCCCAACACCTCCACCCACGCGCTCACCAACGCCACGCTGCCGTACATCGTGGAGCTGGCCAACCGCGGCTGGCGGGAGGCGCTGCGCCGGGACGCGGCGCTGGCCAAGGGGCTCAACGTCCATGAGGGCGAGGTCGTTTACGGGCCGGTCGCCGAGGCGCACGGTATGACGTCCGTCGAACTGACCTCCCTGCTGGGCTGAAACCGGCCGGGCGGTCAACTCCGACCGTCAACAACAGGTCAATAACGGGCATCCGGCCGGGTCTTGCCGAAGGGCGGGACCCGGCCGTTGATGTGTCCGATACGACCCGTAACGCGGGTGACAGGCCTCTCTGTCAACTCGCCCTAAAAGTAACCATTCAGGCGCTTTGCCGGTCGAGGAATCCTCGCTTCGCGCCCCATACGCCCTTGACAGCGCGGTGTTCGATTGCCGACACATCCTGCCGTCTCCGGTGGATTGTGTTGCTGCGAACCGCCGACACGCCATAGAGTCGCCAACCGTCGGCATGGTGTCACGCTGACCTATCTAGAAATTTCCTGGTCACCAAGGAGGTAGGACGACTTGTGAATGAGTCGACATTTTCTCCCGGGGGTGGTCAACCAGGATCGGCTGCGCGGGGCCAGGGTCCCACGGGGCTCGAGGCTGTCGGCTCTGTCGCTGTCCACACCTTCGCCACGCACCAGAACATGACGACAGCCCACCAGAGTCAGAGCATGGACGGCCATCACGTGAACGCCATGGCCGGCGACCAGGGGGGCATGGATCCCGCCCGCTTCGCCGACTACGACGACCTCCCCGACGGGCACTTCTACGACCCGGACGCCGAGTACGAGCCGGACCCCGAGTACGCGGCCACACTCGCGCCCGACGCGGCCCGCCAGCGACGCGAGCGCATCGGCCCCACCGGGCGGCCGCTGCCCTACTTCCCGATCCCCGGACCGCTGACCGACCACGGCCCCGCGAAGATCATCGCGATGTGCAACCAGAAGGGCGGCGTCGGCAAGACCACCTCCACCATCAACCTGGGCGCGGCCCTCGCCGAATACGGACGCCGGGTGCTGCTCGTCGACTTCGACCCGCAGGGCGCCCTGTCGGTCGGCCTCGGCGTCAACCCGATGGAGCTCGACCTCACGGTCTACAACCTGCTCATGGAGCGGGGCATGTCGGCCGACGAGGTGCTGCTCAAGACGGCCGTGCCCAACATGGACCTGCTGCCCAGCAATATCGACTTGTCGGCCGCCGAGGTGCAGCTGGTCAGTGAGGTCGCCCGGGAGTCCACCCTGCAGCGCGCGCTCAAGCCGCTGATGGCGGACTACGACTACATCGTCATCGACTGCCAGCCCTCGCTCGGCCTGCTCACCGTGAACGCGCTCACCGCGGCGCACAAGGTGATCGTGCCGCTCGAGTGCGAGTTCTTCGCCCTGCGCGGTGTGGCGTTGCTCACCGAGACGATCGAGAAGGTCCAGGAGCGGCTCAACCCCGACCTCGAACTCGACGGCATCCTCGCCACGATGTACGACTCGCGCACCGTGCACAGCCGTGAGGTCCTGGCGCGGGTGGTCGAGGCGTTCGACGACCACGTCTACCACACGGTCATCGGCCGCACGGTCCGCTTCCCCGAGACCACGGTCGCGGGTGAGCCGATCACCACGTACGCGTCCAACTCCGTCGGTGCCGCCGCCTACCGCCAGCTCGCCAGGGAGGTGCTCGCCCGGTGTCACGCCGAGTGAGTCTGCCGGGAGCCGACGAACTGTTCCGCACCACCGGAGGCATGGCGCTCCAGTCGTCCTCCCCTGCGTCCTCCCGCCGCCAGACGGGCGGCGAGGCCAGGGTGCCCGCCCCGGCGGCCGACCCCGACGCGGCCCCCGACGGGGCCGAGGGCGGCCCGGGGGAGCGGCGGGCCGCGGAGGGCGCGGAGCAGCCCGGGACGGCCGAGCACAGCGGCCGGGAGGCCGGCACCCGCCCGGAACCCGTCGGCGACCGCCGCCCGGCCGGCGGCGGGGAGCGGCGCGGCACCCGCCAGCCGCAGGACGGCCCGGCCGCGCCCGCCCAGGCGGGCCCCGCCCGCCGCCGCGGCCGCGCGGCCAACCGCCGCCCCAGCGGCCGTGAGCGCCACGACGAGAAGATCACGGTCTATGTCTCCGCCGAGGAGCTGATGGACCTCGAGCACGCGCGGCTGGTGCTGCGCGGCGAACACGGCCTCGCCGTCGACCGCGGGCGGATCGTCCGCGAGGCGGTCGCGGTCGTCCTCGCCGACCTGGAGTCGCGCGGCGACGCGAGCATCCTGGTGCGCCGCCTGCGCGGTCGCTGACGGGGTCGGGCGATAGCCTGCCCGCTCAAACGGGCTGCCGCGCCGCCCGACCCCCGCTCCCTGGACCGCGATGCCCACGAACCCCACCCCCGCCCAGCCCCCTCGCCCGCCCCGCCGCACCCTCGGCCGGGGCCCCGGCACGGGGCCGCGCGCGACGGGCACGCCGGGCGAACGGCCCCCGGGCCCCACGCCCCCCGACCAGGAGACGGCCGACCGCGAGACGGCCCCCGAGACGGCCGACCGCGAGGCGGCCGACCGCGAGGTGGCCCCCGAGACGGCCGACCGCGAGGCGGCCGACCGCGAGGTGGCCCCCGAGACGGCCGACCGCCCCGAGCCCGCTCCCGCGCCGACCCCGGCCGTCGAGCCGACGGGCGACGCGGCGGAGGCCGCCGTCGAGTCGACCCCGGACGCCGGGCCGGAGCCCAAGGGGGAAGGGGATGACCGGACGGCGGGGGACAACAAGTTCACCGTGCGGCTGGCGAACTTCGAGGGCCCCTTCGACCTGCTGCTTCAGCTGATCTCCAAGCACAAGCTCGACGTCACCGAGGTCGCCCTCTCCAAGGTCACCGACGAGTTCATGGCGCACATCCGGGCCATGGGGCCGGACTGGGACCTCGACCAGACCACCGAGTTCCTGGTCGTCGCCGCGACCCTGCTCGATCTCAAGGCCGCGCGGCTGCTGCCCGCCGCCGAGGTCGAGGACGAGGCCGACCTGGCCCTGCTGGAGGCCCGCGACCTGCTCTTCGCGCGGCTTCTGCAGTACCGCGCGTTCAAACGCGTCGCCGACATCCTCAATGACCGGCTGATCGCCGAGTCCCGCCGCTACCCCCGTACCGTGGGCCTGGAGCCGCACCACGCGGACCTCCTGCCCGAGGTCGTCATCAGCATCGGCGCGGAGGGGTTCGCGAAGCTGGCCGTGAAGGCGATGCAGCCCAAGCCGAAGCCGCAGGTGTACGTCGACCACATCCACGCCCCGCTGGTCAGCGTGCGCGAGCAGGCGGAGGTCGTGGTGGCGCGGCTGCGCGAGCTGGGGGAGGCGAGCTTCACCACGCTGACCGAGGACGCCCCCGACGTGCTGACCGTCGTCGCGCGGTTCCTGGCCCTGCTGGAGCTCTACCGGGAGCGCGCGGTGCGGCTGGACCAGGAGGAGGCGCTGGGCTCCCTCATGGTGCGCTGGACGGGTGCGGAGGACCGGCAGCCCCGGGTCACCGACGAGTTCGACCAGGAAGAGCACCAGGACGGGCGGGAACGGAAGCCGCGGCCCCACACGGAGGAGAAGGAGGAGGCAGAGACGTGAGCGAGCAGCAGCCATCCCGCACCGCCGAGGCCCCGGCCGGGACCGCGGACCTCGCCGAGCTGGACCTCAAGCCCGCCCTGGAGGCGGTCCTCATGGTCGTCGACGAGCCGGCCACCGAGGACCACCTGGCCAAGATCCTGGACCGGCCGCGCCGGGCCGTCCGGAGCGCGCTGCGCGAGCTGGCGGACGAGTACGAAGCGCAGGGCCGCGGTTTCGAGCTGCGGCTGGTCGCGGGCGGCTGGCGCTTCTACACCAGCCCCGCCTACGCCGCGGCCGTCGAGCGCTTCGTCCTGGACGGCCAGCAGGCCCGGCTCACCCAGGCCGCTTTGGAAACCCTCGCCGTGGTCGCGTACCGTCAGCCGGTCAGCCGTTCCCGTGTCTCGGCCGTACGCGGCGTGAACTGCGACGGCGTGATGCGGACCCTCCTGCAGCGCGGTCTGGTGGAGGAGGCGGGAACGGAACCCGAGACAGGTGCGATCCTGTACAGGACGACGAATTACTTCCTGGAGCGGATGGGCCTGCGCGACCTGGACGAGCTTCCCGAGCTGGCCCCGTTCCTCCCGGAGGCGGACGCGGTCGAGGGCGAGTCCCAGGAAGGGCTGCCGTCCTTCGACCCGGACGCACCGGACCCGGACGACGACAGCAGCGCAGGCACCGACAGCAACGACGACAGCGACGACAACGGCCGCGACAACGGCCACTCTCAGACGGAAACTTGATGCGAAGCAGCGGCAGGAACAGCAGGGGCACCGGCGGTCGGCAGAACTACCGGGGCGCGGGCAACGGGCGCGACGACAAGCAGAAGCGCGCGGGCCGTCCCCGCCCCGAGGAGCGCCGCTACGACGTGGGCGGCGGCCAGACCGGCGGCCCGAAGAGGGGTGGCCAGGGGAGCGGCGGGCCGAAGTCCGGCGCCAAGAGCGGCGGCGGCCGCAAGCCCGCCGCACCGGCCCGCCCGCGCGAGTACGAGGCCCAGATCGAGGAGCGCAACCGCGCCCGGCACGACAAGCCGCGGGTCAAGCTGCCCAAGACGTTCCCCGGGGCCGAGCAGGAGGGCGAGCGGCTGCAGAAGGTCCTCGCCCGCGCCGGCCTGGGCTCGCGCCGCGCCTGCGAGGAGCTCATCGACCAGGCCCGGGTCGAGGTCAACGGCAAGATCGTCACGGAGCAGGGGCTGCGCGTCGACCCGGAGAAGGACGAGATCAAGGTGGACGGGCTGACCGTCGCCACCCAGTCGTACCTCTTCTTCGCGCTGAACAAGCCGGCGGGCGTCGTCTCCACCATGGAGGACCCGGACGGCCGCCAGTGCCTGGGCGACTACGTCACCAACCGCGAGACCCGGCTCTTCCACGTCGGCCGCCTCGACACCGAGACCGAGGGCATCATCCTGCTCACCAACCACGGCGAGCTGGCCCACCGCCTCACCCACCCCCGCTACGGCGTCACCAAGACCTACCTCGCCGCGATCCAGGGCCCCCTCCCGCGCGACCTCGGCAAGCGGCTCAAGGACGGCATCCCGCTCGAGGACGGCTACGCCCGCGCCGACCACTTCCGGGTCGTGCAGAACACCGGCAAGAACTACCTGGTCGAGGTGAGCCTGCACGAGGGCCGCAAGCACATCGTGCGGCGCATGCTCGCCGAGGCCGGCTTCCCGGTCGACAAGCTGGTGCGCACGGCCTTCGGCCCGATCGCGCTGGGCGACCAGAAGTCCGGCTGGCTGCGGCGGCTGACCAACACGGAGGTCGGCATGCTGATGCGCGAGGTCGATCTATGACCGCGACGGACGACGGCGGGTCGGGACGGCTCGGGACGGCTCGGTGAGGCTCGGGACGGATGACGGCGGAGGACGGCGGTTGTCCGCAGGGTGGTCGCGGCCGCGGTCCGGCCGCCCGCCCTCGCTAGGCTGACGGGGGACGACGGGGGCCGGGCCCCCGGCCCTGGACGAAGCCGGAGGGAGAGGGACGTGGCGGTACGAGCGGTCCGCGGGGCCGTCCAGCTGGAGCGGGACGAGCCGCGCCACATGCACGAGCAGGTCTCCGCGCTGCTCACCGCCATCCTGGAGCGCAACAGCCTGACCCCGGACGACCTGATCAGCGTCTGGTTCACGGCCACCCCCGACCTGCACAGCGACTTCCCCGCCGTCGCCGCCCGCAAGCTCGGCATCACCGACGTGCCGCTGATCTGCGCGCAGGAGCTCGACATCGCCGGGGCCATGCCGAGGGTGGTGCGCATCCTGGCGCACGTCGAGACCGACCTGGCCAAGTCCGACGTCGCCCACGTCTACCTCGGCGCCGCCGCAGCCCTCCGTAAGGACATCGCCCAGTGAGAACCGCCCTCGTCATCGGCACCGGCCTGATCGGCACCTCCGTGGCGCTCGCCCTGGCGGGCCGCGGGGTGCGGGTGCACCTCAGCGACCACGACCCGGACCGGGCCCGTACGGCGGCGGCCCTCGGCGCCGGGTCGGTACAGGAGCCGGAGGGACCGGTCGACCTGGCGGTGGTGGCCGTGCCGCCCGCCCATGTGGCCCGGACCGTCGCCGAGGCGATCGCGCGCGGCGCCGCGCGCGGCTTCCTGGACGTCGCCAGCGTCAAGGGCGGCCCGCGCCGCGAGCTGGAGGCCCTCGGCTGCGACCTGACCCGCTACATCGGCACCCACCCCATGGCGGGCGCCGAGCGCTCGGGGCCGCTGGCCGGGACGGCGGACCTGTTCGAGGGGCGGCCGTGGGTGCTCACGCCGACCAGTGCCGCCGGCGCCGCCACCGACACCGAGGTGCTCAACCTGGCGCTGGAGCTGGTCGCGCTGTGCCGGGCGGTGCCCGTGGTGATGGACGCGGACGCCCACGACCGGGCCGTCGCGCTGGTCTCGCACACCCCGCAGCTGCTCTCCAGCATGGTCGCGGCGCGGCTGGAGGACGCGGACGAGGCGGCGGTGCGGCTGTGCGGGCAGGGCATCCGCGATGTGACCCGGATCGCCGCCTCCGACCCCGGCATGTGGGTCGACATCCTCTCCGCCAACCCGGGCCCGGTGGCCGACATCCTCGCCGCGGTGGCCGCCGACCTCGACGAGACGGTGCGGTCGCTGCGCGCCCTGCAGTCGGCCGACGAGGACAAGCGCGGCGACGGCGCCCAGGGCATCGAGGACGTGCTGCGGCGCGGCAACGCGGGCCGCGAGCGGGTCCCGGGCAAACACGGCGCGGCCCCGGCCGCGTACGAGACGGTGGCGGTGTTCATCGGCGACCAGCCCGGCGAGCTGGCCCGCATCTTCGCCGACGCCGGCCGTGCCGGGGTCAACATCGAGGACGTGCGGATCGAGCACGCGACCGGTCAGCAGTCCGGCCTGATCCAGCTCTTCGTCGAACCCCAGGCGGCGCCGGGCCTCACGGCCGCCCTCAGGGAGCGGGGCTGGTCGATCCGGCAGTGACCGGCGACCGGCGGACGGAGTCCGACGCAGCCGTCCCGAAGCCCGGGAGGCGCCCTGGCGCCGAGCGGTGCGAGGGCGGCGATGGAGCGGCACGGGGTTGGTCGATCCGGCAGTAACCTTGTGCGAGGCTCTCGAAGGGGGGCCCGCGAAACCGCCCGTGTACCAGAAAGGTGTCTGTCACCGTGGAAACCGCCGCCCGGACCGCCCCGGCAGCAGTGATTGTCGCGATCGACGGCCCCGCAGGCACGGGCAAGTCCAGCACCTCCAAGGCCGTCGCGGCCAAGCTCGGCCTCGGCTACCTCGACACCGGCGCCCAGTACCGGGCGATCACCTGGTGGATGGTGAACAACGGCATCGACGTCGAGGACGCCACGGCCGTGGCCGACGCCGCGGGCAAGCCCGGCATCGTCTCCGGCACCGACCCGGCGAACCCCACCATCACCGTGGACGGCGTGGACGTCTCCGGCCCGATCCGCACCCAGGAGGTCACCTCCAAGGTCAGCGCGGTCAGCGCGGTCCCCGAGGTGCGGGCGCGGATCACCGAGCTGCAGCGGACCATCGCGACCGAGGCGCCGCGCGGCATCGTCGTGGAGGGCCGGGACATCGGCACCACCGTGCTGCCGGACGCCGACGTCAAGATCTTCCTGACCGCCTCGGCCGAGGCGCGGGCGGCCCGCCGCAGCGGGGAGCTGAGGGGCAAGGACGCCGCGGACCTGGCCGCCACGCAGGCCGCGCTGGCCAAGCGGGACGCCGCCGACTCGGGCCGCAAGACCTCGCCGCTCGCCAAGGCGGACGACGCGATCGAGGTGGACACCACCGAGCTGACCCTGGAGCAGGTCATCGAGTGCGTGGTCACCCTCGTCGAGGAGAAGCGGTCCGCGTGACCTCCAGCGCCGATAAAGCCACCGAAGCCGCCAAGGCAGACAAGACCGCCGGCACCGGCAGGGCCGATAAGACCACCAAGGCCACCAGCACCGGCAAGGCCGGCACGACCACCAAGGCCCCCCACGCGCTGCCCAGCGCGGGCGGCGCCGCGGTCGGCCGCCGGATCGGCATCGGCCTGATGTACGGGCTGTGGCGGCCGCGGGTGCTGGGTGCCTGGCGGATTCCGGCCTCCGGGCCCGTCATCCTCGCCGGGAACCACTCCCACAACCTCGACGGCCCGATGCTGATCGGCACCTCGCCGCGGCCGGTGCACTTCCTGGTCAAGAAGGAGGCGTTCGTCGGTCCGCTGGACCCGTTCCTGCGCGGGATCGGGCAGTTGAAGGTGGACCGGGCGAGCGCCGACCGGGCGGCGATCACGGAGGCCCTGGGCGTGCTGGAGCGCGGCGGGGTGCTGGGGATCTTCCCCGAGGGCACCCGCGGCGAGGGCGACTTCGCCTCGCTGCGCGCCGGGCTCGCCTACTTCGCCGTACGGTCGGGCGCCCCGATCGTGCCCGTCGCGGTGCTGGGCACCGCGCAGCGGCGCGGCCGGCTGGTGCCGGGGCTGCCGCCGCTGCGCAGCCGGATCGACGTGGTCTTCGGCGACCCCTTCGAGGCGGGCGACGGCAGCGGCCGGCGGACCCGCGCGGCCCTGGACGAGGCGACCGTGCGCATCCAGAAGCGGCTGGGGGCGCATCTGGCGGACGCCAGGCGGCTCACCGGCCGCCACGGCCACCCATAGACGTGACACCCGAGGGCCGTACGGGCCCTCGGCAGCCGCGAGCAGCGGCGACGGACGACGAGGAATGACTTCATGAACGACCAGATCCACACCGGCGCGGCGCACGGTGAGCTTGGTGACGCCGAGTACGCGGAGTTCATGGAGCTCGCCGCGGAAGAGGGCTTCGACCTGGAGCAGGTCGAGGGCGACCTGGCCGCGGCGGGGCACGGCCCGCTCACCGTCCTCGCCGTCGTGGGCCGCCCGAATGTCGGCAAGTCGACTCTGGTGAACCGGATCATCGGCCGCCGGGAGGCGGTCGTCGAGGACCGCCCCGGCGTCACCCGCGACCGGGTGACCTATGAGGCCGAGTGGTCCGGCCGCCGCTTCAAGGTGGTCGACACCGGCGGCTGGGAGCAGGACGTGCTCGGCATCGACGCGTCCGTGGCCGCGCAGGCCGAGTTCGCCATCGAGGCCGCCGACGCGGTGGTGTTCGTGGTGGACGCCACGGTCGGCGCCACCGACACCGACGAGGCCGTGGTCAAGCTGCTGCGCCGGGCCGGGAAGCCCGTGGTGCTGTGCGCCAACAAGGTCGACGGCCCCAGCGGCGAGGCCGACGCGGCCATGCTGTGGTCGCTGGGCCTCGGCGAGCCGTACCCGGTCTCCGCGCTGCACGGCCGCGGCACCGGCGACATGCTGGACGCCGTGCTGGAGGCGCTGCCCGAGGCCCCGGCCCAGACCTTCGGGGCCACCGTCGGCGGCCCGCGCCGTATCGCGCTCATCGGCCGCCCGAACGTGGGCAAGTCGTCCCTGCTCAACAAGGTGGCAGGCGAGGAGCGGGTGGTCGTCAACGAGATGGCGGGCACCACCCGCGACCCGGTCGACGAGATGATCGAACTCGGCGGGAAGACCTGGAAGTTCGTGGACACGGCCGGTATCCGCCGCCGGGTGCACCTCCAGGAGGGCGCGGACTACTACGCCTCGCTGCGCACCGCGGCCGCCGTGGAGAAGGCCGAGGTCGCGGTCGTCCTGATCGACGCGAGCGAGTCCATCAGCGTCCAGGACCAGCGGATCGTCTCGATGGCGGTCGAGGCGGGGCGGGCGATCGTGGTCGCGTACAACAAGTGGGACACGCTCGACGAGGAGCGCCGCTACTACCTCGAGCGCGAGATCGAGACCGAGCTGGGCCAGATCCAGTGGGCGCCGCGGGTAAATGTCTCGGCGCGTACGGGCCGGCACATGGAGAAGCTGGTCCCCGCGATCGAGACGGCGCTCGACGGGTGGGAGACCCGGGTGCCGACCGGGCGGCTCAACGCCTTCCTCGGTGAGATCGTCGCCTCCCATCCGCACCCGGTCCGCGGCGGCAAGCAGCCCCGCATCCTCTTCGGGACGCAGGCCGGGACCAGGCCGCCGCGCTTCGTGCTGTTCGCCTCCGGCTTCCTGGAGGCGGGCTACCGCCGGTTCATCGAGCGGCGGCTGCGCGAGGAGTTCGGCTTCGAGGGGACTCCGCTGCAGATCTCGGTGCGCGTGCGCGAGAAGCGCGGCCGCAAGAAGTAGCCCGCTGGCACGGGCGGGGACACGGAGTCAGTATCCGTGGCCCCGCCCGTCGCGCTGTCCGGGCGGCAGCGCGGGCAGATAGGCGCGGTGGTGCCGCCCGGCGGGCTCCCAGCCCCCGGTGTGGCCGCCCGGGTAGCCGTGACCTCCCGGGTAGCCGTGACCCCCGGGGTGGCCGTGGGCCGCCGCCTGGCCGGGGTAGCCGCCCGTGTGGCCCTGGCCGCCGCTGGTCAGCCCGCGGGGCTGGCCGGGCTGTCCGATGGCGCTGAACGCCGTGAACCCCAGGTCCTCCTCGTCCGAGCGGTCGCCGGGCAGGGCCCGGAACAGCCTCCGGTACTCCGCGTACAGCGCGTCGTAGATCGGCGTGGCGGACGGCCGCCGGTGCTCGCCGAGGGTCTCCTGCGCCGGGCGCATCGCCGGGATGTGGGCGTGGTACCGGGACCGGGCGGGAGGCTCGTACAGGGCTCGGGAGGGCGGGGCGGAAGAGGCTCGGGAGGGCGGGTCGTATGCGTGCACGTATGTGCCAACGACCCGGCCGCCCGTCGGATGCGGGATCGGCGGGGAATGTGCCGCGTGGACCAGGTCGGCGCGGTGGGGCGCGGGGGCGGTCATGGGATCAGGTGCCCGCGAGTGGCATGGCGGCGCCGACCAGGGCGCCGCGCGCGGCGGCCCGCTCCAGGGCGGCGCGCAGCTGGTCCTCGCGCGGCTGGGTGCCGATCGTGCCGGCCGCCGCCGCGTAGACCAGGACCTGCTGGGACCTGCCGACGGCGGACCGCCAGCCGTCGCTCACCGGCATCGGGCGGTGGGCCTGCCACCACGCCACGGGCGCGCCGCCGCCCGGGGTCGGCATCAGCACGGCGTGCAGCTGCCCGGCGGCCAGCAGCACGGACCAGCCGGGGATGGGCGCCGGCGGCCGGCCGAGGTCGTACACCGGCAGGAAGCCGTGCTCGGTCAGCAGCGGCAGGAAGTCGTCGCCGCCCGCGCCGAGGGCGCCGGCGCGGGCGATCGGCTCGGTCGGTTCGACCACGAGGGCGGGCCGGGCCTCGCCGCCCACCAGGACGACCCCGCTGGTGACGCCGAGCACCGCCTGCTGGGCGTCGGCGGCGGGCCGCGGATCGGGGACGGGCGGCGCGTGGTCCTCGGCGATGATGGACCGCACGGCCCCCTGCAGCTGCTCCTCGGAGACCGGGACGACCTGGGAGGGGACGCAGGTCGCGTGCGCGAAGGCGAGCACCGCCGTCTCCTGGCCCACGAACAGCACGGTGCTGGTGCGCTCCTGGTCGGTGTTCCCGGGGGTGCGGCAGGAGGTGCAGTCGTAGCTGCCCGGGGCGTTCTCGCCGGCCAGCAGCCGGTCGGCTTCTTCGTCGCCGATCTCGGCGCGTACGTCGTCGCTGACGTCGAGCATGCGCGGCACGGGTGGCTCCTCGGTATCGGTCCGCGGCCGGGCGGTTTCCCGGCTCCATGTAGTCAACGGACCTTGCGCGGCGGGGTCACTGCGCTTGAGGGTCTGATGAGCTGAATCCCGTAAAAGTTCCGCATGTTGGCTACCGATTTGACATACGTTCAAGAACAAGACGGTGATGATGACCAACCATCAAGGTCATTCCCCGGTCTGACCCAGTGATAGGCGGACGAGATCGGCTGTCCGCGGGGAAACGGTGGGAAATGGCTGGATACCGGGACGGATGCATATCTCATTCCTGATTCACAACGCGTACGGGATCGGCGGGACGATCCGGACCACGTACAACCTCGCCCGCACCCTGGGCGAACAACACGACGTGGAGATCGTCTCGGTGTTCCGCCATCGTGATGCGCCGGTTTTCGACCCGGGGCCGAACGTACGGCTCAGTCACCTGGTGGACCTCCGCAAGAAGAGCCCGACCTACGAGGGGGCGGACCCTGACCACGCCCGTCCCGCACGGGTCTTCCCGCGCAGCGAGGGCCGGTACAAGCAGTACAGCCGGCTCACCGACCGGCGGATAGCCGAGCACCTCAGGCGCCTGGACGCCGATGTCGTGGTGGGCACCCGCCCCGGCCTGAACGTGCACATCGCCCGCGAGGCCCGGCGCGGGCCCGTGCGCGTCGGCCAGGAGCACCTGACGCTCGGCACCCACCCCAAGGCGCTCAAGCGGGCGCTGCGCGGCGCCTACCCCCGGCTCGACGCGGTCACCACCGTCACCCGGGCGGACGCCGAGACCTACCGCGGCCAGATGCGGCTGCCGGGCGTACGGCTGGAGGCGGTGCCCAACAGCGTGCCCGAGCCGTGCCTGGAGCCCGCCGACGGCACCGGCAAGTGGGTCGTCGCGGCCGGCAGGCTCGCCCCGGTGAAACGCTACGACCTGCTGATACGGGCCTTCGAGAAGGTCATCGCGGTCCGCCCCGACTGGCGGCTGCGGATCTACGGGGGCGGCGCCCAGCACGCCAAGCTGCGCGACCTCATAGACCACCTGGGCCTGTACAACCACATCTACCTCATGGGCCCCGCGAACCCGCTGGACCCGGAGTGGGCCAAGGGCTCGATCGCGGCCGTGACCTCCAGCATGGAGTCCTTCGGGATGACCATCGTCGAGGCGATGCGCTGCGGACTCCCGGTGGTCGCCACCGACTGCCCGCACGGGCCCGCCGAGATCATCGACAACGGCGTGGACGGCCGGCTGGTCCCCAACGGAGACGTGGACGGGATCGCCGCGGCGCTCCTGGACCTCATCAACGACGACGAACTGCGGCAGCGGATGGGCCGGGAGGCGCTGAAACGCTCCGCCCGCTTCGACCCCTCCCGCGTGGCCGGGCGCTACGAGTCGCTCTTCACCGACCTGCTCGCGCGCGGCAAGGTGCGCGGCAGCGTGCACCGCGCCCGCGGCGCCCTCCTGAGCGGCGCGTTCGCGACGAAGGACGCCGGCCGGAATGCACTGGGAAGGATGCGCGCAGCGTGAGTGAGATCGAGATACCCGACACGGCCGCCGCTCCGCCGCGCGCCCACTGCGTGGCGGACTCCGCGGGCGGGCTGACCTTCCACGTCTCCGACTGGGTCCGCCCCGGGCCCGCGGCGGCTCCCGGCGAGGCCGGGCCGGTCGACGCGCTGGTGCTGGTGCGCCGGGGCGCGGACCCCGGCGCCGAGGACGAGGTGCGGCTGCCGCTGGCGTCCGCCGAGGACGGCAGGCCGCAGGCCGCGCTGCCCAGCACGGTGCCGCTGCCCGAGGGGCGCTGGGACGTGCACGTGGCGCACGGCGACGCCGAGCCGCGGCGGGTCGCGCCGGGCCTGAACGACCTGCGTTCGCTCGTGGACCGCCGGCCGGGCCCCAGCACCTCGCCGCTGTCCGTCCGCATCCCCTACCCGACCAAGCACGGCAACCTCTCGCTGCGCAGCTGGCGGCGCGCCCCGCACGCCGAGGCGGGGGAGATCCGCGCCGAGGGCGGGGAGCTGGCGGTGCGCGGCCGGCTGTACCGGGTGGGGAACCCGGCCGAGTGGCTGGCCGGGGCGGTCGTGGAGGCCCGCTGCCGGCGCGACGCGTCCCGGGTGTGGACGGGGAAGCCGGTGCTGGAGGACGACACCGAGTTCTCCTTCACACTGCCGCTCGCGGAGTTGGCGGAGGGCTGGAAGGGCGGCGAGGAGGCGTGGGACCTGTGGCTGCGCCCGGCCGGCCCGGACGCGGCCCCGGCGCGGCTGGCGCGCATCCTGGACGACGTGCCGGACAAGAAGGAGATCTTCAGCTATCCGGCGCAGCCGGTCGCCGCGCCGCACGGCCCCGCCAAGGCCGGTCCGTACTACACCACCAACAACGATCTGGCGGTGCGTGTGGAGGACGCCTAGCGAGTGCGGAGAAGATGGGGAGATCCTTTACGGCGAACCCGTATTAGCCTGGATACAGGGGGCACTCGCACCCGTGGAGGTGTGAAAGATGATTCCTGTCATTCTGGTGCTGCTCCTCGCCGTGGTCCTGTTCGGGGTCGGATTCGCCGTCAAGGCGCTGTGGTGGCTCGCGCTCGCGGTCCTGGTGGTCTGGCTGCTCGGGTTCCTGTTCCACCGCACCGGGACGGGCGGCCGCCGGACCCACTGGTACCGCTGGTGACGAGGACATCGCGCCGCAGACAGCCGCCGAGGACAGCCCCTGTCCTCGGCGGCTGGCACACTCGGCGCCATGTTGGAGACCTCCGCCCGCCTGCTCCGTCTGCTCTCGCTCCTCCAGGCCCACCGTGAATGGTCCGGGGCCGAGCTGGCCGACCGTCTGAAGGTGACCACGCGCACCGTGCGCCGGGACGTCGACCGGCTGCGTGAGCTGGGCTATCCCGTGCACTCCGCGCCGGGGACGGCCGGCGGCTACCAGCTCGGCCCGGGCGCCCAGCTTCCGCCGCTGCTGCTCGACGACGACGAGGCGGTGGCGGTCGCGGTGGGGCTGCGGCAGGCGGCGGGCGGCGGGGTGGAGGGCATCGAGGAGACGTCGGTGCGCGCCCTCGCCAAGCTGGAGCAGGTGCTGCCGGACCGGCTGCGCCGCCGGGTGGGGGCGCTGAGCTCCTTCACCGTGCCCATGGTGGGGGCGTTCCGCGGGCCCACCGTCGATCCCGAGGTGCTGACCGAGCTGGCCAACGCCTGCCGGGACAGCCACCGGCTGCGCTTCGAGTACCGCGACCACCAGGGCGCGGTCAGCCGCCGCACGGCCGAGCCGCACCGGCTGGTGGCCGCGCAGCGCCGCTGGTACCTGGTCGCGTGGGACGTGGACCGGGAGGACTGGCGTACCTTCCGGGCCGACCGCATCACCCCGACCCCGCCGCACGGCCCGCGTTTCGCGCCGCGCCGTCCGCCCGCGGAGGACCTGGCCGCCTATGTCCGCGAGGGGGTGTCCACCCGCGCGTACGCCGAGAAGGCCACGGTGCTGCTGCGGGTGTCCGCCGAGGAGGCCGCCGAGCGGCTCTCGCCCGCGGCCGGGACCCTGGAGCCGGTGGACGAGCACAGCTGTCTGCTGCACACCGGGGCCGGGAGCCTGGACATCATGACGGTTCACATCGCCATGCTCGGCGTGGATTTCGAGGTGCGCGAGCCGCCCGAGTTGCACGACCACATCAGGACGCTCCGGGATCGCCTGGCTCGCTCCCTGGGCTGACCGAGCCCTGAGGCTTGAGCTGCTGGTCCTTCTCCTCGACCTGGGACACCGCCGGGTGGTGCAGGTCGAAGGCGGGGGACTCGGAGCGGATGCGCGGCAGGGCGGCGAAGTTGTGCCGGGGCGGCGGGCAGGAGGTCGCCCACTCCAGGGAGCGGCCGTACCCCCAGGGGTCGTCGGCCTCGACCCTCGTGCCGTGCCGGGCCGTCTTCCAGACGTTGTAGAGGAACGGCAGGGTGGACAGGCCCAGCAGGAAGGAGCCGAGGGAGGAGACGGTGTTGAGCGCGGTGAAGCCGTCGGCCGCCAGATAGTCGGCGTAGCGGCGCGGCATGCCCTGGGCGCCCAGCCAGTGGTGCACCAGGAAGGTGGCGTGGAAGCCGACGAACAGCGTCCAGAAGTGGATCCGCCCGAGCCGGTCGTCGAGCAGCTTGCCGGTGAACTTGGGCCACCAGAAGTAGAACCCCGCGAACATCGCGAAGACCACCGTCCCGAAGACGACGTAGTGGAAGTGGCCCACCACGAAATAGGTGTCGGTGACGTGGAAGTCCAGCGGGGGCGAGGCCAGGATCACCCCGGTCAGCCCGCCGAAGAGAAAGCTGACCAGGAAGCCGACCGCCCACAGCATCGGCGCCTCGAAGGACACCGAGCCGCCGAACATGGTGCCGATCCAGTTGAAGAACTTCACCCCGGTCGGCACGGCGATCAGGAAGGACAGCAGGGAGAAGAACGGCAGCAGCACCGCGCCGGTGGCGAACATGTGGTGGGCCCACACCATCATCGACAGCGAGGTGATGGCGATGGTCGCGCCGATCAGGGTCAGATAGCCGAAGACCGGCTTGCGGGAGAAGACCGGGATGATCTCGGTGATGATGCCGAAGAACGGCAGCGCGATGATGTACACCTCGGGGTGGCCGAAGAACCAGAACAGGTGCTGCCACAGCAGCGTGCCGCCGAACCGGGCGTCGAAGACCAGCGCCCCGAACCGCCGGTCCGCCTCCAGGCACAGCAGCGCCGCCGCCAGCACCGGGAAGGCCATCAGGACCATGATCGAGGTGAAGAGGATGTTCCAGGTGAAGATCGGCATCCGGAACATCGTCATCCCGGGGGCGCGCAGCGTGAGGATGGTCGTCAGGAAGTTCACCGCGCCGAGGATCGTGCCGAACCCCGCCAGCGCCAGCCCCATGATCCACATGTCGGCGCCCACGCCCGGATTGCGCACCGAGCTGTTGAGCGGGGCGTACGCGGTCCAGCCGTAGTCCGGGCCGCCCCCGGGCACGGCCAGGCCGCACACCACGATCACCCCGCCGAACAGGAACAGCCAGTACGAGAACATGTTCAGGCGCGGGAAGGCCACGTCGGGCGCGCCGATCTGCAGCGGCATGATCTCGTTGGCGAAGCCGGCGAAGGCCGGCGTCGCGAACAGCAGCAGCATGATCGTGCCGTGCATGGTGAACGCCTGGTTGTACGCCTCGCTCGACATCAGCTGGAGCCCGGGCCTGGCCAGCTCGGCGCGCATCACCATCGCCAGCACCCCCGCCACCAGGAAGAAGCCGAACGCGGTGATCAGATACAGATGCCCGATCTTCTTGTGGTCGGTGGTGGTCAGCCAGTCCACCAGGATCCGGCCCACGCCCGGCTCCCGCACCGGTCCGGCAGCCGCCTGCGCGGTCTCCGTACCCATCGGCGCTCCTTCTGGGTGGGCTTCGGCGGGCTTTCGGCTGTGGCCATGATGCGCGCGCCGGGCGCGCGGAGGCGCGGGTGCGCCCCACGCCTCACTCCGTCGGGGGCAACAGCGGCCCGAGTGGCCCAAGGTCCAGATTGAGGTCCGAGCGCCCGATGCCGTAGCGCTCGCACAGCTCGCCCATGCGGTCCTCCAGCAGCATCAGGGTCAGCCCGATGCGCTCCTCCTGGTCCTCGGTCAGCCCGCCCTGCTCGACCCGGCGCAGCGCCTGCCGCTCCATGAGCTGGCGCAGCAGCTCCACGACCGTGAGCACCAGCCGCATCAGATCGCGCTCGACGCTCTCCTGGTCCAGCTCCAGCCTGCGGGTCACGGTTCCTCCCAGGGGGACGGCACGTTCTCGCTCACCGAGCTGATGAGCGCGCGCAGATCGATGCGTACGAGGTCCACATCGGCGATCCGCAGGGTGAGGTCGCCGACCACGACCACGCCGCCCGCCAGCAGCCGGTCCAGCAGGTCCACCAGGGCGACGGGACGCTGGGCGAGGGGACTGGTCGGACTCGTCGGACTCGTCGGATCGGGCGCACTGGTCGCCGGGGTCGTCATGACGTCGCCCTCGCCCGGTCCGCCGGGTCGGGGGCCACGAAGGAGTAAGGCGCCCAGGGGCCGGTCAGCTCGACCCGCAGCCCCGGCAGCCGGTCCGCCAGCTCCCGCACCCGCGCCGCGAAGCCCTCGCTGTGCTCATGCGGCACCAGATAGGCGGCGTTGAGCACATTGCGGTCCGTCACGCCGGACAGCCGCCCGTCCTGCGGAGGGTGCAGCCGGGCGCGCTCGGCGAGACCGGCGAGCGTCTCGTGCACCAGGCGCGCGCCGTCCTCCGCGCGCTGCCAGCGCTGCTCCTGCGCCCGCCGCTGCGCGGTGCGCCGCCGCAGGTAGTCGCGGCCCGAGAGCCCCCTGGAGGAGGCTTTGGCGGAGGGCGGGGCGGGTGCCCCGGCGGGGGCCGGGGCGGGCCCGCCGGCCGCCGCTTCCGCGCCGGCCGGCCCCGCGTACACCTTGACACCCCATTCGACCCGGCCCTCCAGCCGGTCCAGCGCCCCGGTGAAGCGCGGGTGCCCCTCCTCCAGCATCCGCCGCAGCCCTTCCTCGCCCCGGCAGACGGTGGCCATCCCCACCGGCACCACGCAGCCGACCGCGCCCGCCGCGTTGACCACCCGCTGGTGGGCGCGGGCGACCTCCTCCAGCCAGGCCAGGTCCTCCAGCCGGGCGCGCAGCGGCCCCTCCTCGAACTCCTCGGCCGGGACCGGGCTCGCCAGCACCGCGAGCCCCCGGTGGCGCACCGCGCGCACCGGGCCGCCCGCGACGCCGAGCACCCCCGGGGGGAGGGGGTCGGGCGCCCCGGTGTCCCGGACCACCCCGTACGCGTACTCCAGCTCCCGCGTCATGGCCTGTCCTCCCCGCCGGTGTTCCCGCCGTCGCCGCCGTCGAGCTCGCGGCCCCTGGCACGGGACGACAGGGCGGGATCGCGCTCCCACCAGTCGATGCCCATCTCCTTGGCCTTGTCGACGGAGGCCACGACCAGCCGCAGCTTGATCGTGAGAAGTTCGATGTCGAGCAGATTGATGCGGATGTCGCCCGCGATGACCACGCCCTTGTCCAGGACGCGCTCCAGAATGTCGGCCAGGTTGGCGGAGTCGCCGGACCCCGCGAGCCCGTAGTAGCCCGACGACCCCTGGCCCGGCGAGGCCAGGCCCCGGGACCCGAAGCCGGACGGTTCGCGTCCGGACGACCCGTAGGGCGCGGCCCCGGCGGCCGGCCCGGGCGCACCGGTCGGCCCGCCGGGTCCCCGCTCGGTGGTCAGCGGATCCCGTTCGCCCATCGCTGCGCCTCCTCCAGCCGGTCGAGCAGCTCGTCCTCCCGCCGCTCGAACTCCTCCTCGCCGATCTGCCCTTCCTCCAGCCGCGCCGCCAGTTCGGCCAGCGCCCGCTGGACGTTCGCCGGGTCGTAGTACTCCCGCTCCGCCTGGGCGATGAGCTGCCGCAGCACCCAGCCGATCATGTGCCGGCCTACGACTCGACGAAGCTGTACGGCGGCAGCGGGCCGTGGACCCGCAGCTTCAGCCGCGGATGCGCCCGCTCCAGCTCGGCCACCGCGTCCGTCAGCGCGCCCCCGCCGTCCTTGCCGACGAGGAACGACAGGTTCACGAACCAGCCGCCGCTGTCCGGGCCGGGCCGCACCTCCTCGGCGGCCGCCGTCAGGGTCTTCTCGACGAGCTGGGCGTCCCGCACCTCGCGGGCCCGCACGGCGCCCGCCATCAGCTCGCCGAAGCGCAGCCGGTCCTCGTAGGTGCCCCCGCCCGCGGCCCGGTTGGCCTCGGCCATCGCCCGCAGCTCCGGCTCCTCGGCGAGCACCTGGTGGAGCACCGCGTCCTCGTCGTGCACCGCCTTGACGTTGTACTCCACGCGGTGTGCCAGACGCCGGAGCTGCGCCTGGTAGCGGTCGGCCTGCTCGGCCAGCACCCCGCGCACGTCCTCGTCGCTGGGGGAGACGCTGCCGAACCGCATCGGCAGCACGGCCCGGTCGCCGCTCACCTCGGCCAGCACGTGCTGGTGGGCGATCAGATCGCGCCGCTTGGGCCGGAGCTGCTCGGGGCAGTCGCTGACGATCGCGGACAACTCGCCCTCGGTCAGGGCGCGCACCGGCTTGGGCGGGTCGCCGATGCCCAGCAGCTTGTCGCGCAGGTCCGGGACCGCGCCCTGGGTGATGCCGTAGACGTAGGTGCTCACTCGCCCTCCTCCGCCTTCTTCGACGAGGCCTTACGGGTGGCCGTGCGCCGGCCGCGGCCCTGCGACTCCTCCTCGGCCTCCTCGTCGCCGCTCCCGCCCGAGGGCCGGAGCGCGTCGGCGATGGAGTGGGCCGCCTTGGAGACGGACTGTCCGGCGCCGGAGAGCGCGCCCTTGGTCTTGCTGCGCGCGGCGCTCTCGGTGGCGCCGTCCAGGAGTTCGGGCAGGCCGGCGGACTTGTTCGGGCCGGCCTCCAGGTCGAGGCGGTTGCATGCCTCGGCGAACCGCAGATAGGTGTCCACGCTCGCCACCACGACCCGGACGTCGATCTTGAGGATCTCGATGCCGACCAGCGAGACGCGGATGAACGCGTCGATCACCAGCCCTCGGTCGAGAATCAGCTCGAGGACGTCGTACAGGCCGCTGGTGCCGCCTCCGCTTCTGCTCTGCTGTGCCGGGACAACGGTGGTCATGTCGGGTGTCTTCCTCTCGTGGCCGGCCGGGCCGCGCGGGCCCGGGGCGGTGCCGGCGGGGCGTCAGCCGCGGTCGCTCCGCCCGCGTTCGTAGCGGCGGACACGGCGGTAGCCGGTGAGCTGGCCGTCCGGGTCGAGGGTCACCTCGTACAACGCCATCAGGCTCATCGTCTCCGGCACCCGGGCCAGCTCCACCACTTCGGCGTCCAGCACCCAGCCCTCCTCGGTCCGCTCCAGGCGCGGCAGCGCCTCGGGGTACAGACCCGTCAGCTCGGCGAGCTGCTCGCGGGCGGCGCGCATGAGCGCCAGCGGTGTCGGTCCGCCGTTCGTCGTCTTCTTACCGGTCTCATCTGATGTGTCTGTCATGTGTGCCTCGTAGCGGCGGGTACCGCGTCCCGCCGGGAGCAAACCTGTGACCGCCGACTCGGTGAGTTTGTGGCGGAATTGTGCGTTCCGTGAGCGCGAGGGGCTCATTTCCGCCATGGTCCGGGAATTCGCGCCCGAGTTGCCGCGAGGCGGCCCCGGCAATAGCGGGCCGAGGCCAATGCGAGGGATTTCGGCGGAAACTCGCCGTCACCTTCGCGCCGTCAACAGAGGGCACGGACGAGTGACGGAGCCGGGAGGAAACCCGGGCGTGTTTTCTGTGACACAAGTGTGACGAGTGAGGGACACGGCGCGGGTGAGCCCGTGTCAGCGGGCGGCGGACACCAGGGTGTCACCACCCCGTCCCCCCGCATACGGTGGCGTCATGGCACCTGTACCCACGCCCGCCGCGGAACCCGACGACGACTTCGACAGCTATGTGGGCCTTACCGCCCGGGCCGCCGAGGAGCGCGCCCGGGAACGGGGCTGGACCACCGTGCGCGCCCTTCCTCCGGGCACCGTCATCACCCTGGAGTACCTGCGGGGGAGGATCAACTTCGAAGTGGCCGACGACGTGGTGCGGCGCTGCTGGAAGGGATGACGGCGCGGGACGCCACGACGCCGGTACGGCGACGGCCCCGGACGCTCTGCGGGAGCGCCCGGGCCCGTCGGTGCGATGGTCCGGGGCCTTCGGGGAGCGTGGGTGCGTACCACCCCCTCGGGCCCGCCGGCGGTCAGCCGCCGGTGGCGGTGCGGCCGCGGCCCGCGGGCGCGCCCAGCGGTGACGTGGCGCGCGGCAGCCGGTCGGCGTGCGAGAGCCGGTCGGCGTGCGGCGGGCGGCGGCTGCCGCCCGGGGCGACGGCGGACCGCTCCGGGCGGATCGGGTGCGACCGCAGCGGATGGTGCGGCCGGCCCTCGGGCACATGCCCCGCGGCCCCGCCCGCCCGGCCGCCGACACCCACCGTCTCGCGGGCCGGCAGCTCGCCGTCGCGCGCCGCGCGCGGGGTGGCCAGACCGGAACCGGCCACCGGCCGGGAGACCGGCAGCGACACCGGCAGCCGGCGCTCGCGCACCGCCCGGTACAGGATCTGCAGCAGCACCTCGGCGCGCCCCATGGCGGGCTCCAGCCACGGCAGGGCCAGCAGCACCAGCACCCCGGCCGCCCAGCCGAGCACCACGTCACTGACCCAGTGGGTGCCGAGGTAGACGGTGGTCATGCCGACACCGAAGGCGAAGGCCGCCGCGATGACCGAGGCGACCCTGCGGGCCCGGGGAGTGGTCGCCAGATAGGCCAGCACACCCCAGGTGACCACCGCGTTCGCGGTGTGACCCGAAGGAAATATATCGCCGTTGCCCCACATCTCGTTCGAGCCGACCGTGGTCGCGTAGTGCGGACCGAGCCTGCCCAGGCCCAGTTTGACCGCGCCGACGGTCATGTTCAGCAGCAGCAGGGACGTCCCCAGCACGATCAGCGGGCGCATGGTGCGCTGCTTGTGGCAGCACCAGCCCAGCCAGGCGGCCACCGCCACCGCGGTGGGGCCGCGCTGGCCCATGACCACGAAGTAGTCCAGGAAGGTGTGGAACGCGGGCCACTGCTTGTACGGCCGGAACAGCATGACCTGCCAGTCGAGCTGCACCAGCCAGGACGTGGTGAGCACCCCGACCACGGTCGCCACGTACACCGCGACGGTGGACCCGAGCAGCCAGCGCCGGGTCCGGGTCATGCGCGGTCGCGCCAGATCGCTCGGGCGCCCCTCCGTCCGAGGGAGCTTGTCATCGGTACGCACTCAATCGACGTTACATTGCGTGACAGGCCGCTTCAGTCGATCAGGTCGCTTTGTGATGACGATGTGATGTGGAGTGGGTCTCGTCCAGGGTTTTACGACCCGCCATTCCGAAGGAATGCGCGGGTGGTCATGGCTTTTCCGGGAGCGGCCTTCCCGAAGCCGCTCCCGCACTTCTTTATGGAATTCTTACAGCGCCGTTTATCGGCGATTAGCCGGGGCGTTCCTCGCCGTTTCCCCGCCTGTCGCCGAGCCCCGCCCGGCGCCCGTCCGCCCTTCTCACGGCGGCCCCGTGCCGTTCAGCCAGAAGGCCCCGTACAGCGCCGACCCGAGCCCCACCGCCCCGAGGACCAGCGCGGCCCTGACCGCGGGCAGGCGCGCGAGGGCGGCCGCGATCGGCAGCAGGACGGGGAAGGCGGGGACGAGCAGCCGCGGCTTGGAGCCGAAGTAGCCCTTCGCGGTCAGCGCGAGGGCCAGCACCGCCCCCGCGTACACCAGCAGC
Organism: Streptomyces sparsogenes subsp. cuspidosporus; assembly: GCF_039532705.1. Lineage (NCBI taxonomy): Bacteria > Bacillati > Actinomycetota > Actinomycetes > Kitasatosporales > Streptomycetaceae > Streptomyces > Streptomyces sparsogenes. The sequence goes on along the minus strand of NZ_BAAASD010000016.1, from coordinate 119,896 downwards.
GGCGGCGGCTCCTGCCGCCGTACGCACTCCACGAACAGCCGGAGCAGCGCGGCCACGCCGATCAGCAGCCCCAGCCCGGCCGGAAAGGCGGGCCCGGCCAGTAGACCGCCCACGAAGCGCGCGAAGGCCAGGCCGCCGTCGAATCCGTTCCGCCAGCCCTCCTGGACCCGGAGATAGCCGGTGACGCTTCCGGTCCGCGCCCCCACCCACGCCACATAGCCCAGCCAGCCGAGCGGGGCCAGCGCCACCCCCAGCAGCATCCGGCGGTGCTCCGGACGCCACGCCCCGCGCCACCGCCCGCCGGGCAGCAGGGCCGCGGCCGCCGTGAGCCACACCGCCGCGACCACCGCGACCCCCACCGGCCGGGTCAGCCCGGCGAGCGCGGCGAGCGATCCGGCCCCCACCCACCGCCCGGTGAGCAGCGCGTACACCCCCCACGCGGCCAGTGCGGTGAAGAGCGACTCGGAGTACGCCATCGACTGCACGATCCCGACGGGGAGCACCGCCCACAGCACGACCAGCGCCGTGCCCACCCGCCTCCCGTGCAGCCGGTCCCCGACCGCGAAGATCCCCCACGCGGCGAACAGCGAGGAGACCCAGCTCACCGCCAGCCCGGCGTCCGCCGCGTCCAGCGGGGTCAGCGCCGAGATCAGCCGCTCCAGCCAGGGCAGCAGCGGGAAGAAGGCCAGATCGGAGTGGACCGAGCCGTCGGGCAGGTGGAGCGTGTGGCCGTAGCCGTCCTCGGCGATGCGCGAGTACCACAGAGAGTCCCAGCGGGCGGAGAGCAGCTGGTGCCAGCTCTTGCCCGCCACCGCGGCCCAGATGGCGAGAACCGCGATGCCCAGCAGCCGCGTCCCCGCATACGCCAGGAGCGCCGGAGCGGCCCGGTGAAGCGCGGCGGGAACCGTGCGGCCCGCCCGTTCGTCGTGTTCTCCGGCCGGGGCGTCGGCTCGGGCGAGTCCCATCACGGACCCGATTATCCAGGCGCGATTCCGGCGGCCGACGGGAGGGACAAATGGGGGACACCGGAACGTACGCCTGCGTTCACCTCTGCGACGTGGGTCTCAACATGGGATGGGCCACACGACCCGCGTGACGACTCGCGTACGCTGACCATTCACTCGCCCTCGCCGCCGGGTCGCCGGACGTCCTCAGCCATGACGTCCCGCCCCCGAGGGGCCGCGAGCGCAAGACAGGGAGGTGCGGTTTATGTCCGGGACGACCACGGCCGGAAAACGACGGACGGCGGGCGTCCCCCGGCAGTGGCGCGGCACCGAGGCGTCCGGCGGAGCCAACCGCTGGGTCGTCCTCCTCGTGCTCTGCGTCAGTCTGCTGCTCGTCGCCGTCGACGGGACCGTGCTGCACGTCGCGGTCCCCGCCGTCACCGAGGACCTGCGGCCGGGGTCGATCGAGCTGCTGTGGATCGTCGACGCGTACCCGCTGGTCTGCGCCTCCCTGCTGATCCTGTTCGGCACGCTCGGCGACCGGGTCGGCCGCCGCCGGGTGCTGCTGCTCGGCTACGGCCTCTTCGGCGCGGCCTCGGCCCTCGCCGCCGAGGCCGGCACCCCGCAGATCCTCATCGTGGCCCGCGCCATCCTGGGTGTCGGCGGCGCGATGATCATGCCCGCGACGCTGTCGATCCTGCGCCAGGTCTTCCCGGACCGCCGGGAGCGGGCCCTGGCCATCGGCATATGGAGCGCGGTGGCCGCAGTGGGCGCGGCCGTCGGGCCGCTGCTCGGCGGCTTCCTGCTGGAGCACTTCTGGTGGGGCTCGGTCTTCTTCATCAACATCCCGCTGATGGCGGTCGCCCTGCCCGTCGGCCGCTGGCTGCTGCCGGAGTCCACCGGCGACCGCGACGGCCCCTGGGACGTGCTGGGCGCGATCATGGCCGCCTGCGGGCTGTTCTGCCTGGTCTTCGGCGTCAAGCGGGTGGGCAGCGGCGCGGGGCTGCTGGAGCCCGTCACCGCCGCCCCCGTCGTGGTCGGCGTGGTCCTGCTGGTGCTCTTCGTACGCCGGCAGCGCCGCCGCGAGCATCCGCTGGTGGACCTGCGGCTGTTCTCCCGGCCCGCGTTCAGCATCTCCGTCGGCTGCATCGTGCTCGCCCTGCTGGCGCTCGTCGGCCTGGAACTCATAGCCGCCCAGTACCTGCAGCTCGTCCTCGGCCTCACGCCGCTCGAGACGGGCATGCGGCTGCTGCCGCTCACCCTCGCCGCGATGGCCGCCGGGCTCGCCGGGTCCCGGATGCTCCAGCGGCTCGGCCCCCGCACCATGGTCGCCTTCGGCTTCTCGCTCACCGCGGCGGCCGTCCTCTCCCTGGTCGTCATGGGCCAGTCCGACCGGCCCGCGGTCCTGGTCGGCGCCTTCCTCTTCCTCGGCTTCGGCCTGGAGACCACGCTCTTCGGCGCGTACGAGTCGATGCTCAACGAGGCCTCGGTCAAGTCCGCGGGCGGCGCGGCCGCCATCGGCGAGACCTCCTACCAGCTCGGCGCCGGCATCGGCATAGCCCTCCTGGGCAGCGTCATGAACGCCGCGTACGCGCCCGGGGTCTCCTCCGTCGCGGGCGTGCCGAAGTCCGCCAGCTCGGCCGCGACCCAGTCGCTCGGCGTCGCCTACAAGGTCTCCGACCGGCTCGGCGGCTCGGCGGGCGAGGCGCTGCGCGCGGCCGCGCGCCGGTCCTTCGTCCACGGCCTGCATGTCACGCTGGCGGTCAGCGCGGCCCTGCTGCTGGTGGGGGCGCTGGCGGCGTTGCGGCTGCCGAAGTCGATGGAGTGCGCGCCCGCCGACAAGGACGGGGCGGACGCCGCGTGCGGGACCGGCACGGGGCGCGAGGCGGGGACGGCCGCAGCCCCCGAGACCGGCTCCGACTCCGGCTCTGGTTCCGACCCCGGCTCCGGTTCCGGTTCGGGCTCTGGTTCCGAGACGGGCCCCGGCGCGGCGCGGGACACCGGCGCCGCGCGGGTCTCCCGCCAGGACCGCGCCGCCGTGCACGTGAAGTCCTCCGGCTGAGGGCGCCGGCCGACGGCCCGGCGGTCGGCGGTCCGGACGGTCGGCGGAGCCCGGCGGTCTGGACGGCGAAGATCACCTGGTCGTAGCGTCGTCCGAACGCAGCCGAACCGCACCGGAACCGGAGGGCGAACCGATGTCCCAGGGCCCCACCCGCAGCCTGCCGCCGTTCGACCCCGCCGACCCGCTCGGGATCGACGACCTGCTCACCCCCGAGGACCTCGCCGTCCGCACCACGGTGCGGCAGTGGGCCGCCGACCGCGTCCTGCCGCACATCGCCGACTGGTACGAGCGCGGCGAGCTGCCCGGCATCCGCGAGCTGGCCCGCGAACTCGGCTCCCTCGGCGCGCTCGGCATGTCGCTGACGGGATACGGCTGCGCGGGCGCGAGCGCCGTCCAGTACGGGCTGGCCTGCCTGGAGCTGGAGGCCGCCGACTCCGGGATCCGCTCCCTGGTGTCCGTACAGGGCTCCCTGGCCATGTACGCGATCCACCGCTTCGGCTCCGAGGAGCAGAAGGAGCGGTGGCTGCCCCGCATGGCCACCGGCGAGATCATCGGCTGCTTCGGGCTGACCGAGCCCGACCACGGCTCGGACCCGGCCGCGATGCGCACCCACGCCAAGCGGGACGGCTCCGACTGGGTGCTCACCGGCCGCAAGATGTGGATCACCAATGGCTCGGTGGCCGGGGTCGCGGTGGTCTGGGCCCGCACCGACGAGGGCATCCGGGGGTTCGCCGTGCCCACGGACACCCCCGGCTTCTCGGCCCCCGAGATCCGGCACAAGTGGTCGCTGCGCGCCTCGGTGACCAGCGAGCTGGTGATGGACGAGGTTCGGCTGCCCGCGGACGCCGTGCTGCCGGGGGTCACCGGACTGCGCGGGCCGCTCAGCTGTCTGAGCCACGCCCGCTACGGCATCGTCTGGGGCGCGATGGGCGCGGCGCGGGCCTGTTTCGAGGCGGCGCTCGCGTACGCCACATCCCGCGAGCAGTTCGGCCGGCCCATCGGCGGCTTCCAGCTCACCCAGGCCAAGCTCGCCGACATGGCGGTGGAACTGCACAAGGGCGTGCTGCTCGCCCATCATCTGGGCCTGCGCATGGACGCCGGAACGCTCCGCCCCGAGCAGGTCAGCCTCGGCAAGCTCAACAATGTGCGGGAGGCGATCGAGATCTGCCGCACGGCCCGGACGATCCTGGGCGCCAACGGGATCTCCCTCGAGTACCCGGTGATGCGGCACGCGACGAATCTGGAATCGGTGCTCACCTACGAGGGCACCGTCGAAATGCACCAACTGGTGCTCGGCAAGGCGCTCACCGGACTGGACGCGTTCCGGTGAGCGCGGTCGGGTGGAGCGCGGTCGGGTGAGGCGCCTCGCCTAGCTCTGGTTGAAGAAGCCCGTGGCGTGGCTTCTGTTGGCGCTGAGCACCTCGTAGTCCGGCGGCGTCAGGAGGAAGACGCGGTTGGCCACGCGGTCGATCGAGCCGCGCAGCCCGAAGATCAGCCCGGCCGCGAAGTCGACCACGCGCTTGGCGTCGGCGGGCTCCATGGCCGTCAGATTCACGATGACCGGCACGCCCTCCCGGAACATCTCGCCGATGCCGCGGGCGTCGCGGAAGGTCTCGGGGGTGACCGTGGCGATGCGGGTGCCCTCGTCCCGCGCGGCCTGGTCGGCGACCCGCACCCGCGGGTCGGTCACCCAGGCGTCGCCGGGCTCGGGTCCCTCGGCGTAGTCGTCGTCGTAGTAGCGCTCGTCATCGCTGTCGTCGACGAGGCCAAGCCAAGCACTCGCCTTGCGCACCGATCCCATGGACGCCTCCTTTCGCTGCCGCTCTCTGTACTGCGCCTGCCCCCTCTATCGTCGTCCATGATGCGGAAGGTGTGCCACGTGGATTGCGGCCGCACAGGGGATTCGTGACGGTACTGGTGCACAACGTATGGCGGCGAATCAGAGTTCCTCCTGCTGAAAGGCGCTGACGGGGCGCTGGGTAGACTCCGCCGGGCCGGACGGGTGACGCCGGGGACGTACGGGTGAACGGGGAGAAAGTTGTTTGGCATTATCCGCCCTTGCCGGCACCGGCTGTCGGAAAAACTGCGCTCCGAGTGGATGGCGCATCTGTGCGGGTTGTGCCTCGCGTTGCGCGGTGCCCGGGGGCAGTTCGCGCGGATCGCCACCAATTACGACGGCCTGGTCGTCTCGGTCCTCGTGGAGGCCCAGTCGCCGCGCGCGGAGGGGTGGCGGCGCACCGCCGGGCCCTGCCCGCTGCGCGGCATGCGGACCGCGTCGGTGGCCCAGGGGGAGGGCGCGCGGCTGGCGGCCACCGTCTCCCTGGTGCTGGCCTCGGCGAAGATCCGGGATCATGTGGCCGACGGCGACGGGGCGTTGGCGCGCCGGCCGGTCGCCGCGGCCGCCCGCCGGGTCGCCGCCGGGTGGGACCGGGCGGGCGCCCGCGGTGGCGCGGAGCTCGGCTTCGACACCGCCGTACTGCTCGACGCGGTCGGCCGCCAGGAGGGGATAGAGCGGGCGGCGGGCCCGGGCACGCCGCTGCTGGCCGTCACCGAGCCGACCGAGACCGCGACCGCCGCGGCCTTCGGACACACCGCCGTGCTGGCCGGGCGCCCCGGCAACCGGGCGCCGCTGGAGGAGGCGGGGCGGCTGTTCGGCCGGCTCGCGCATCTGCTGGACGCGGTGGAGGACCTGGCCGAGGACACCGCGACCGGCGCGTGGAACCCGATCACCGCCACCGGGGCGGATCTGGCCGAGGTGCGCAGGCTGTGCGACGACGCGGTGCACGGGGTGCGGCTGGCGCTGCGCGAGGTGGAGTTCGTGAGCGGCCGGCTCGCGCACGTCCTGCTGGCGCACGAGCTGGAGCGCGCGGTGGACCGGACGTTCGGCACCACGTCCTGTTCCCACGGGCCGTCCACCGCGCAGCCGGGACAGGCCGCGCACCCGGGGCAGGCCGCGCAGCCGGGACACGCCGCGCACGGCGCGCCGCCGCCGCAGTCGCCGTGGATCAACAACCCGTACGGGCCCGGCCCCGGCGGCCCCGGCACCCCGCCCGAGCCGCCGAACCGCAGGCGGCGCGGGCTGATAGCCGGATGCGCGGTGTGGGCCGGCCTCTTCTGCACCTGCCAGGTGTGCTGCAAGGACCCGTACGACGACCCGTGGACCGGCCAGCCGCGCGAGGGCTGGTGCCACAAGTGCGATGACTGCAGCGATTGCTGCGACTGCTGTGACTGCGGCGACTGCTGTGGCAATTGCTGTAGCTGTGACTGTTGCGATGGCTGCGGCTGCGATTGCTGACAGGCTGAGCAAGCCGGAGAAGAGCACGAGGGAAGCGCGAGGGGAGCGCGGGGGAGGGTGAAGCGCTGACGCGTGTGTGAAGGCGCGTTGATGCGTGAATTACGGGAGTGTGGCAGGCGAAGGCCTCGGAACGCCGGCAGCGGCGGAGGCGGCGGTCAGCCCGAACAGGACGCGGACCACACCCGACCGAAGTCGATGTGTCCGCGCGTGATCAGTCGCTGACGTGGCTGCATGGCCCCAGTGGAACAGCCTTGCGGTGTCCCGTCAACTGCCCGTGAGACGCGCCGCTCACAGTTCGGACAGCCTTGACAGCGGGGCGTAGGGACGGCTTAGCCTCGGCGGCAGGCCGTGCTGAGGGGCGCGGCCGGTGTGAAGGCCACTGGCGTGTTCTCTGACGAACCGACGGAGCCTTCCGCATGTCCGTGCGACCGGACCTTCCCTCCCGCCCCCCTGCCGTGGTGATCGTCGGCGCGGGCCCCCGCGGCACCGGCCTCGTGGAGCGCCTCGCCGCCAACGCCCCCGAGCTGTACGGCGACGCCACCCCGCTCGAACTGCACCTGGTCGACCCGCATCCGCCCGGCGGCGGCCGGGTCTGGCGCCCCGACCAGTCCCCGCTGCTGTGGATGAACTCCATGGCCGAGGACGTCACCATGTTCACCGACGACACCGTCGAGCGCGAGGGCCCGATCCGCCCCGGCCCCTCCCTCGCCGAGTGGGCCGAGCGCGTCCGCGCCGGGGCGCTCGCCGTGGACCTCGCCCCCGAACTCGCCGCCGAGGCGGCCGCGCTGACCGGCCAGAGCTTCGCCAGCAGACGGCTCCAGAGCGCGTATCTGGCCTGGGTGCTCGAGCGGGCGGTGGCCGCTCTGCCGCCCTCCGTCACGGTCCACCGGCACCCCTGCCGCGCCGTACGGATCACCGGTCCGCGCGACGGCACCCAGCGGGTGTGGCTGGAGGGGCGGGCCACCCCGCTCCGCGCCGACGCCGTCGTCCTCGCCCTCGGACACCTCGACGCCGAACCCGACCCGCGGCAGCGGGCGCTCGCCTCCTTCGCCGCCGACCACGGACTCGTCCACCTGCCCCCCGAGTTCACCGCCGACAGCGACCTGAGCCGGCTGCGCCCCGGCGAGCCGGTCCTGGTGCGCGGCTTCGGGCTGGCCTTCATCGACCTGATGGTCCTGCTCACCGAGGGCCGCGGCGGGCGCTACGAGGAGACCGGCGACGGCACCGGAGCGCCGGCGTACCGGCCCTCTGGCCGCGAGCCCGTGCTGTACGTCGGGTCGCGGCGCGGCGTCCCGTACCGCTCCAAGATCGGCTACCGGTGGTGGGGCGAACGCCCGCCGCTGCCCCGCTTCTTCGGGCCCGCCCAGGTCGAGGAGTTGCTGCGGCGCCCCGGCCGGCCCGACTTCCGCCGCGACCTGTGGCCGCTGATCGCCAAGGAGCTCGGCTTCGCCCACTACCACCGGCTGTTCACCGCCCACCCGGAGCGCACGGCCACGCCCTGGCCCGACTTCGAGGCGCGGTACGCCGCCTGCCCGCCCGGCGGCCCCGAACAGCGCGCCCTGATCGCGGCCGCCGTCCCCGACCCGGCGGACCGGCTCGACCTGGAAACCCTCGACCGGCCCCTGGCCGGGCGGCGGTTCGACAGCCCCGAGGCCCTGCAACAGGAGCTGCGCCGGCACATCGAGGCCGACCTCGCCCGCCGCCACGACCCCGAGCACAGCCCCGATCTCGCGGTCTTCCTCGCCCTGCTGTCCGTGTACGGCCAGCTGCTCCGGCTCGGCGACATCGGCGGACCGTGGCACAACTTCTTCAGCTATCTCGCCTCCGGCCCGCCCGGCCCCCGGCTGCGCCAACTGCTCGCCCTCTCCCGCGCGGGCGTGGTGCGCTTCCTCGGCGCGGACGTGCGGGTGGTCGCCGACCCGCTGCGCGGGGTCTTCCGGGCGAGCGGCGCCGGAGTGCCGGGCCCCGGGGTGGAGGCCCGCGCGCTGGTCGAGGCCCGGCTGCCCGAGCCGACCGTCCACCGCACCCGCGACCCGCTGCTGCGCTCGCTCCACGAGGACGGGGCCGCCGCCACCCCGGCCGGGCTGCTCGCCGTCAGCCCCGACGACGCCCGGATCCTGGATCGGACGGGCCGCCGCCACCCGCGCCGCTTCGCGCTCGGCCCGTACACCGACGCCCGCGCCTCCGGCGGCTTCGCCCGGCCCCGAACGAACGCGCCCGCCTTCCGCCAGAACGACGCGACGGCGCGCGCCCTGCTGGCCCTGCTCCGCCCCTTGTCCTGTCGCGCGCCGCTCACCGTCTGAGCCCGCCGACCAGCTGCCTTCGCACCTGAATCCCGCCCTCAGCGCTTCCCCGAACCCGCCCCTGAACCCCCGAGAAAGGCCCCTGACCATGGCCGAATACCAGCGGCCGGCCCCCCGGCCCCGCTCCGTCCCGCAACCCCGCTCCGTCCCACAGCCCCGTTCCGGCCCGCGACCTCACGCCGTCCCGGAGCCCCGCTCCGCCCCGCGGCCCCGGCTGCTCCACCTGGCCGCCGCCGTCGACGGCGCCGGGCAGTACCGGGCGCCGTACTTCGTCGAGCTGGCGCGCCTCGCCGAGCGCGGCATGCTCGGCTTCGTCACCCTGGACGACTCGCTGGGACCGCCGGGGGAGGGGCGGGGCAGGCTCGACGCGCTCGCGGTGCTCTCCCGCGTGGCCCCCGGGACCGGGCGGATCGGCCTGGTGCCGACCGTCACCACCACCCACACCGAGCCCTTCCACCTCTCCTGCGCCGTGGCCACCTTGGACTGGGTCAGCCGCGGCCGGGCGGGCTGGCGGGCCGAGGTGTCCACCACCGAGGCGGAGGCCCGGCTCGTCGGCCGGCGCGCCGCGGCCCCCGCCGAGGAGCTGTGGGAGGAGGCCGGGGAGGTCGCGGACGTGGCCACCCGGCTGTGGGACAGCTGGGAGGACGACGCCGAGATCCGCGACGTGGCCACGGGCCGCTTCGTCGACCGCGACAAGCTGCACTACGTCGACTTCGAGTCCGCCCGGTTCAGCGTGCGCGGCCCGTCCATCGTGCCCAGGCCGCCCCAGGGCCACCCGGTCGTCGTGGTCGACGCCACCGACCCGGTCACCCGGCGGACCGCGGCCCGCCACGCCGATGTGGCGTACGTCAGGGCCGCCACCCCCCAGGCGGCCGGCGCGATCCGCGACGAGCTGCGGCGGCGCGCGGTGGCCCACGGCCGTGACGAGGACGCGCTCACCGTGCTCGCCGCCGTGGCGGCCGACCTCTCCGACGGCGAACCGGCCTCCGAACTCCCGCCGCCCAGCGGCCCGCTGGCGGCGAGAACGGGCGGGCTGCCGCTGTACCACGGGGGGCCGGTGGACCTCGCGGAGCTGATCGCGCGCTGGCACCAGGCGGGGGCGGTGGACGGCTTCCACATCACCCCCGTCGTACCGCGCCGCGACCTGGAGCGGTTCGTCAACGGCACGGTGGCCCTGCTGCAGCACCGCGGGCTCTTCCGCACCTTCTACCCCGGCGCCACACTCCGCGACCACCTGGGCCTGGCGCGCCCGGCCAATCGATACGCACTGGCGAGGGAGGCGGCCCGATGAACGACGGCCACACGACCCGGACGATGCACCTGGCGGCGCACTTCCCCGGCGTCAACAACACCACGGTCTGGATGGACCCCCGGTCGAAGAGCCAGATCGAGTTCTCCTCCTTCGAGCACCTCGCGCGCACCGCCGAACGCGGCCTGTTCGACTTCTTCTTCCTCGCCGAGGGGCTGCGGCTGCGCGAGCACAACGGCCGGATCCACGACCTCGACGTGGTCGGCCGGCCGGAGTCGATCACGGTGCTCAACGCGCTGGCCGCCGTCACCGAGCGGCTGGGCCTGGCCGCCACCGTCAACACGACCTTCAACGAGCCGTACGAACTCGCCCGCCGGCTGGCCTCCCTCGACCACCTCAGCGGCGGCCGGGCGGCCTGGAACGTGGTCACCTCCTCCGACGCCTTCACCGGGGAGAACTTCCGGCGCGGCGGCTATCTCGACCGGGCCGACCGCTACACCCGGGCCGCGGAGTTCGTCGCCACGGTGTGCGAGCTGTGGGACTCCTGGCCGGAGGGCGGCGGCCCCGGCGCCTTCGACCACACCGGCCCGCAGTTCCGGATCTCCGGTCGGTTCGGCGTGCCGCGGGGCCCGCAGGGACACCCCGTGATCATCCAGGCCGGTGACTCCGACGAGGGCCGCGAGTTCGCCGCCTCCGCCGCCGACATCATCTTCACCCGGCACGGCACCCTGGAGGCGGGCCGCGCCTTCTACGCCGACGTCAAACGGCGGCTGGCCGAGCACGGCCGCGCCCCCGGGGACCTGAAGATCATGCCCGGGGTGACCTTCGTGCTCGGGGACACCGCGGCCGAGGCCCAGGAGAAGGCCGCCGAGATCCGCCGGCAGCAGGTCTCCCCGCAGACCGCGCTCCTCACCCTGGAGCAGATCTGGGGCGTCGACCTGTCCGGATACGACCCGGACGGGCCGCTTCCGGACATCGACCCGGACCCCGACTCCCAACTCGCCCAGGGCCGGGTGCGGCACGGCGACCCGCGCGCCCTGGCCGCCACGTGGCGGGCGCTGTCGGAGGAGAAGGGTCTGTCCATCCGGCAGACCGTCATCGAGGCCACCGGGCGGCAGTCCTTCATCGGCACCCCGGAGGCGGTCGCCGAGGAGATGACCGCGTTCGTACGGGCCGAGGCGGCCGACGGCTTCATCCTCATACCGCATCTGACCCCCGGCGGACTCGACGAGTTCGTCGACCGGGTCGTCCCGCTGCTCCAGGAGCGCGGCGCGTTCCGGACCCGGTACGAGGGCACCACGCTGCGCGAACACCTCGGGCTCTCCCGGCCGGTGGCGAAGTCCTCGACCGCGAACGGAACCTGATCGCCCGACGGCTCGTCGTACCAGGTACCCGAGGGGATGGGTGCACAGCCCCGGTGGCCGGAAGCCGCCGGGGCCATGCGACGTGGGCCGATACCTTTCCGAATTGTCCTCTTGCGCGCTGTCGTTGAGTCCGCGAATACTTCCGGGAGCGCTTGTCAGGGGCACGACGGAAATCCCCGCGCGGCGTCAGTCGCTCGTTTCCGTCGGACCTGCCCTTCGGCTGCGCCTCACGGGCCTGCCCACCCAAGCGGACCCCCGATTCCTGCGGAGGAAGAGTTGAGGATGAAGCGCCCCACCCCCCACAACAAGCACGCGAGACGCCTCGGACTGCTCGCGGCCACCTCGGCCATGGTGGTCGGCGCGGCCCTCGCCGCGCCCAGCGCCTACGCCGGATCCGACGCCACTCCCAAGTTCACCGCCGCGGAGGCCAAGGCGGCCGGCAGCGCGGTCCTCGAGGCCGATGTCGCGGGCACCGCCTGGTATGTCGACAAGGCGACCAACACCCTTGTCGTCACCGCCGACAGCACCGTCTCGCAGGCCGAGATAGCCAAGATCAAGAAGACCGCCGGCGCCAACGCCGACGCGATCGAGGTCAAGCGCACCCCCGGCAAGATCAAGAAGCTGATCTCCGGTGGAGACGCCATCTACGCGGATAGCTGGCGCTGCTCCCTCGGGTTCAACGTCCGCAACAGCAGCGGCACCAACTACTTCGTCACCGCCGGTCACTGCACCGACGGCGCGGGCACCTGGTGGTCGAACTCCGGTCACACCTCGACCATCGGCCCGACGGCCGGCTCCAGCTTCCCGACCAACGACTACGGCCTGGTCCGGTACAGCGGCTCGGTGTCCCCCTCCGGCACCGTCGGCAGCCAGGACATCACCAGCGCCGCCAACCCCACTGTCGGCCAGACGGTCACCCGGCGCGGCAGCACCACCGGCATCCACAGCGGCCGGGTCACCGCGCTGAACGCCACGGTGAACTACGGCGGCGGTGACATCGTCTACGGCATGATCCAGACCACCGTGTGCGCCGAGCCCGGCGACAGCGGCGGCCCGCTGTACGCCGGCAGCACCGCCCTCGGCCTCACCTCCGGCGGCAGCGGCAACTGCACCTCCGGCGGCACGACCTTCTTCCAGCCGGTGGTCGAGGCGCTGAACGCGTACGGCGTGAGCGTCTACTGATCCCGGTCGTCCGGCTGACCCCGGTCGTCCGGCTGATCCCCGTGACCCCCGCCCGGTGTGCCCGGGCGGGGGTTCCCGCATTCCCGGGCTCCCGGCCGCTCTCCTCCTCCGGCCCTTCCCCTTCCCGGCCCTGCCCGGTGCGGTGGGGCAGGACTATCGTGGAGAACAGCGCCCCAAGTGGGGCACTCCTCGCGATACGGACGGCAGGTGGCCGTGATGATCGACGAGCTTGTGACAGCAGGCGCGGTCGTGGCCTCGTGCGGGGCGGTCTACGCGATGGCCGCCGCGCGCGTGGTCAAGCAGTACGAGCGGGGCGTGGTCTTCCGGCTCGGCCGGCTGCGGTCGGCGATCCGTCCGCCCGGCTTCACGATGATCGCTCCGGGCTTCGACCGGCTCCGCAAGGTGAACATGCAGATCGTGACCATGCCCGTGCCCGCCCAGGAGGGCATCACCCGCGACAATGTGACCGTGCGCGTGGACGCGGTCGTCTACTTCAAGGTCGTGGACCCCGCCGACGCGATCATCCAGGTCGAGGACTACCGCTTCGCCGTCTCCCAGATGGCCCAGACCTCGCTGCGCTCGATCATCGGCAAGAGCGACCTGGACGATCTGCTGTCCAACCGGGAGAAGCTCAACCAGGGCCTGGAGCTGATGATCGACAGCCCGGCCGTGGGGTGGGGTGTGCACATCGACCGGGTGGAGATCAAGGACGTCTCCCTGCCGGAGACCATGAAGCGGTCGATGGCCCGCCAGGCCGAGGCCGACCGCGAGCGGCGGGCCCGCGTGATCAACGCGGACGCGGAGCTGCAGGCCTCGAAGAAGCTGGCGGAGGCGGCCGCGCAGATGTCCGACACGCCGTCCGCGCTGCAGCTGCGGCTGCTGCAGACCGTGATGGCGGTGGCCGCCGAGAAGAACTCCACGCTGGTGCTGCCCATCCCCGTGGAGCTGCTGCGCTTCCTCGAAAAGGGCCAGGAGTCCCCCCAGCTCGAGGAGACCGGCCACCGCGACGGCCCCGTGGTGGCCCCCGAACCCCAGCCCAGAGGCATGCCCGCGGTCACCGAACCCGAGGAGGCGGAGCGCGGCCTCCGGCGGGAGCCACGGGCGGAGGCGGGCCCCCAGACCACGACCCGCCGGAGCTGACCGGCCGCAGCTGACCCCGCCCCGCAATGCCGCGGGGCGGGGTCGGCTGACGTCTTGGGGGGAGCCCCGGACGGCGCCCTGGCCTTCGGACCGTGAACTGCTGTACGTCCGTACAGCTGTGCCCGGCGCCAGGGGCGCGTTTTCTTGATCCACCGCGCGACGCGTACGCGACCTTGTGCGCGCCCCGCGTACCCCGGAATACTCGTCGGCGCGATTTGGCATGGACGCGCCTGCGCATGCGCGGGTGCGTCCACGTCATGAGTCCTCCGGGCCCGGCGCACTTCACCGCCGGGCCCAACCCCCCACAGGAGGCCTGAGTTGAAGCACCGACGCATATCCCGGCGGCATCTCGTCGTCACCGGCGCGGCCGCCGTGGCCCTGACCGCCGGGGCCCTGTCCCTGCCCGCCGCCCATGCCGCGCCCGCCCCGCCGCCGCCCCCCACCCTCTCGGCCGCCGAGGCCGGGGAGACGGCCGCCGCGCTGACCGCCGCCCTCAGGGGCGACGCGGCCGGGGCGTACTACGACGCCGAGGCCGCGAAGCTGGTGGTCAACGTCCTGGACCGGTCCGCCGTGGACCAGGTGCGCGCGGCGGGCGCCGAGGCCAGGGTGGTCAAGTACTCGCTGGCGCAGCTCGGCGAGGCGCGCGCGGTCCTGAAGGACAAGGCGACCATCCCCGGCACCGCGTGGTCGGTCGACCCGAGGAGCGACAAGGTCGTCGTCACGGCGGACAGCACGGTCAAGGGCGCCCGGCTGGACCGGCTCAAGAAGGTGGCCGACGGGCTCGGCGACAAGGTCGAGGTGAAGCGCTCGGCGGGCACGTACCGGACCTTCCTCGCGGGCGGCGACGCCATCTGGGGCCAGGGCGGGCGCTGCTCGCTGGGCTTCAACGTGGTCAAGGACGGCCAGCCGTACTTCCTGACCGCCGGGCACTGCACCGAGGCGATCAGCAGCTGGTCCGACGCGCAGGGCGGCCAGGAGATCGGCAAGAACGCGGGCAGCGAGTTCCCCGGCCATGACTACGGGCTGGTCAAGTACACCGGCGGCACCGCGCACCCGAGCGAGGTCAACCTCTACGGCGGCGCCCCCCAGGCCATCACCAAGGCCGGCGAGGCGACGGTCGGCCAGAAGGTGCGGCGCAGCGGCAGCACCACCCGGGTGCACGACGGCGAGGTGACGGCTCTCGACGCGACCGTCAACTACCAGGAGGGCTCAGTCGAAGGGCTGATCCAGACCACGGTGTGCGCCGAGCCGGGCGACAGCGGCGGCTCGCTCTTCGCGGGCGACACCGCGCTGGGGCTGACCTCGGGCGGCAGCGGCGACTGCTCCTCGGGCGGTGAGACCTTCTTCCAGCCGGTGCCGGAGGCGCTCCAGGCGTTCGGCGCGGAGATCGGCTGACGGGCAGGGCGCCCGGGCGTACGGGACGGGCCCCCGGACACCGCGCTCGGTGTCCGGGGGCCCGCTCGTGCCCGGCCCGCCTCTCGGCTCAGCCGCTCAGAAGTCGAACACCTGGCCCTCGACGGCGTTCTTGAAGCACGGGTTGGCGAAGGTGTGCTCGTACCAGACCCGCCTGCCGTCCCAGACGCCCTGCGCGGTGACGGTGACCGGGCGCCACTCCCGGGTGCAGGCCCGGCCGGGCTCCGTCCTGGCCGTCAGCTCCCGGAACGCGCCGTCGACGGAGCGCAGTTCCGCGCACGCCTGATCCGGCGTCGGATGGGTACCGGTCGGGGTGGGCTTGCAGCTCAGCGTCACCGCGCGCCGCACCGGGGTGGAGCCCGAGTCCTCGCCCTCCCCGTAGGTGAGCACCAGCGCCGAGGCCGGGTACAGACTCCTCGGCTGCGTGGGCTCGGCGTTCGCCACGCCGGCGGCCCCCGTTCCCACCACGCTGCTCAAGGTGAGGGCGGCGCCCAGAGCGATCACCCCTGCGGTTTTCCGCATGTCGAACACTCCCTTGCTCGTGGTTGCAGATACCGGACGGAGTCTTACGCGATGCAGGTCAAGAACGCACTTCGATCGATCACTTCCGGTCGCAACATGTAATCATTCGGTGGCTCATTGTTGCGCGAGGAGAGCGCGTTCCCGCGGAGCACACGAGGACGACCTGCCCCGGGCCGAAAGGCGCCGGTGCCGCCTCGGCCGGACCGGCTCGACCGGAATCCCCCGCCCCGTCACACCCGCGGCAAGATCATCCGGCGCCCCTGGCCGCGAGCCCGGGCGCACCCTCCGCGACGCGGTCGCCGAGCAACAGCGCGGCGACCGCCTCCGGGGCCTCCCGCATCGCGTCGTGGCCGGTCGGCAGGTCGTGGACCTGCCACTCGGGATCGGCCTGCAGCCGGGCGCGGAGTCCGGCGAACGGCGTCCGGTCCTCCCACCCCGAGCAGTAGACGAACTCCCGGCGGGGGACCCGGGCGAGCGCGCCGGTGAGCCGGATCGTCTGGAGGAACGAGGCCAGGGGATGGGGACGGCGGCGGGGATCGCCGCCGCCCGGCGGTCGGACGGCGTAGCCGGTGGCCGCCGCGCCGGCGGCGAACACCTTCCGGAAGTGCTCGTTCGTGGCGGACCAGCAGGACTCGCCGTCGCGCGGTACGTAGGCGTCGAGATGCACCAGCCGGGAGATCCGGCCGTCCGCGCGGTCGGCCGCGGCGGCGATCACCATCCCGGCGTAACTGTGGCCGACCAGCGTCGCGTCGGTGATGTGGTGGCGATCGAGGAGCCGCAGTACGTCCTCGGCGTGGGTGTCGAGATTGGCGGCCGCGACCGTCGCGTCGTCGTCGTCCGGCCGCAGACCGGTCAGGGTCAGGGCGTGAACGGTGTGACCGGCACGCTCCAGCAGCGGAACCACCGCCTCGAACGCCCAGGATCCCTTCCAGCCGCCGGGCACAAGGACGAACGTCGCCATGCGTCTCTCCCTCTCCGAAGCCGCGGCACCGAGGCCCGCTGCCTCGATGCCCTGCGGTGCGGTCGGACGCCGGGCGCTCCGCGCGACCGAAAGCCTCTCCGCATGGAGGCAGTCTCACGAGATCGAGACATGGCTTGCCACCGATAGAATGCCAACCGATGCCCGTTCGCCGCCAAGGTCGCCTGAACGCCGGTGTGACGTCCCATGTGTGGCCGTCCGGCGGGCGTCACCTCTGGCCGTCCGGCGAAACGAGCGCGGCGCAGTCGCACGCACGGGGACACCTGGTGTACGCGGCCGGCGGCGTCCTGGCGGTGCACACCGAGCGCGGCACCTCGATCGTCCCCGCCAACCGGGTCGCCTGGACCCCCGCCGGGTTCACGCACTACCACCGCGCCCACGGTGACACCGACATGCGGATCGTCTTTCTCGCGCCCTCCCTCGCCCGGCTCGTCCCGGACCATCCGGCCGTGTTCCTGGCCTCCGGCCTCGCCCGCGAGGTCCTGCTCGCCCTGACCGGCCCCCGCAACTACGACGACGCGGCGCCCGGCTACAGCCGCTCCGCGCGCGCTCGCCTCCTCCGCGTCCTCGTCGACGAACTCCGCGAAGCACCCGAACAGCCACTGCACCTCCCCGAGCCACGGGACGACCGGCTGCGAGCCATCGCCCGGAAGCTGTACGAGACGCCCGGGGACAACGCCACGCTGGCCGAACTCGGGAAGGCGATCGGGGCGAGCACCCGCACCCTCAGCCGGCTGTTCCGCGACGAGCTCGGCATGACCTTCTACGAGTGGCGCACGCAGCTGCGCATCCACCACGCGCTCGTGCTCCTGGCCGACGGCCACGACACCATCCACACCGCACACGCCTGCGGATGGGCCAACCCCAGCAGCTTCATCACGGCTTTCACCCACATCATCGGAACGACCCCGGGCCGCTACCGAGCCGGCCGCCGCACTGGCGCCCCCGCATCCCAAACCCCGACGACTGTCGGGCGTTATGAGGAGTATTAAGCCATTAGTCCTTTATGGTGAAGGAAGGGGAGGTGCAATTCCCGCAGGTCACCGGGGCAGGCGGGTCCGTTCGCACGACTGTTCGAGGATTGGTTTACAGTGAGGCCGGGGGCTGTAGTCGGTAGGCGGCACCGCCGCGTGGCGAGCAGGGACGGTCAGGGGGTGTGACGAGCAGCGGGAGGTGTGGATGCCAGGCTTCACGCATCTGCACACCGCCTCCGGGTTCTCGATGCGCTACGGAGCCGTCCACCCGGAGCGGCTGGCCCAGTGCGCCGCCGAGCGCGGCATGGACGCGCTCGCGCTGACCGACCGCGACAGCCTCGCCGGGGCGGTCCGGTTCGCCCGGGCGAGCGCGGCCGCGGGGGTGCGGCCGCTGTTCGGGGTGGACCTCGCCGTACGGGAGCGGTCCCCGGAGCCGGGGCGTACGGCCCGGCGGCGCACGCCGGTGCGCGGTGGGGCGTTCATCGACGAGTCCACGCCCCGCGCGGTCTTCCTGGCGCGGGGCGGCGCGGCCGGCTGGGCCGCGCTGTGCGGGCTGGTCTCCGCCGCCCACGCCGAGTCGGCCCATGACGACCCCCGGCCCCTGCTGCACTGGGAGGACCTCGAACGCGGCGGCGCCCCCGCCCTCGCCCCGCTGACCGTCCTCCTCGGACCGGACTCCGACGTCGGCCGGGCCCTGGCCGCCGGGCGCCCCGACCGGGCCGAGCGGCTGATCGCCCCCTGGCGCGAACTGTTCGGCGACGCGCTGCGCCTTACGGCCGTGTGGCACGGCCGCACCGGCACCGGACCCGGCTCGCTGCGGCTCGCCGCCCGGACCGTCGGCTTCGCCGCCGACCAGGGCGTACGGGCCGTCCTGAGCAACGCCGTGCGGTACGCCGAACCGGGGCAGGGCCCGGTCGCCGATGTGCTGGACGCCGCCCGCAGGCTGGTGCCGATCGACCCGCGCGACCCCGCCGCGCTCGACAGCGGCGAGCGCTGGCTCAAGGGCCCGCGGGACATGGCGCGGATCGCCGAGCGGATCGCGGAGGCCGCGGGAGGGCGGCGGGACGCCGCGCGCCGGCTGCTGGAGGAGACCGAGCGCACCGCCGCCGCGTGCCTCGTCGACCCCGAGGACCACATCGGCCTCGGCAGCATCCACTTCCCCGAGCCGCACCTGGTCGGAGCCGGGCACCGCAGCGCCGAGCGGGTGCTGCGCTCGCGCTGCGCCGCCGCCATGGTGCTGCGCGGCTACGACCGCGACCGGGAGCGGTGGGGGCGGCTGGAGGACGAGCTGCGCACCATCGAGCGGCTCGGCTTCGCCTCGTACTTCCTCACCGTCGCCCAGGTCGTCGACGACACCCGCGCGCTCGGCATCCGGGTGGCCGCCCGCGGCTCCGGGGCGGGCTCCTTCGTCAACCACCTCCTCGGCATCGCGCACGCCGACCCCGTCGCGAACGGCCTGCTGATGGAGCGCTTCCTGTCGGTGCGGCGGGCCGCCCTGCCCGACATCGACATCGACGTGGAGTCCGCGCGCCGCCTGGAGGTCTACCGCACGATCTTCGACCGCTTCGGGTCGGAGCGGGTCGCGACCGTCTCCATGCCGGAGACCTACCGGGTGCGCCACGCCGTACGGGACGTGGGCGCGGCCCTCGGCATGGACCCGGCCGAGGTGGACCGGCTCGCCAAGTCCTTCCCGCACATCCGCGCCCGCGACGCCCGCGCCGCGCTCGCCGAACTGCCCGAGCTGCGCCAGGTCGCCGCCGAGCGGGAGCGCCACGGCAGGCTGTGGGAGCTGGTCGAGGCGCTGGACGGGCTGCCCCGCGGCATCGCCATGCACCCGTGCGGGGTGCTGCTCTCCGACGCCGCGCTGCGGGCCCGTACGCCCGTCGTGCCCACCAGCGGCGAGGGCTTCCCCATGTCGCAGTTCGACAAGGACGACGTCGAGGACCTCGGGCTGCTCAAGCTGGATGTCCTCGGGGTGCGGATGCAGTCCTCGATGGCGCACGCGGCCGCCGAGGTGGCGCGGGTCACGGGCCGGCCGCTGGACCTGGACGACCCCGAGGTCGTGCGGCCGAACGACCCGGCGACCTACGACCTGATCCGCTCCACCGAGACGCTCGGCTGCTTCCAGATCGAGTCGCCCGGCCAGCGCGACCTCCTCGGGCGGCTCCAGCCCACCTCCTTCCACGACCTCGTGGTCGACATATCGCTCTTCCGGCCCGGCCCGGTCGCGGCCGACATGGTGCGCCCCTTCATCGACGCGCGGCACGGCCGCAAGGCGCCCCGCTATCCGCATCCGGACCTGGAGGACGCGCTGCGCGAGACCTATGGGGTGGTCGTCTTCCACGAGCAGATCATCAAGATCCTGTCGATCATGACCGGCTGTGAGCGGGACCTCGCCGACGAGGCGCGGCGCGCGCTCTCCGACCCCGAGCGGCAGGGGCGGGTGCGGGCCTGGTTCCACGCGGAGGCGGCGAACCGCGGCTACCGGCCGGAGGTACTGGCGCGCACCTGGGAGATCGTCGAGGCGTTCGGCTCGTACGGCTTCTGCAAGGCCCACGCCGTGGCCTTCGCGGTGCCGACCTACCAGTCGGCCTGGCTCAAGGCCCACCACCCGGCGGCCTTCTACGCCGGGGTGCTCACCCACGACCCCGGGATGTACCCGAAGCGGCTGCTGCTGGCGGACGCGCGGCGCCGCGGGGTGCCGATCCTGCCGCTGGACGTGAACCGGTCGGGGGCCGCCTATCGAATCGAACTGGTGTCTGGTGACGGGGGGTCGGGTGGCGGCCGGTCAGGGGGCGGTGGCGACGCCGCCTTCGGGATCCGGCTCGCGCTGAGCGAAGTCCACGGCATCAGCGAGGCCGAGACCGCGCGGATCGTGGCCGGCCAGCCGTACTCCTCGCTCCAGGACCTGTGGCGGCGCGCCCACCCCGGGCGGCCGGTCGCCGAACGGCTCGCCCAGGTGGGCGCGTTGGACGCCTTCGGCGCCGGCCGCCGCGACCTGCTGCTGCGGATCGCCGAACTGCACCGGCAGCAGCGGGGCGCCCGGCGCGACGGCACCGGCGAGGGCCAGCTCCCGCTGACCGAGACCGCCCCGCCCGCCCCCGCCGGCCTGCCCGACCTGGACGCGGAGGAACGCCTCGGCGCCGAACTCGGCATCCTCGGCATGGACGTCTCCCGGCACCTCATGGGCGACCACCGGGCCTTCCTGGAGGAGCTGGGCGCGGTCCCGGCGAAGCGGCTGCGCGACGCGCGGCACGGCGAGACCGTGCTGGTCGCCGGGGCCAAGGCCGCCACCCAGACGCCGCCGATCCGCTCCGGGCGGCGCGTCATCTTCACCACGCTCGACGACGGCACGGGGCTGGTCGACTGCGCCTTCTTCGACGACAGCCACGCCGCCTGCGCGCACACCGTCTTCCACTCCTGGCTGCTGCTGGTGCGGGGCGTGGTCCAGCGGCGCGGGCCGCGCAGCCTCAGCGTCGTCGGCTCGGCGGTCTGGAACCTCGCCGACCTGGTCGAACTCCGGCGTGAGGGTGGCCTGGAGGCCGTCGCCGCCGCACTCGCGGGCGCGGGCGCGGGCGCCGGCCGGGCGGCGCCGGCCGGGGCCGGCGCCCCGGCCGGCGCGGCCGCCGGGGCCCCCGCCGGAGCGGACGCCGGGGCCGGGAGCGACTCCGGGCGCCGCATCCACCTGTCCACCGGTTACGCCATGCACCCGTGGGCCGACCTCCAACCCGCGGGCGAACAGGCCGCCACCGGCCGCAAGCTGTGGCATTCGAGCCCGGGGAGCGCGGGATGACTCCCCGGCAGACCCCTCCGGCCCGAAGCGGCGAGCAACCGCATGTGCTGTACGTGCGCTTCCACCCCGTCGAGTACTCCGCCGGGCACTCCGCCGAGCGGGCGGCGGAGGCGCCCTCCGGCGCACCCCGCACCGGCCCCGGCCCCGGCCGTGCTCCTGGCGCCGGCCCCGGCCCCGGCATCGACGCGGACACCTACGAGGGCCTGCTCGCCCTGCTCACCGAGGTGACCCCGGTCGTCGAGGCGATCCCGCCCGACGCCGCGCTCGCCGATGTCGCCGGCGCGCTGCGCTACTTCGACCGGGACGCGGCCGGACTCGCGGAGATCGTACGGGTCCGGGCGCTGGCCCGGTACGGCGTCGACTGCTCCGTCGGCGTCGCCGCCAACCCGCTGCTCGCCCGCATGGCCGCCGCCCAGGACGCCCGGTCCGCGGTCCGCACCGTCTCCGGCGACCCGGACGCGGTCGCCGCCTTCCTCGCCGACAAGCCCCCCACCGCCCTGCCCGGCGTCGGCCAGGCGACCGCCCGCGCCCTGCACTCGTACGGCCTCGACAGCGCCGCCCGGATCGCCGCCGTACCGCTGCCCACCCTGCGCCGGATCCTCGGCCCGGCCACCGCGCGCCGGGTGCACGACTGGGCCCGCGGCATCGACCCGGTCCCCGTCACCCCGAACGCCCCGGCCCGCTCCATGGGCGCCGAACACCGCTTCGGCCACGACGAGCTGGACCCGGAGCGCAGGTGCCGCGCGCTGCTCACCCTCGCCGACCGGCTCGGCTCCCGGCTGCGCACCAGCGGACAGGTCGCCCGCGTCCTCACCCTCACCGTCCGCTACGCCGACCGCTCCACGACCACCCGTAGCAGGACCCTGCCCGAGCCGACCGCCCACACCCCGACCCTGACCGCCACCGCCTACGCCCTGCACGCCGCGCTCGGCCTGCAGCGGGCGCGGGTGCGGTCCCTCGCGCTGCGCGCCGAGGGGCTGACCGCCGCCGACCAGGCCTCCCACCAGCTGACCTTCGACCCCGCCGACGACAAGGCCCGCCGGATCGAGGCCGCCGTCGACCGGGCCCGGGCCCGCTTCGGCGACCGGGCGGTGCGCCCGGCCGGGGGATTCGACACCTGGTGAGGGGCGCTGGATCGCCTGGCGGCCCGGTACGCGGGGCACGCCCAACACCCCGGGCTCCGCGTGGTGTTCCTGGACGTGCGGTGAGGGACGGGTGAGCGTTTCTTCACCGGCGGATGGCTGGATGCGCTTGCTACTCACGCGTAATTTGAGGCGAACGCGACAACTCCTGTGATCCGGATCGCAGAGCGCACGGCCAAGCGCACCCCCTCACCAGCGAGGAGTCCATGTGATGCCGCACTGGAGGCGTATCCGCCCGCTCCGCAGGTCACTGTCCGCCCTGGCCCTGGCGGTCGCGGCGGTCATGGCGCCCGCCGCCGCGAGCGCCGCGCCCGCCGACACCGCCGCCGCGCCCGACACCGCCGCCGCGCAGGGCGCGTCGGGCGGCGGGTGGAACGACTATGCGTGCAAGTCCGACCGACACCCCCGCCCCGTCGTCCTCGTCCACGGCACCCTCGGCAACTCGGTCGACAACTGGCTGGGGTTCGCGCCCTATCTGGTCCGCCGCGGGTACTGCGTCTTCTCCCTCGACTACGGCCGGCTGCCCGGCGTGCCGGTCTTCCACGGCCTCGGCCCGATCAGCGAGTCGGCGAAGCAGCTGTCCGCCTACGTGGACCGGGTGCGCGCCGCCACCGGCGCCGCCAAGGTGGACGTGGTCGGCCACTCCCAGGGCGGGATGATGCCCCGTTACTACCTGAAGTTCCTCGGCGGCGCGGCCAAGGTGAACGCGCTGGTCGCGTTCGCCCCCACCAACCATGGGACCACCCTGTCCGGGCTCACCGCGCTGCTCGACTACTTCCCGGCCGCGGCCGACATCCTGGCCAGGCACACGCCGGGTCTCACGGACCAGGTGGTCGGGTCCGACTTCCTCACCCGGCTCAACGAGGGCGGCGACACCGTCCCCGGGGTGCGCTACACCGTCATCTCCACCAAGTACGACGAGGTCGCCACGCCCTACCGCGCGCAGTTCCTCAGCGGGCCCGACGTCAAGAACGTCGTGGTCCAGGACCTGTGCCCGGGCGACCTGTCGGAGCACGTCACCATCGCCATGACCGACAAGGTCGCCTTCCACGAGGCGGTCAACGCCCTCGATCCGGAACACGCCACTCCGACGACCTGCTGACGTACGAGGCGCCGCCCGGCACCGCGGCCCGGCCCGGCACCGCAGCGCTGCGGGAGCGCGGCACTGCGGGAGCGCGGCACTGCGGGAGCGCGGCCGCCCGTCACCGGGGCGCCCGGCCCCCGCTCCGGTCGAGAGCCCCGACGAAATCCGTGAGCAGCCGGGCGAACTCGGCGCGGTCCGCCTCCGGCCAGTCGGCCATCGCCTCCGCGAACACGGACCGCCGGAACCGCCGGACCTCTTCCGTCAGGGCGCGCCCCGCCTCCGTCATCACCAGCAGGGCGCGCCGCCCGTCCGCCTGGTCCGCCTCCCGCCGCACCAGCCCCGCCTCGACCGCCCCCGCGACCAGCTTGCTGGCGCGGGGCTGGTCGACGGCCAGGGCGGCGGCGACCCCGGAGACGGTGGCCGGCGCCCCGCTCTGCTCCGCCGCCTCGATCGCGTCCACCACGTCGAAGGCGGCGCCCTTCGCCATCGCGCCCTTGGGGGAGTCCCGGTCGGCGAGCCGCGCCAGCGAACGCCTGCTCTGGCTGCGCCGGATGGCGACCATGGCCCGCTCGATGTCGTCGACGGGTTCCCGGTTGCCGACGGGTGCCCGGTTGTCGTCCATCACCCCTCCATGCATAATCAAAAACATCTAGTTGCTAGATTACATGCATTCCTTGGGGAGGGGACCCACCATGAAGCCGATCGGCTACTGGCTCAAGCACCTGGACGGGCTCATCGAGGCCGACTTCGCCCGCGCCCTGGACGACAGCGGCCTCGCCCGCCGCCACTGGCAGACCCTGAACTCGCTGTCGGCGAGCCCGAGGACCCCGGATCGACTCGCCGAGGCGCTGCGCCCCTTCTGGGGCGAGGGCGCGATCACGCTCGACGAGGTCCTGGGCGAGTTGGAGCGCCGGGGCTGGGTCGCCCGCGACGGCTCCGGGGGGCCGTACGCGCTCACGCCGCTCGGCGTCGAGGGCCACGCCGCGGCGGCCGAACGGATCGGGGCGGCCCGGCGGCGGATCACCGACGGGGTGACGGACGACGAATACCTCGCCACCGTCGGAGTGCTCCGCCGCATGGCGGAAAACCTGGAGGGCGCGGCGCGACCGGCACGGGTCGCGTGAAACCCCGGCCCCGACGAGCCGCGCCCGTACACAATGGGCGCCATGACCGAACTCGCGTCCTTCCTGGGCCTGTGCTTCCTGATCACCATCACGCCCGGACTCGACACCGCCGTGGTCATCCGCAGCGTGCTCCGGGGCGGGCGGGCGGCGGGTCTGCGCACCGCGCTCGGCTGCGCGGCCGGGCTCTTCGTCCACGCCGTGGCCGTGGCGGTCGGGCTGGCGGAGCTGCTGCTGCGCAGCGAGGCGGCCTTCGAGGCGGTCAAGCTGGCGGGCGCGCTGGTGCTGCTGGTCCTCGGCGGCCGTTCACTGTGGGCGGCCTGGCGGGCACCCGCCGAGCCGGCCGGTGGGCCCGCCGGTGAGCCGGGCGACGGTGCCGGGGCGCCCTCCCGCGGCACGCCCTTCGTCCAGGGGCTGCTGACGAATCTCACCAACCCCAAGGCGACGCTCTTCTTCGTCGCGGTCCTGCCCCAGTTCGTGCCCGCCGACCGCCCCGGCCAGGCGGTGCCGATCGCGCTGGGGCTCGCGGCGATCACCGTGCTGTTCAGCATCACCGGGCTCGGCCTGACCGCGCTGGGCGTCCACCGGGTCCGTCATCTCCTGCGCTCCCGTCGCGCGCGGCGCGCTCAGGACGCCCTCCTCGGCGCGACCCTGGTCGGCCTCGGGGTGCGCGTGGCCACGGAGTGACGGACCCCGACCCGGCTGAGATGGCCGTACGGCCGGCCGATCCGGCCGTATGACTGCGCGGCTGACCGCTCGGCTGACTGTGCGGCTGATTACTCGGCGACCAGCTCGACGGCGATGTTGCCCCGGGTCGCCTTCGAGTACGGGCACACCTGGTGGGCCTGCTCGACCAGGCTGCGGCCGGTCTCGCCCTCCAGCTCCTCGGGCAGCTCCACGCGCAGCGTGACCTTCAGCCCGAAGCCGCCGTCCGACTCGTCCTTGCCGATGCCGACCTCGGCGGTGACCGAGATGTCCTTGGTGTCGACCTTCGCCTGACGGCCGACGAGCCCCAGCGCGCTCGCGAAGCACGCCGCGTAGCCCGCGGCGAAGAGCTGCTCCGGGTTGGTGCCCTTGCCGCTGCCGCCCAGCTCCGGCGGCATGGCCAGGGCCAGGTCGAGCTGCCCGTCGGAGCTCACCGCCCGGCCGTCGCGTCCGCTGGCCGTGGCCACCGCGGTGTAGAGCGCGTCCATGAAGACCATCCCTTTCCGGGTCCTGCGGCGCGCCGTCGTGCGCTCCGCCGTAGCAGAAGTAGAGCACACAACTTAATTGTGCACAACTAAGAGGTACCCTAGGCGTATGTCACACCAGACCGGCCCGGCCCCGTCCCCCGGCGAAGCGGCTGACGACCTGCTCCGCCTCGACGCCCAGCTCTGCTTCGCCCTGCACGCCGCCTCCCGCGCCTTCAACGGCGTCTACCGGCGGGTCCTGCGCGACACCGAGCTGACCTATCCGCAGTACCTGGTGATGCTGGTGCTGTGGGAACACGGCGAGATGCCGGTCAAGAAGCTCGGGGAGTTCCTGCGCCTGGACTCGGGTACCCTCTCGCCGCTCCTCAAGCGGCTGCAGTCGGCGGGCCTCGTCCAGCGCGAGCGCAGCCTCCACGACGAGCGCTCGGTGACGGTCCGGCCGACGGCGGAGGGGGAGGCCCTGCGGGAGACCGCCCGGGCCGTGCCACTCCAGGTGATCAAGGCCAGCGGGCTGGACCCGGAGGAAGCGGTCGATCTGCGGGCCCGCCTGCGGCGGCTGACGGCGGCGCTCGACGCCGCGCAGGCGGACGCGGAGGGCTGAGCGCGGAGGGCTGGACGGTGGTGCTCGGCGCGGAGGGCTGAGGACGGAAGCGGCTGGGGGCTGAGCGGGCGCCACCCGCTCAGCCCCGGGATCCCGGCTCAGCCCGGTGGACTACCTCACGCGGGGCGCGTCGCCACCAGCACCCGCATGCCGCGCGGCCCCACCCCGTCGTGGACACCTCGAGACCCGCCTCCCGGCAGCGGTCCGCGAGCCAGTCGGCCGCGAGGCGCAGCTTCGGGTACGACCCGGTGTGCAGCGTCCAGCCGTCGGGCGTGCGCAGATGCAGCAGGTCGTGGACGCGCACGGTGTCCGCGTCGAGGTATTCGAGGAAGCAGGTGAGGATGCGGTCCGCGTCGCCGCGCACCGCCAGGAAGCGGTCCGTGCCCTCCAGCGGCGCCGGGAGGTCGTCGACTTCCGCAGCTCGATCATCTACCAGCACGTCGCGGGCGAGGCGATCGCTCCCCTGGAGTGAGGCCGGGGAACGCGGTGCGCCCGAGCAGTGTGATCGCGGCGGGCAGCAGCACCCCGCGCACCAGCGTCGCGTCGATGAGGACGGCCACCGCCAGCCCGACGCCCATCATCTTGTACTCGATCGCGGACAGGACGACGAAGACGCTGAACGCCGCCGTCATGATCACCGCCGCGCTGGTGACCACGCCCGCGCCGGACGCGACGCCGCCCACCACCGCCTCGCGCAGCTGGGCCCCGGCGAGCCGGCGCTCGCGGATCCGGCTGAGCACGAAGATGTGGTAGTCCATGCTCAGCCCGAAGAGGATGACGAACATGAACAGCGGCAGCCAGCCGACCACCCCGCCGTACGAGGTGAAGCCGAGCGCCGAACTCAGGTGACCGTCCTGGAACACCCAGGTCAGCACCCCGTAAGCGGCCCCGAGCGACAGCAGGTTCAGCACGATCGACACCAGTGCGACGGCCGGCGAGCGGAACGCGACGACCAGCAGCACGAAGGCCAGCACCAGCACGAACGCGAAGACGTACGGCGTGCGGTCGGTCACCCGCTGGGTGAAGTCGTAGGCGAAGGCCGTCTTGCCGGAGACCGCGTAGTCGATCCCGGGCAGGTCGCCGAGGGCGGCGGGCAGCGTCCGCTCCCGCAGCGTCTCCAGCGCCCGGTTCGCCGTCTCGTCGGTGCCGAAGCTCGCCAGCGGCACCCGCACCACCAGCGCCCGGCCGACCCTCGCGGTCGAGATCGGCTCGTTCAGCGCCCCGCCGCTCGCCGCGGCCCGCCCGTGCAGGCTCTCCACGGCCTTCCGTACCGCCGGGGCGGCCACGGCGTCCGGATCCTTCCCCCAGATCACCACCCTCGCCGGGGCCGGGGTGCCCGGGAACGCCTCCTGCATCCGGGCCGCCGCGTCCACCGTCGGCACCGACCGCGACAGGCTGTCGGTGACCGCCGCGTCCTGGAGCCGCATCCCCAGCGCGGGCAGCGCGAGCAGCAGCAGCGCCAGCGCCGCCGAGCCGCCCCACACCAGTGGCCGCCGCACCACCGCGCGGGCCACCGCGGCCCAGACCCGGGACCGGTCCGCCGCGGTCCGGCGGCGGCCCACCCACGGGATCCGCGCCTTGTCCACCCGGTGCCCCAACAGGGCCAGCAGGGCGGGCAGTACGGTCACCGAACCGACCATCGCCACCCCCACCACCAGCACCGCGCCGGTCGTCAGGCCCTTGAAGTTGTCGAGACCGGTGAGCAGCAGCCCGCCCAGGCACAGCATCACCGTCAGACCCGAGACCACCACCACCCGCCCCGAGGTGCGCGCCGTGGTCCGCAGCGCCTCCGCGACCCCGTGCCCGGCCGCGCGCTCCTCGCGGGCCCGGCGCAGATGGAACAGCGAGTAGTCGACGCCCACCGCCACGCCGATCAGCAGCACCATGGAGGACGTGGCGCTGTTCACCGGCACCCAGTGGGCCAGCACCTGGAGGAAGCCGAAGGTGCCGACGACGGTGGTGGCCGCCAGCAGCAGCGGGATCGCGGCGGCGATCAGCGAGCCGAACACCACCAGCAGGATGACCACGGTGAGCGGCAGCGAGAAGAACTCGGCCCGCTTGAAGTCGTCCTTGATGCCCTCGTCCACCACGCTCGACAGGCTCCTGTCGCCCGCCTGCGCCAGCCGCACCCCGGGGTGACGGGCCTGGACGGCCCTCACCGCCTCGGTCGCCGCGTCGTAGTGCTCGGCCGTCCGCTCGTCGGGCCCCGCGACCTCGAAGGTGACCAGACCGGAGCGGCCGTCCTTCGACACCAGCCGGCTTCCGTCGCGCTCCAGCGAGGAGCGGACGGCGGTCACCGCGCCGGGGGTGCGGCGCAGCGCCGCGACCAGGTCCTCGGTGGCCCGCCGCAGCTCCGGACTCCTCGTGAAACGCCCTGCCGCGTCCGGCGTCCGGGCCTGGACGAGCACGTTCTCCTGAGGCCGCGGATACTTCTGCTGCGCGTCCAGCACCCGCTCCGCGCGGCCGGAACCGCCGGGGTCGGTGCTGCTCGCCATCTCGCCCGGGATGACCGCGCTCGCCAGGACCGCCACGACCACCAGCGCGAACCAGCCCACGATGGCCAGGGCGCGATGGCGGACGGACCAGCCGGCGACGCGCTCCACGAGCGCGGCCCGGCCGCCTCCCGGGCCCGGACTCGGACCGTCCGTTTCTTGCCGGTCCGTTCTCTGTCGCGACTTGCTTTCGCGCAGCATGAGCTGCTGTCCTTTCCCTGTAGGGGACGTATCCGTGAGAACTCGCCCATGGGCGAGGTGATGCTTCTTCCTTCATCTGGGCCGTCGAGTTGCCGCTCGACGGCCCAGGGCCTGTGTGGTGCGCGACCGCCTGTTTCGACGGTCTGTCCGACGCCTATGCGACGTCTGTCCGACGTCCGTTGAGGTCTGTTGACGTCTATTCGACGGTCTGGAGGATCCGCTCCAGCGACTCCATCCGGCCCTGCATCTCCGCCAGGCGCTCGCTGATCTCCTTCAGCCGGTCCTCCGTGCCCTGCTGCGCGGCGGCCGCGCTCTCGGCGAGCTTGCGGTACTCCTGCTCCCGCACCACCTGGATCCTGGCGCGCCGGGTCGCCGCGAACTGCCAGATGATCACCGTGGGCAGGGTGATGACCAGGGCGAAGAGGCCGAAGGCCCCCACCACCTCGGTCCACTCGCGTACGTCCATCACTTCGATCCCTTCGTCTCCCCGCCCGGGCCGTCACCCGGCGGGGTCAGCGTCCGCTCCGCGGCCTCGACGGCCTCCGGTGTCAGCTCGATCGCGAACCTGTTGACCTCGTAGAACTTCATGGCCTTGCCGTCCTGGGACACCTCCACCCGGGCCGTCACCAGCCCGGCCGCCTCCAGCTTGCGCAAGTGGACCTGGAGCAGCGCCCGGCTGATGCCCAGCGCGCGGGCCAGCTCGCTCACGTACATCCGCTCCCGGGCGAGCGCCGCGACGACCCGCAGCCGGTGCGGATTGGCCAGCGTCGCCAGGACCCGCACCAGTTCGTCGCCGCTGAGGTCGCCGAGGTCGCCGGGCCCGTTGCCCGGCGGCGAGGTGGTCATAGCGAAACCCTGCACATGCCAAGAAAAGTTAGCACATGCCGAGTTGGATTGAATCGACTGTGTGTCGTGGCAGGGTGTCAGCATGAGCGCAGCGCACCCCCGCACGTCAGCCCTCCAGCTGATCGAGGCCGTCGTGGATCCCGGCAGCTGGCACCGCTGGGACGAGCCGGTCGCCATCACGACGGACGACCCCGCCTACCGGGCCGACCTGGAGCGGGCCCGCGAGCGCACCGGCCTCGACGAGTCCGTCGTCACGGGCGAGGGCCGTGTCGAGGGGCGGCGGGTGGCCGTCGTGGCCTGCGAGTTCCGCTTCCTCGCCGGCTCGATCGGCGTGGCCTCGGGGGAGCGGCTGGTGCGCGCCGTGGAGCGGGCGACGGCGGAGCGCCTGCCGCTGCTCGCGGCCCCCGCGTCCGGCGGGACGCGGATGCAGGAGGGCACGGTCGCCTTCCTGCAGATGGTGAAGGTGGCCGCGGCGATCACCGACCACAAGGCCGCCGGCCTGCCCTACCTCGTCCACCTGCGCCACCCGACGACGGGCGGCGTACTCGCGTCCTGGGGCTCCCTGGGCCACGTCACCGCCGCCGAACCGGGCGCGCTCATCGGCTTCATGGGCCCCCGCGTCCACGAGGCGCTGTACGGGGAGGAGTTCCCGGCGGGCGTCCAGGTCGCGGAGAACCTGATGGCCCACGGCCTGGTCGACGCGGTCCTCCCGGCCGAGCGGCTGTCGGAGGTGGCGGCGCGGGTGCTCAGGGTGCTGTGCGGGGGCGCTGCCCCTGTGACGCGTGAGGACGGGGCCGGCCCGGCGGCAGCGCCGCCCGGCCCTCCCGCCGGGGCAACCCCGGGAACGGCCCCGGGAACGGGGCCGGAGGGCCCCGCCCCCGGCGCGGCCCCGGGCGGCGCGGGGGCGGCCTCCGTGGGGAGCGGTTCCGGGCGGGGCGGGCCAGGGGCCGAGGTTTCGATCCGGCGGTCGCGGCGGGCCGAGCGGCCCGGCTTGCGGGACCTGTTGCGCGCCGCCGCCGCGGACGTGAGCCCCCTGAGCGGTACGGGCGCGGGCGAGCACGACCCCGGGCTGCTGCTCGCGCTCGCCCGCGTCGGCGGGACGCCGTGCGTGGTCCTCGGACACGACCGGGCCGCGCGCCACGGCGGCGCGGCGGCCGACGGGCCCGGCGAAGGGCAGCCGCTCGGCCCGGCGGGGCTGCGCACCGCGCGCCGCGGCATGCGCATCGCCGCCGAACTCGGCCTCCCGCTCCTCACCGTCGTCGACACCGCGGGCGCGGCCCTGAACCGCGAGGCCGAGGAGGGCGGTCTGGCCGGCGAGATCGCCCGCTGCCTGGCCGACATGGTGACCCTGCCCGCGCCCACCCTCTGTCTGCTGCTCGGCCAGGGCGCGGGCGGCGCCGCGCTCGCACTGCTCCCCGCCGACCGGGTGCTCGCGGCGCGCCACGCCTGGCTGTCCCCGCTGCCCCCGGAGGGGGCCTCCGCGATCCTCTACCGGACCACCGAGCGGGCGTACGAGACGGCGGACCGGCAGGGTGTGCGCTCCGCCGACCTGCTCGCCCACGGCATCGTGGACCGCATCGTGGAGGAGGAGCCCCAGGACGCGGCGGCGGAGGGCCCCGAGCACCCCGAATACCCTTCGCGCGACGACGCCTTCCTCGCCCGCCTCGGCGCCACCCTCGGCGCCGAGCTCGCCACGCTGCGCGCCCAGGACCAGGCGGAGCGGCTGGCCGCCCGCCGTGCCCGCCACCGCCGCATCGGCCTGCCGGGCTGAGCGCGGGCCGCCGGGCCGGGCGTTGGCCGCCAACTGAGGTTGACGGCGAATCAGGCACAAACGGGCAGACGGGTGAGGCGAATTGGCGATGTAAGGCATGCCTAACCTAATCTCAGCCCGTGAACGAGAATGATCCAGACGGGGCATTCGGCCTGCCCGCACGGGCCGCTGCCGGGCGCACCGCACCCGGCCCATCCACCCGCGGGCGGCGGGGAAACCTCCAGCTCCTCGCCCTCAACCCCACCGACTCCGTCACCGAGGGCTTCCTCCCCGCCGCGGCCCGGCTCGGCCTCGCCGTCACCCTCCTCACCGACCAGCCCGACGCACACCGGCGCGCCTACGACCGGCACGCCGCGGCGGGTGGCGAGCTGCCCGAACTGGACATCGCGCACTGCGACGTACGGGACTTCCGCGAGGTCATCGGCCGTATCTCGGCCCGCGCCCCGGACCACCCGGCGAGCCGCCCCGCCGCGATCTTCACCAACAGCGACCACCTCCAGGTCCAGGCCGCCCTCGCCGCCGACTACTTCGGCCTCCCCGGCAAGGACTGGCGGGCGGCCCTGCGCACCAAGAACAAGGCCGAGCTGCGCCGAAGCCTCGCCGCCACCCGCGCCGACACCCTCTGGTGCGCCGAGCTGGCCCCCGGCCAGGACCCCTCCGACCACCCCCGCCTCGCCGCACCCGGCGTGCCCTACCCCTGCGTCCTCAAGCCTCGCGAGGGCGTGGCCAGCGAGGACGTCGTGCTTGTCGCCGACGCCCGCGAACTCGACCGGCGCTGCCGCGAGATACGCGCCCGTCGGCCGGAGGCGCACCTGGTCGTCGAGGAGTTCCTCGACGGGCCGCTGCAGACCCTGGAAACCCTCGGCGACGGCCACACCCTGCACGCGCTCGCCGCCTTCCGCACCGAGATCTCCCCGCCCCCGCACTTCATCGAGGAACGCCTCGAACTGCTCCCCGCCCCGCCCGAGCCCCACACCGGCCAGGTGCTGGAGCAGTTGCGGGCGCTCGGCGTGGGCTTCGGGGCCTGCCACACCGAGTACGTCGTCCAGGGCGAACGGGCCCGCATCATCGAGGTCAACTACCGCGCCATCGGCGACCAGTGCGACCTCGTCCTCGCCGACCTCCTCGACATCCCGCTCTTCGACCACATCCTCCGCACCCACCTCGGCGAGCCCCTCCCCGCCGACCTCGGCGCCCGCACCGACGGCAGGGTGCGCATGGAATACGTCATGGCGGACCGCGGCGGCCGCCTCACCGACGCCCCCGCCGCGAGCGTCAGCGACCGCGACGGCGTACGGCTGGACTACCGCCCGCTGCGCGCCATCGGCGAGGAACACCCGCTCTACGGCACCAACCGCGACTTCCTCGGCGTGCTCCGCGCCACCGGGACCGACCAGCGGCGGATCGACCAGGCGGTCGCCGGGTTCCTGGCGGCCAATCGGTGGGTGATCGCGCCATGAGCCACACGGGCGGCGAAGGGAACGGGAACGGGGACGCGGACGCCTTCGAGGAGGAGTTGCTGGCGCGGGTGCTCGACGCGCTGCTGAGGGAGGACGCGTACGGGCTGCGCAGCCGCGCCCGGACCGTACGCAGTCCCGACGGCGACTGGCTGCGGATGCCCCTCACGGACGGCACGACAGTGGCGCTCCCCGTCGAACCGGACGGCTTCCAGTGCGAGATCCGAACCCGCCGCCCGGCGCGGCTGCTCCCGGAGGCCCACCGCCCCGGCCCCCCGGCCGCTCGCGGTGGCGACGCGCCGGCCCGCGCTTCGGAGGGGGCCGCGTCCGGCGCCCGGCCGCCGGGCGCGGCCGACGCCAGGTCGTATGCCCCGCCGGGCGCCACCGTTCTCACCCGCCTCGACGCCGTCCTCGCCCGGCTCCGCCACGCCGCCGACCCCGCCGACCGGGGGCTCTACGACGCCTTCGCCGTCGAGTGCCGCCGCGCGCTGGACGCCATGCGGCTGCACGCCCGCGTCCGGCCGGGCGTCGTGGAGAGGCTGGTCGCCGCGTACGGCGACAGGCCCGCCGAGCAGTGGGCGGGGGTGCGCGGTTCGCTCGCGTACGACACACTGGCCGCCTTCCGCGATCACCCCGTCTACCCCACCGGCCGCACCCGCATCGCGCTGAGCGACGCCGAACAGCGCGGCCACGCCCCCGAGTTCCACCCCTCCTTCGCGCTGCGCTGGGTCGCCCTCCCGCGCGAGGCGGTCGCCGGGGACCCGGACGGGCTGCCCGACTGGTGGCCCACGCCCGGGGCGCTCGGCCTGCCGGCCGGGCTGGACGACAGCCATCTGGCGCTGCCCGTCCACCCGCTGAGCGCGGGCCGCCCGCTGGCGCTGGCCCTGCGCGCCACCCACCTCACCGGCCGGGCCCGCCTCGCCGAGGCCCCTTGGCTCGACGTACGGCCCACCCTGTCCATGCGTACCGTCGCCGTCACCGACGACCCGCTCACCCACCTCAAACTCCCGCTCGCCACCGCCACCCTGGGCGCGCGCAACCGCCGCACCATCAAGCCCGGCACGCTGGCCGACGGCGCGGCGGGGCAGCGGCTCACGGCGGCGGTGCTCGGCCGCGAGCCGCGCGTGTCCCGGACCGTGCTGCTCGCCGACGAGCGCACGTATCTGCACGCCGGGCACGAGTTCCTGGCCACGCTGGTGCGGCGCTGTCCGCCCGGCCTCGACGGCTGCCAGGTCGTGCCCCTGGCGGCGCTGCTCGCCCCCGCGCCCGGCGCGGACCCCCGCGCCCTCGTCGCCGACGCCCTCGCCGCCCGCTACTACGGCGGCGACCTGCTCGCGCTCCTCGACGCCTATCTGACGGTCCTGTTCGAGGCGCACACCACCCTCTTCGCGTACGGCCTCGCCCTGGAGTCCCACCAGCAGAACACCTCTCTCGTCCTCGACGAGGCGCACGGCCGCCCCCGGCTGCGGCTGCTCCTCAAGGACCACGACGGCCCGCGCGTCCACCCCGCCCGGCTGGCCGACGCCCTCGGCGGTGCCGAAGCCGCACGCCTCCTCGCCGGATTCGACGACCCCCGGATCCGCACCGACGGCGACGGCCCGGTCGCCGACGTCTTCGCCACCATCACCGTGCACCTGTGCGCCGGCGCCCTCGCCTTCGAACTCGCCCGGCTCGGCCGGGCCCCGCTCGCCACGCTGCTGCGGCTGATACGCGACCGGCTCGCCGAAGCCATCGACCGGCTGGGGGACCGGCCCGACGCGCCCGGCGCCGTGCTGCGGGCCCGGGTCCTGGACGCGGACCGGCTGCCGGTCAAGGCCATGGTCACCGCGGGCAGTCTGCTCACCAAGCAGCGCTCCGGGGCCGCCGACATCAACAAGCACTACGTCACCGGGCCCAACTACCTCCTGCCGGACGGCGGCCGGTGAGCGCCCCGCGCCCAGCCCGCCCCGTACCCTCCTCCGCACCCGCTGGAGCCGCCTCATGACCACCTCCGCCGCCGATACCGGCGCCGCCACCGACACCTCCGCCGATACCGCCACCGCTGCCGCTACCACCGCCGCCGTGGTCCGCCTCGCCGACCGGGTCGTCGCCCACACCCTCCTCAACTGCCTGCTCCGCGAGGTGTCCGGGCCGGAGCACCAGACCGTCGTGGCCGACGGCCACCTGCGGCTGCGGCTGCCCCGCTGCGGCGTGCTGCTGCGGGTCGCCCTGCGCCGCACCTCCCTCATCGGGGCGCACCGGTTCACCGGGCCGGTCACCGAGGAGCGGGACGGCGCGTGGGCCGAGGTGTCCTGGCGCGCGCTCGCCGAGTACATCCACCGGGAGCTGCGGCTGCGCACCGGTGTGCGTAACGACGAGTTCCTGGAGCAGGTGGCCTCCAGCCACGCGGGCGTCACGGCGGCTCTGGAGAGCCGCGAGCGCGCCGTCCCCCACGGCGTTGCGAACACCCCCGACACCCCCGACACCCCCGACCAGGCCGACACCCCCGACCAGGCCGACGCCCCCGACCAGGCCTCCCACCCCGACCAGGCCTACCTGGCCTCCGAGCAGTCGCTGCTCTTCGGCCACCGCTTTCACCCCACCCCCAAGGCCCGCTCCGGCGACGCCGACTCGTGGGCCCGCTTCGCGCCCGAGACCGGCGCCCGCTTCCCGCTGCACCACCTCGCCGTACGGCGGGCGCACGTACGCGAGGAGTCGGCGTCCGACGGCGCCCTCGCGCCGCTGGACCGGCAGCGTCCCGTGCCCGACGGCTACCGCCTGCTGCCCGTGCACCCCTGGCAGTACGCCCTGCTGCGCGACCACCCCGCCCTGCGGGCGGCGATCGCACGCGGCGATGTGCTGGACCTCGGCCCCGGCGGCCGGGACTTCGCGCCCACCGCCTCCGTCCGCACGCTCTACGACGGCCGGGACTTCCTGAAGTTCAGCCTCAACGTCCGGATCACCAACTGCCTGCGCAAGAACGCCGAATACGAGCTGTCCGGCGCGGTCGCCCTGACCCGGCTGCTGGAGCCCGTCGCCGCCGACCTGGCCGCCCGCTTCCCGGGCGCCGCGCTGCTGCGCGAACCCGCCTACCGGACCCTGGACCTCGGCGGCGAGCGGGAGCTGACCGAGGGCTTCGGGGTGATCGTGCGCGAGGGCCTCGCCGCCCGGCTGCGCCCCGGACTCACCGGGCTGCTCGCGGCCGCCGTCGCCGACGAGTACCCGGCGCCCGGCGGGGCGCGGGTCGCCCAGCTCCTCGGCGACACCGGGCCCGCACACGCGCTCGCCTGGTGGGAGGCGTATCTGGAGCTGCTCGTGCCGCCCGTCCTGGCCGCGTACTTCGACCACGGCGTGGTCCTCGAACCCCACCTCCAGAACGTCGTCGTCGGCGTCGATCCCTCCGGGCTGCCGCGCCAGGTCCTCTTCCGCGACCTCGAAGGCACCAAGCTGCTGCCGGAACACCACGCGGCGGCCCTCGCCGCGCTGCCCCCCGCCGTGGCCGGGCCACTCACCTACGATCGCGAGCGCGGCTGGGACCGCGTCGTGTACTGCCTGCTGGTCAACCACGTCGCCGAGACGCTGGCCGCCCTCGCCGACCGCCACCCCCGCCTGGAGCCCCAGCTGTGGTCGGCGGTCCGCCGCGTCCTGGCCGAGCGGGGCGCGGCACACGACCACCCGCCCGCCCTGCGCGCCCTGCTCGCGGGGGTCCCGCTGCCCGCCAAGGCCAACCTCCTCACCCGCTGGGCCCGCCAGGCCGACCGCCACGCGGGGTACGTCCGCGTCGCCAGCCCGCTCGCCTCCGACCTGCTGTCCGAGGCGGCCCGCGTCATCGCCCCCGGGAGCCCCCGATGACCACCCAGCCCGCCACCACCCCCGCCGACACTGCCCTCACCACGCTCACCCCCCGCGTGGCCGCCTTCGCCGACACCCTCACCGGCGACGACCTCCCCGCCTACGTCTACGACCTCCCCGCCCTCGCCGAACACGCGCGGGCCGTACGGGCCGCCCTGCCGCCCGCCGTCGAGCTGTACTACGCCGCGAAGGCCAACCCGGCCCCGGAGATCCTGCGCGCCCTCGCCCCCCACGTCACCGGCTACGAGGTCGCCTCCGGCGGCGAGCTGAGGCACGTCCGCGAGGCCGTCCCCGGCCCGCCGCTGGCGTTCGGGGGGCCGGGCAAGACCGAGGCCGAGCTGCGTCGCGCGCTGAAGCCGGGCGTGGCGCGCTTCCACGTCGAGAGCGAGCACGAGCTGCGCCACCTGGCCGCCCTCGCCGAGGAAGCGGGCCGCACGGCCGACGTCCTGCTGCGCGTCAATCTCCCGCTCGCCGACGAGGCCCTGGGCGCCGCCGCCCTCGCCATGGGCGGCCGCCCCAGCCCCTTCGGCCTCGACCCCGACCTGATCGCCGAACGCTGCCTCCCCCTGCTCGCCCCCGGCGGCGGCCCCCTCCGGCTGCGCGGCATCCACGCCCACCTCGCCAGCGGCCTCGACGCCCCCGCCCTCCTCGCGGTCGCCGGCCGAGTCACCGACTGGACGCGCCACCTGGCCACCCGCCACGGCCTGCGGCTCACCGAGGTCAACGTCGGCGGCGGCATGGGCGTCGACTACTCCCGCCCCGACACCCGCTTCGACTGGGCGGCGTACGGCACGGGCATGGCCGGCATCGCCCGGCGGAACCCGGACCTCACCCTGCGGATCGAGCCCGGCCGGGCGCTGACCGTCTACTGCGGCTGGTACCTCACCGAAGTCCTCGACCTCAAGCACAGCGGCGGCGAGGCCTTCGCGGTCCTGCGCGGCGGCACCCACCACCTGCGCACCCCCGCCGCCAAGGGCCACAACCACCCCTTCACCGTGCTCCCCGCCGCCCCCTGGACCCGCCCCTGGCCACGCCCCGGCGTCCGGGACGAGCCGGTGACCCTCGTCGGCCAGCTGTGCACCCCCAAAGACGTCCTCGCCCGGCGCGTGCCGGTCGCGCGGCTGCGGGTGGGGGACCGGGTGGCCTTCGCGCTGGCGGGCGCGTACGCGTGGAACATCTCGCACCACGACTTCCTGATGCACCCGCGCCCCGGCTTCCACTACCTGGACGGCGGCTCCACCGACCCTTCGCTCCGGTGACCGCCCGCGGAGACCGGGAGGAACGGCTAGATTTGGCCGAACACATCGACTGAGGTGGCATCACGGCGGCTTGTGGAGGCATCAGGTGCGCGGGGGCATGACTGTCGGGGGCCGCTACCACGTACAGGAGATGCTGGGAACGGGCGGGTTCGCCGAGGTCTGGGAGGCGTTGGACCACACTCTCGGCCGGCGGGTCGCCATCAAGTTCGTCACCGGCGTCATGCGATACCCGGAGGCGGCCAAGCGGTTCGCCCGCGAAGCACGGACGCTCGCCTCGCTCCACCACGGCAGCATCGTCACCGTGCATGACGCCGGAACGATCGACCACGAGGGCCACATCCTGCCCTACCTCGTGATGGAGCTGCTGAACGGCGCCACCTGGGAGACGGCGCAGGTGGACTCGGTCGCCGAGACCGGGGCGCGCCTTGCGGACGTGCTCGCGCACATCCATGAGGCGAACATCGTCCACCGGGACGTCAAGCCCGCCAACATCATGATCTGCGCGGACGGGCGCACCGTGCTGATGGACTTCGGCATCGCCCGCGACGACAACTCCCTCACCCGTACCGCCACCACCACCGGCAAGATCTTCGGCACCCCCGCCTACCTGGCCCCCGAGCAGCTCCAGGGCCGCGCCGCCACGCCCGCCTCGGACATCTACGCGCTCGGCCTCGTCCTGGCCGAGAAACTCACCGGCCACCGCCTCCCCGCCGCGCAGCTCACCCCCCAGGCCCGGGCCGCCGTCCCCGAGCCGCTGCTGAACCTGCTCACCCGCATGACCTCCCCGTTTCCCGACCAGCGGCCCACGGCGGCCGAGTGCGCCACACTGCTGCGCGCGTCCGCGGTGCCCTCGAAGCCGCCGAAGCCTCCGCGTCCGACGCGGGGTGGCACGCTGGAACGGCTGGCAGGCCCCTCGGCGCTGTTCACGCTGCTGGCGCTCGTCATGTTCCTTCCCGGCTACTCCTCCTGCGGGAACTACGCACTGGCGGCGCTGGCGGCGGAAGTCGCCTGCGGGGGAGATGCGACCGTCATCCAGTCATTCGGCGCGCAGGGCCGCGGCCCGGCCTTCGGTGTCTTCGTGGGACTGGTCACCGTCCTGGCGATGGCCGCAGTGCTCACGCCGGGCTCCAGGGCCGTGACGCGGCTCACCGGCTACGCGGGCGTGGTGGTCACCGCCGGCTGCGTCCTGCTGGTCAGCCCGGTCTCGTCCAGCTCCTACTTCTACGGCGACACCGACGCGCTCCGCTTCGGGATGTGGCTCTTCTACCTGGCGGCGGCGTTGACCGTGGCCACGTACGTCTACCGCGACGTCCGGACCCGCAGAGAGCGTCCGCGGTGATGGTGCGCACCGTCACCGTGTGACGTCGGCGGCGGCGCAGCGGGCACGCCTCGTTGTCGTAGCCCTGTGCTGTTCTTGTTCCGTCGCAGTGGCCTCGAGATGAGGGAGCACATCGGTGAACCGCGAGCAGTGGCGTCCGTTCCTCCGGCAGTGGAGCGAGGAGTGGATCGACAGCCATGACCCCGAGAAGGACGGCGAGCTGGACGAGGCCGTGGTGCGTGACCGCTGGCTCGGCTTCGCCCCGGCGAGCGAGGAGGAGATCGCGGCGGCCGAGGCCCGTCTGGGCCGCACCCTGCCGCCGTCGCTTCGCGAATTCCTGGCGGTGACCAACGGGTGGCGGGACGCGGGCTGTTTCCTCTACCGGCTGGCCGGAACGGCTGAGCTGGAGTGGCTGGCCGATACCGACCGGTCGTACCTGATCGAGATCTATGACGAACTCGCGGAGGACAACGCGGACGGGGAGGAGGAGGAAGAGGACCCCGATGTGATCAACGAGGCGGAGGTGCTGCGGCGTTCTCTGCTCGTCTCACTGGAGGGTGACGCGGCGGATGTCTTCCTCGACCCCGAGGATGTGAATGAGCGCGGGGAGTGGACCGCCTACTGGCTCGCTTCCTGGTCGGGGGAGGGGCTGGAGCCGTACGAGTCCTTCTACGAGTTGATGTACGACCAGTACAAGTCGTTCCACGCTCTGCGGCAGCCGGAAGGGGAGACCAAGGACCGCTGGGACACCAAGGTGGAAGAGGCCCGGCTCGCCGTCCTCGGTGGTGAGATTGAGGGCCCGCTGAAGGTGCTGGACGATGCGGAGGAATTCGGCAACGAACGGGCTCTGCTTCTGCGGTTCCAGATGCTGACCATGCTCGGCGGCGGCGAGCAGCAGGCCGAGATCAGTCGTGTCGTGGACTACGCACACCACCCCGACATCCTGCAACACGTCCTGTTCGTCCCCGAGTTGTTGCCCCTTGTCTTCGAGGAGGACCGCACGCGCGATCTGCCACACGGCTGGTCGACGCTGCGCTTCTCCAAGGAGAACGGCCCGGAATGGCTTCAGTCACTCCTCGCCGACCATGAGGCCCGCCGCGCCGCCCCTGACTTCCGGCTCTCCTTCGGCAACCCGGAATTCGACGCCGCTGTCCACCACATCCTGGACCGGCTGGCCGCCGACCCCGCGTTCCAGGTCCCGGACCCGTACGAGCAGCAGCGGCAGAACGCCACCTACGAGGAGGTCTGGGTGGACGGCCAGCCGGCCATGCGCGTGACGATGCCGACCCTGACCGCCTCCGCGGTCCTCATGAGCGAGGAATCGGAGGACGGCGTGCCGACCGACTTCGAAGCGCATGACCCCTTCGGGGCATACGACCGGACACGCGAGCGCCAGCAACAGCTCATTGACGAGGCCTGGCCCGAACTGAAGGAGGCGATACGGCTATGGCGTCCGCTGCATGAGGACCACATCGCCCCCGTGGTGCTGTTCGCCGACCCCGCGCTCGCCGAGATGATCACCGAGGAGCGGGGCCGGGAGATCCTTTCGATGTGTCGGTCTGGAGGTTGATGCCAGCCGCGTCAAGCGGTCGGCGCTTTGAGGGTGGCTATGAACGCGCTCCAGGATCCCGCGGGGAATATGAGGGCGGGGCCGTCGGGGTCCTTGGAGTCGCGGACGGGGACGAGGCCGGGGAGGTTGTCGGCGACCTCGACGCAGTTGCCACCGTTGTTGTTGCTGTAGCTGCTCTTACGCCACGCGGCAACGCTCAGGTCCGGGGTGGTTGGCATGGGGTCCAGTCCTCCATCACGGCTCGGATCATCGCCTCGGAGTCGCGGGGCGAGAGGGCCATGGCCCTGAGCAGATCGTAGTTCTCCCTGCGTTGTGCGACATCCCCCTGATCCTCGACGATCAATCCGGACTGGCTGCTCTCGTCGTATGCCACCGGCGGCTCGCCGGGGGTCGTGAAGAGGGTCAGTGAACCGCCTGCCTCGGCGTGCCCGCCCGCAGTGAAGGGCAACACCTGAATGGTGACGTGGGACTGCGTCCCGCGCTCAAGTAGAGACGACAGCTGGTCACGCATCACCGCTGGTCCGCCGACCGGGCGGCGCAGTACGGCCTCGTCGAGAACGAACCAGCAACGCGGCGGCTTGGCCCGCGCCAGCAACACCTGTCGATCGATGCGAGCCTTGACCATGGCCTGGATCTCCGCGTCGGGGGCGTGGGGGAATCCAGAGCGCAACGAGTGCTCGGCGAGTTCAGCGGTTTGCAGCAGGCCCGGGAAGGTGGCGCCGACGTACTGTTCGATGATGGCCGCTCGGCTCTCAAGCTCGATCATCCGCCGATACTTGCGGGGAAACGGCTCGTTCTTCGCGAGCGCGTACAGTCTCGCGAACATCCCGTCCGTCCCGAAACACGCGTCCAGTTTCGCCGGAAGGTCGTCGTACGGAAGGCACTCCGCCGCCTCGATTCGCGCGAGGTGCGACTTGCTGTAGTTCAGCACCTCCGACAGCCGCCGCAGCGACATGTCCGCCTTCTCGCGGTGGCGGCGGATCTCCGCGCCGAACAGGTCGCGCGCGGAGCGGTCGGGGAAGAGTTCGCGTGGCTGGAACGTCATGGGTCCATCCCTCCTGGTCCCGCGGTGTGACCGGGACCACTGGCCTCTTTCCAGCTTACGTCTCGGAGCGCAACGATGAGCGCACGCAACGTAATTGGCCCTGGGAGAAGTAAGCCCCGGCGACCGTGCGCGCGGTCCCGGGGCGGGCCAACCTGAAGGAAGGACACAGGTCGACATGGACCAACCTACCGAGCGCGCCTCCGCCCGCCGCAAGGGGATTTCCCGCCGTACGCAGGCCGAGCCCGACGGTCCCCGGATGACGATGCGGGTCTACCGCGTGTCCCCGGAGACCGGCGAGGTCACCCAAGAGCTGGGCAAGGTGATCGTGATGGTCAAGGACAAGCTCGCCCCCTTGCAGTCCAGGCAGTTCCCGCCCTGCGAGTGTCCGCTGCACCGCGACCGCTCAGCTCCCTGGTCCCGCTGAGGTGCCGTACTGCTTGGTGTCTGGGGTGTGGGTCCGCTCCGGTTTGCGGTGAGTACGAGACAACGACACGCCGATGGCATGGCGTGTCGTTGTCCCATACTCACCGCAACAGTGGTCCAGCCCCTGCCAGCTCTCGAAGTAGTCGAGCGCGATTCCCACGGCCGCCGGGTTTCCGCTGTGGAGCAGAGTGCGGAAGGCGCGGAGGTACGCCTGCCGGACCGAGCAACCGCAGGGGAGCCGCGCCCGCCCTGGCCGCCGCCTCGCCGCAGGCGCCGGCCGAGTGGGCGGGGGGCTCGGCGGCGACCCGGACGACATCCGTCACTACACCGGCCGGCTGCTGGACCACGCGTAGGCACCGTTCACGGCTTCAGTGCGCGGTGACTTGTCCCACCGGGGAGTCGTCTCACCACGGTTCGCGGAAGGTGATGCCGAGGTGCCGGGTGAGCCCTTCGCGCTGTTCGGCGGTGGCCAGGACCATGACGTCGTCGTACCCGAGGGTGTAGGGGCCGCTGTCGACGCAGCGGAAGGAGCGGGGGTCGTCGTCGGGGCTGAGCGCCTCGATGGCGGCCTGGGCGGCGCCCATGTCGAGGTAGTCGTTCGACTCCTGCTCTACGGAGAAGGAAAGCTCCTTGCCATTGCGCTCGAAGTACATCGTCCCGCGACCGGCGTCCTCGTCGTCCGGGTCCTCCTTCTCGAAGCGGTAGTTGTCGACGGTGACCTTGCCTCCGGTGAGGGCTGCGGCTTCTGCCAGGAGCCATTCGTAGTGGTGGTCGGCGAAGTCGACGTCTTCGGCGTGGATGGACACGGCCACGCCGAAGTCTTCCAGCGAGCCGGCGATCTCATGGCCCGGTTTCAGTGCGCCGTACGCGAGGTCGCCGAACCGGTCTATGACGCCTTGAGCCGTCTCCGAGGTGATCAGGCCCAGCTCGGTGAGGACTTCAGCGACCCGTACGTAGTTGATCGGTTGAGATTTCGCCATGGCCTCATCCTGTCAGCGGCGGCCGCACAGGTTTCCACCCCGCGAAGCGGGCCGAGACCCGGACCACCCCGGCACGGGCGCCCACCGGCCGCGATGTGTCCGGTGCGGCGGCGGACCGTACGGCGACTGCCAGGCCGGGCGGTCGGTTCGACGGCGAACGACCGGCAGGTGGGTGGGCAGGATCATCCAGTTTTCGGACACAGAGATACACCAGTTCCAGTGAGAAGACCGCAGCGGAAAGGAGCACGGCGCACAGGGGCGACGCGCGACGGATCAGCGCTTGGGGAGTCTCACTTGCTGTACACCGGCATGTCCTTGACTGGAGGGCTGTGGGCGGGAGCACGGTAGCGGGACACGGGAGTGAGACTCCATTGATTTACCCGAACTCCGTCGCCCGGTGCGTTCGCGTTGGTCGATGAAGGCTGCGGCGAAGCCGGCGAAGCGAGGAAGTGTTCCGCCTTCCGCGCGTAGCTGCGGTTCGACGCGGGCGCGGCCGTCGCCGCAGAGCAGTCCCGTATCGTCGGTTGGCCTGCAAGGGCCGCTCGTGTCGGGCGACGACAAGGCGCTCGCAGCCGGTCTGCGCCGATTGGCTCCCACGTACGAAAGACTGCGCGCTGCACTGGCACCCTGACGAGCCGAAGTCGGTAAGCCCGTTGTCATGACGGGGAGGGGTTGCTAGGGTCACCCCGGCGCGAGTGCGCGTGATCACCGGATCAGGGAGGTTGATGACTATGGCCGCCGTCGGCCCTCATCGGCATGCCCTTGTCCGGTCCGCCTGACAGCTCAGCGCGGTCCGGTCGTTCAAC
Source organism: Streptomyces sparsogenes subsp. cuspidosporus (assembly GCF_039532705.1). Lineage (NCBI taxonomy): Bacteria > Bacillati > Actinomycetota > Actinomycetes > Kitasatosporales > Streptomycetaceae > Streptomyces > Streptomyces sparsogenes. The sequence goes on along the minus strand of NZ_BAAASD010000016.1, from coordinate 75,539 downwards.
GACCAGGAGTGACACGTGTCTTCTTCTTCCGTACCTTCCGTGCCTTCGACGCCCTCCGCGTCCGCACCCTCCACACCACCCCCCGCCGATCTGATCACCGAGCGTCTGATCCTCCGGCCCTGGACCACCGCCGAGGCCACCGCGGTCCTCGGTGGCGACCGGCCCGAGGGCTGGGCGGACGACTTCCCCGCCGAGGGCGACCGGGTGATCGCGGGCCTCTTCGAGCACAACCCGCAGTGGCTCGGCGCGTACGGCCACCGGCTGGTGGTCGAGCGCGACACCGGCCTGGTGGTCGGCTCGCTCGGGCTGTTCTGGCCGCCCAGCGAGGGCGTCGTGGAACTCGGATACGGCATCGTGGCGTCCCGCCGCGGCCGCGGCTACGCCACCGAGGCCGCCCGGGCCCTGGCGGAGTTCGCCCTCACCGCGCCCGAGGTGCACACCGTGAGCGCCGGCGTGGAGCTGTCGAACCCCGCCTCCGTCCGCGTCCTGGAGAAGGCGGGCTTCCGGCGGTGGACCACCGGCGAGGCCGAACACGCGGCGGACGGCGCGGAGAACACCGCCCGGTACCGGATCACCCGGAGCGCCGGGCCGGACGCCTCCGAGCGGTGACCCTCAGGGCCGGTGGCGCCTGCCGCCACCGGCCCCTCGCGCCGCCGTGCGGACACACCGGCCTTCGACCTAGGTCGAAGGGCGGTGTGCAAGAGGCCCCCGGCCCCGGAAGATGAGGCCATGGCAGTTCATCCGTTCGATGTGGATACCTTCCTGCACAAGCCGCTCACCGCGCGCGTGGCGACCCACGGGCCCACGGTGCGCCCGGTGTGGTTCCTGTGGGAAGAGGGCGCCTTCTGGATCCTGACCGGACCATGGGCCAGGTTGTACGAGCGGGTCAGGGCCGACCCGGCCGTCGCGCTCGTGGTGGACGAATGCGAGCTGGCGACGGGCCTTGTCCGACAGGTCATCGCCCGGGGCCGCGCGGAACTCGTGCCTTTCGATGTCGGGCGAGGCCGGCGCAAGCTCACTCGCTACTTGGGCGCGGACGAATCGCGATGGGACGCACGCTTCACTCACTATCTGCACGACGATCCGGCGCGGCGCGGCACGACATGGCTCCGTCTGGAGCCCAGCTCACTGACGGCGAAGGACCTGAGCTACACCGTCGTGCCCTGACGGCCCTCGCGGGAGCGCATTCCGAACAGGAAGCGCGTCACCCGCGTCCGGCGGATCGCGAACTCGTACACCACCAGGATCACCGCGAGCGAACCCGCCACGATGGCCGCGTACTTGACCGCGATCGGCGCGGACCAGCCCACCACCCCGTACGCGAAGGCGACCACCACCGGCTGGTGCAGCACATACAGCGGCAGCGCGGCGACCGCGAGGTAGTCCCGGACCGGCTGGCCAGGGCGCGCGGGCCGGGGCCCCGGGTGGGCGCGGGGGTGGGCGCGGGCGCGGGGGCGGTCCAGCAGGCCGAGGATCGCCACCACCCAGCACCACCCCGCCGCCCCGAACATCGCGCGGGTGGACAGCGCGAACGGGGTCCAGGCAGTGAACGGGTCGTCCCCCGCCACGAACCCCGGCGCGGTCCCCGCGAACAGGGCCAGCCCGAGCATCCCGACCGGTACGGCGAGGCGGCGCATCGCGGCACGGATCCGCTCGTCGTCGGCCAGCGCGTAGCCGTAGAGGAAGAACAGCAGGTACGCCCAGCGGTTCCAGCCCGCGAAGCCCTCCTCCATGCCCAGCAGCGCGTTGATCGCGGCGAGCGGCAGCGCGGGCAGGAGCAGCAGACCGGGCCTGCGCCCCAGCGCGGTGGCGGCGCGCCCGGAGCCGGTCCCGAGCACCGCCGCCACCGGCGCGAGCAGCAGGCAGAAGGCGAGCAGGAGCACGACGAACCACAGGTGGCCGGTCTCGAAGTGGCGCCCTTCGAGGACGAAGGGGAAGTCGGCCGGGTCCGGGTGGACGGTGAGGAAGCGCAGCCAGAAGCGCCCGTACGACTCGTGGTAGCCGGGGTCGGCGGCGCGCAGCCGCAGCCACTGGGGGAGCGGGAGCAGCGTGAGCGTCGCGAGGACCAGCGGGACACCGAGGCGCAGCAGCCGCTCCCGGGCGAAGCCGCCGGGGCCCCGGCGGCGGATCGAGTGCCGGGCGCCCAGGCCCGCGACGAGGAACAGCATGGGCATCGCCCACACCACCCCGAACCCGGCCAGGACGGTGATGGCGCCGGTGGTCTCGGCGTTCTTGACGTAGAAGTCGTCGTCCGGGTCGAAGACGAGCGCGGCGTGGAAGAAGACCAGGCCGAGCACGACGAGCGTGCGCAGCGTGTCCAGCTCACCGCGCCGGCGAGCGGAGGCGGGCCGCTCGGACTCGCTGTTGTCCATCTGTCCCCCCGCCTGCGGCCGTCGGCCGGATCAACCCCGCTCGTCAGCGTAGCGGTCGACGAGTTCGCTGCCGATCCTCCTGCGGGTGGCTAACGAGTCGTGAAGGCGCCTCCGTTGACGTGGATCGTCTGGCCCGTGATGTGCCGGGCGCCCGGGGAGGCGAGGAAGAAGGCGGTCTCGGCGATCTCCTCGGGCCGGCCGGCGCGCTTGTTGTGGGTCTCGGCGACGAGGGCGTCGTGGCGCTCGCGGGTCATCCCGTCGCCGAAGAAGTTGGTGTTCTCCACATACCCGGACGCGATCACGTTGGCCGTGACCCCGCGCGGGCCCAGTTCGGCGGACAGGAAGGCGTTCCAGGCGGCGAGCGCGGCCTTCGCCGCGCCGTAGGCGCCGCCGCCCCGCTCGGCGCCGATGGAGCCGATGCTGATGACCGTCCCGCCCGGCGCCAGCTTCTCCCGCACGGCGGTGGTGGTCAGGACGGCCGTCATCAGGTTCTGCGCCCAGTTGGTCTCCCACTGGGCCCTGACCGCGTCGAGGGGCGAACCGTCGCCGGTGACGGCAGGCGGCAGGCCGCCCGCTGCGTTGACGAGGACGTCGAGGGTGTCGAGCGTGTCGCCGAGGCGGGCGGCCAGTGCCTCGACCTGGCCGGTCTCGGTCGCGTCGCAGACGACACCGCGGACGCCCAGCTCCTTGGCCGCCCGCTCGACGGTTTCCTGGCGGCGCCCGGTGACGGTGACATCCGCGCCGTCGGCGGCGAACCGCGCGGCGGTGGCCCGGCCGATGCCGCTGGTTCCTCCGGTGATGAGCACGGTACGGGGCATGGGTAAGCTCCTCCCAGCTGCTACGTTTAGATCTAAACGTAGATGTCTCGCAGGGGAGTACGCAAATGGCCGACGACGAGACCGCACCCCCGGAGCAGCCGACCGAGCCCTATCCGGTGGCCGAGATCGCCGCCGCCTGGCGGCGCGAACGCCCCAGCGCGCCCACCGAGTCGATCGAGATCGTCACCCCGATCTGGCGGCTGGCCAAGCTCTTCGACGACGACCGCGCCAGGGCGCTGCGTGCCGCGGGCATCGACGCCGCCACCCTCGACCTGCTCTCGGTCATCCGCCGCTCCGGCCCCCCGTACGCCCTCACCACCCGCGAGATCAGCCGCCGGACCCTGGTCACCGCCGGCGCCATCTCCCAGCGCGTGGCGCGCGCCGAACGCGAGGGGCTGGTCCGCCGCGCCCCGGGCGGCACGGGGCGGCGCAGCGTGCTGGTGTCCCTGACGGACGAGGGACACGCCCTCATCGAGCGCTCCGTGGACGAGGTGCTGGGGCGCGAGGCCCGGCTGGTGGCGGGGCTCTCGGCACAGGAGCGGGAGCTGCTGACCGGCCTGCTCGCCAAGCTGACGGCCGACGTCAGGCGGCGGATCGGGGACTCGGAGGAGTGACGGGGAGGTTCCCCGAACCCTGTCAGGGGGCGTCAGGGATACGCTGAGAGTGCCGCACACCCCAAGGAGGCCCGGTCATGACCGCGACTCAAGACCGCCCGCAAATGCTGCCGGAGGAGTTCGAGGAGTACGCGCGGCTGGCGGCGCGCGTGGCGGAAGGCGTGCGATGGGAGTTCATCAACGGGAAGATCGGGGTTACGCCGGTGCCGGATGGCGACCACGGCCGGATCATTCAGTGGCTGGCACGGATCTGCATGCAGGCGAGCCCCGACCTGTGGCTGCACGACCAAGGCCTGAAGGTGGAGACCTACCGCAACGGCCACGCCCGCCCGGACGGCACCCTGGCCCACAGTGACGCGTTCGTCGGGCAGGGGGAGTGGGCTGACGCGGCTGACGTCCTGATGGTCGTCGAGGTCACGTCGTACGACTCGGACACCGACCGTCGGGACCGGGTGGAGAAGCCTCGCGCTTACGCCGAGACCGGCATCCCCGTGTATCTGCTCATCGATCGGGAGGCCGGGGAGGTCACCGTCTTCAGCGAGCCTGACGGCGTCCGGTACGAGAACGCCAAGACCGTTCCCTTCGGCAAGTCGGTCGCGCTGCCCCCGCCCGTGGGAATCGTGCTCGACACCGAGCCGCTCAAGGGCTGGGTGCGCTGAGAGGGCTCTTCCCGACAGGGGTGGGCTCACCGCGCTGTGCTCGCGCCGGGCCGGTAGCGTCCGTCGCTGTACTGACGGACCGCAGCACGAGGACGTGACGGGTGAGCGACAGAGAAGTCCTGGCCGAGCGATTCGAGGAGCACCGCTCCCATCTGCGTGCCGTGGCCTACCGCATGCTGGGCTCGCTGAACGAGGCCGACGACGCCGTGCAGGAGACCTGGCTGAAGCTGAGCCGCTCCAACGTCTCCGACGTGCGCAACCTGGGCGGCTGGCTCACCACCGTGGCCGGCCGGGTGTGCCTGGACATGCTGCGCTCCCGTGGCACGCGCCGTGAGGAGCCGCTGGAGGACCAGGACGGGCTGATCCGGCTGCCCGATCCGGTGGTGAGCGGCCCGGGTGGGGTGGATCCCGAGCAGGAGATCATGGTCGCCGACTCGGTGGGGATCGCCCTCATGATCGTGTTGCAGACCCTCGCGCCCGCCGAGCGGCTGGCGTTCGTCCTGCACGACCTGTTCTCGGTGCCCTTCGACGAGATCGCGCCCATCCTGGGCCGCACCCCCGCCTCCACCCGTCAGCTCGCCAGCCGCGCCCGCCGCCGGGTCGAGGGGGCCGCGCCGGCGGCGGACACCGACGCCGTCCGCAAGCGCGAGGTGGTGGACGCCTTCCTCGCCGCCTCGCGCGGCGGCGACTTCGACGCCCTCCTCGCCGTCCTCGACCCCGACGTCGTGGCGCGCTCCGACGGCGGCACCCTCCGCCCGAGCCTGCTGCGGCGCGGCGCGGCGGACGTGGCCTCGCAGGCGATCACCTTCGCCCGGTTCGCGGAGACCGGACACGCGGTCCTGGTCAACGGCTCGCCCGGGGTGGTGTCCGTCGCGGAGGGCCGGGCGGCGTCGGTCATGGCCTTCACGATCCGGGGCGGCAGGATCGCGGCGATCGACATCCTCACCGACCCCGAGCGCCTCGCGCGACTCGACCTGGGGAGCGTGCTGCCCGGCTGAGCTACGTCCGCCGGCCCGCTGTCGCGGTGACGTCGGCGTCCACGTGTCCGGCCCGCATCTCCAGGTGGCGTCCGGTGAAGCGGGCGCGCATGCGGCGGTCGTGGGTGACGACGACGAGCGCGCCCGAGTAGCCCACCAGGGCTTCTTCCAGCTCTTCGACGAGGGCGGGAGAGAGGTGGTTGGTGGGCTCGTCCAGCAGCAGCAGGTCGGCCGGCTCGCTGACCAGGCGGGCCAGCTCGATCCGGCGCCGCTGCCCGTAGGACAGTTCGCCCACGGTCAGCCGCAGGTCCGCCGGGGTGAACAGGCCCAGGGAGAGCAGGGCGTCGGTGTGCTCGTCCAGGTCGCCCGCGCGGCCGTGGGCGAAGGCCTGCGGCAGCGTCAGGCCGGATGGCCAGGGGGTGGCCTCCTGCCGCAGGTGCGCCACCCGGCCGTGGACCCGCGCCGTGCCCTCGTCCGGCGGCAGTTCACCGGCCAGGACCCGCAGGAGCGTGGTCTTGCCCGCCCCGTTGGGCCCGGTGATCAGCAGCCGCTCGCCGCCCGCGATCCGCAGCGCGGGCACCCGCAGCCGGTCCCCGACGCGGACGCCGGTGAGTTCGGCCGTGACCTGCGGCGCCCGGTCGCCGTCGCCGCCGTCGTCATTGCCGCCGCCACCGTCGCTGCCGGCGGCGGTGGTGATGCGGGCGGCGAAGACCAGCGGCTCCGGTGGTGGGGCGACAGGGTGGTCGGTGAGGCGCTCGACGCGTTCCTTGGCGTTGCGGATACGGGCCATCGCACCGTGGCCACGGCCCCGGGCGCGGAAGGCGCCATGGCCGAACACGGCCAGCGACGCCTTCTGCGGGATGGCGTCCAGCCGGGCCACGTTCGTGGCGGCCAGCTTCCGGTTGCGCGCCAGCTCGGCGCACCAGTCCTCGTACTCCCGCAGCCGGCGCCGGCGCTCGGCGGCCTTGGCGGCGAGATACCCGTCGTAGCCGTCGCCGTAGCGCGCCACCTTCCCCTCGCCGACTTCCAGGATCGTGGTGGTGACCTTCTCCAGGAACACCCGGTCGTGGGTGACCGCGAGCACGGTGCCGCGATGCGCCCGCAGGTGCGCCTCCAGCCAGGCCACCGCCTGGTCGTCCAGGTCGTTGGTCGGCTCGTCCAGCAGCAGCAGCTCCGGCCGGGACGCGAGGGTGGCGGCGAGCGCCAGCCGCGACCGCTCGCCACCGGACAGCGAGCCCAGCACCCGGGCGCGGTCCAGGCCCGGCAGGCCGAGCCCGTGCAGGGCGATGTCCACGCGGGCGTCCGCCTCGTAGCCGCCGCGCGCCTCGTACCGGGCGACCAGGCCCGCATACGTGTCGAGCGCCGCCGTGAGCTCGGCCCCCGTCAGGCCGCGCAGCCCCGACTCGGCGTGGCGCATCCGCGATTCGAGGTCACGCAGATCGGCCAGGGCCAGATCGACGGCGTCCTGGACACTGGCGTCGGGCGGCAGCTCGAGGGACTGGGCGAGATAGCCGACGCCGCCGGGCGCGACCACGGTCAGCTCGCCGTTGTCGGGCAGGTCCCGCCCGGCGACCAGCCTGAGGAGCGTGGATTTCCCCGCCCCGTTGTCGCCGATGATGCCGGCCTTCTCGCCCGGCCTGACGGTGAAGGACACGTCGTCCAGCACCATGTGGTCGTCGTAGCGGCGGGTGACGTGCTGAAGAGAGAGTTGTGCGGCAACCATGGGAGGGTCCCCTGTTCTCGGCCGTGCCGATCAGAACGGGCGGATGGGCGCGTCCGCGCACACCGGGACACCGGGACACCGGGACACCCCATGGCGCCCCCGCCGAGGCGGGTGGCGTCAGCTCGCGTCAAGGCGTCAGCGTCAAGGCGTCAGCTCGCGTCAAGAGGGAGCGGCGGCGCGGAGGAGAACGCGCGACGGCGGAGCCGAGCTCGACGCGGTCGCGCGGGGACTGTCACAGAGAACCCATGCGCAGCACCGTACACCGGGGGTCGGCGACCACGCAGGTCATTTTCGGCCGCCTGAGGGGTCCGGAAGGCGGGGGCTTAGCATAAGCCCCTGGCATGGACACCATCACTCTCTGGGAACTCGTCGCGCTCGCCGGGGCCGCGACCCTCGTCGGGTTCTCGAAAACAGCGGTCAGCGGCGCCAACACGGTCAGCCTCGCGATCTTCGCGGCCGTACTCCCGGCCCGCGAGTCGACCGGGATACTGCTCCCGCTGCTCATCGTCGGCGACGTGTTCGCCGTCCGCGCCTATCGGCGCCACGCCGACTGGGCGACGCTCGTGCGGCTGTTTCCCGCCGTGGCCGCCGGGGTGGTGGCGGGCACGGTGTTCATGCTGTGGGCCGACGACGCCGCGGTGCGCACCTCCATCGGGGTGATCCTGCTGGTGATGGCCTCGGTCACGGTCTGGCGCCGGCGGACGGCCGGACAACAGGCGAGAGAGCAGAAGGGACAGGGGGAAGAGGAGGGGCGGGGCGAGCCGGCGGGGGAGGGGCGGAGCCGCGCGCGGCTCAAGGCCGGGTCGTACGGGGTGCTCGGCGGGTTCACCACGATGGTGGCCAACGCGGGCGGGCCGGTCATGTCGATGTATCTGCTTTCCGCGGGCTTCCGGAAGCTCGGCTTCCTGGGCACCTCGGCGTGGTTCTTCCTGGTCGTCAACGTCGCCAAGGTGCCCTTCAGCGTCGGCCTCGGCCTGATCGACGGACACTCGCTGCTGCTGGACGCGGGCCTGGCGCTGTGCGTGGTCCCCGGGGCGTTCCTGGGCAGGGCGGTGGTGGACCGGATCAATCAGCGGCTCTTCGAGCGGCTGGTGATCGCGGCCACCGTGGTGGGCGGGCTTCAGCTGCTCCTGCGCTGAGGCTCCTCCCGGGCTCCGCCGCCCTCGCTCTCCTCGTTCGCCTCGGCCTCGTCGTACTCGGCGAGGTGATGCGGTGACCCGCGTCACACCCGGCTCCTGTCAGCAATCGGGGCGCCGTCTCGTTCAAGGGGCACGCGCATGAGACAGGAGCATCGCCATGAAGCACCGCATCGTCGTACTCGGCGCCGGATACGCCGGGGCCTTCGCCGCCGGAAACCTGGCCCGCCGGCTGTCCCCCGCCGACACCGAGATCACCGTCGTCAACGCCGTGCCCGATTTCGTCGAGCGGATGCGGCTGCACCAGCTCGCGATCGGCCAGGACCTGGCGTTCCCCAAGCTCGCCGACGTGTTCGCGGGCACCGGGGTGCGGCTGCGCCTGGCGCGTGTCACCGGCGTCGACCCCGAGCGCAGGACGGTCGCCGTGACCGGCGAGGACGGCGACGGCGAGCTGACGTACGACACCCTTCTCTACGCGCTCGGCAGCTCGGTCGCCCGCCATGGCGTGCCCGGCGTGGCCGAGTACGCCTTCGACGTGACCGGCCGGTCCTCGGCGCTGCGGCTGCGCGAGCGCCTGGCCGGCCTGGGCGAGGGGGGTGCCGTGCTGGTCGTCGGGGAGGGGCTGACCGGCATCGAGACCGCCACCGAGTTCGCCGAGTCCCGGCCCGACCTGTCGGTCGCGCTCGCCGCCCGCGGCGAGCTGGGCGCCTGGCTCTCCCCGAAGGCCCGCCGCCATCTGCGCCAGACCTTCGCCCGGCTCGGCATCACCGTCCACGAGCACACCGGCATCGAAGCCGTCGAGCCGACACGGGCGATCGCCGCCGGCGGTACGTCCATCCCGGCCGACGTGACCGTGTGGTCGGCCGGGTTCGCCGTGGACCCCCTCGCGGCCGCCGCCGGCCTGGAGGTCACCGAGGCCGGCCGGATCGTCGTCGACCGGACCATGCGCTCGGTCTCGCACCCGGATGTCTACGCCGCCGGTGACTGCGCCTACGCGATCGGCGACAACGGCCGGCCGCTGCCGATGTCCTGCGCGTCGGCCGGCTCCACCACCATGCAGGCGACCGCCGCCATCATCGCGCGCCTGACGGGCGGCGAGGTCCCGACCGTCGGGCTGAAGTACTACGGCAACCACATCAGCCTGGGGCGGCGGGACGCGATCTTCCAGATGGTGGACGACGACGTCCGGTCGAAGTCCTGGTACCTGGGCGGCCGGGCCGCCGCGCGGCTCAAGGCGGGCGTGCTCAAGGGGGCCGGGTGGAGCATCGCCCACCCGACCTTCGGCATGCCGAAGCGCAAGCGCCGCCTGGCCACCGCGCCCGGCCGGGCCGGTGTGAAGGCCGCCGCATAGGCTCCTTGAGCATGGACAGCGCAGCCATCGATCGATTCGAGGCCGGCCGGGGTCGGCTGGCCTCGCTCGCGTACCGTCTGCTCGGCTCGGCCGCCGACGCCGAGGACGCCGTGCAGGACGCGTTCCTGCGCTGGCAGGCGGCGGACCGGGGACGCATCGAGGCGCCGGAGGCGTGGCTGACCAAGGTCGTCACCAATCTCTGCCTCGACCGGCTCCGCTCGGCGCAGGCGCGCCACGAGCGGGCCGTCGGAGACTGGCTGCCCGAGCCACTCCTCGAGGGCGACCCGATGCTCGGCCCCGCCGACACCTTCGAGCAGCGCGAATCGGTGTCGTTGGCGGTACTGACCCTCATGGAGCGCCTCTCGCCGGTCGAGCGTGCCGCTTACGTCCTGCGTGAGGCCTTCTCGTACTCCCATGCCGAGATCGCCGGGATCCTCGACATCACCGAGTCCGCGAGCCAGCAGCATGTCCACCGGGCCCGGCGCCGGGTCACCGCCGAGCGCCGCGGCGGCGGCGAGGTGGACCCCGCGTCCGCACGCCGGATCGTCGAGGAGTTCCTCGCCGCGGCCACGTCGGGGCGCACGGAACGGCTGGTGGCGATGCTCACCGCCGACGCGACCGCGGTCTCGGACGGCGCCGGACTGGCCAGGCGGCTGCTGCGGCACACGACACGGGAGCGCATCGCCTCCTACGTGCGGGCCGGCTTCAAGCCCACCCCGGCGAAGCGGCGGCTGGCCGGCGGCTCCCCGGCGCTCCACATCGCGCTGGTCAACGGCTCGCCGGCGGTCGTCGCCGTGGTCGACGGCCGGGTCGTGGGCGTCGTGGCGTTCGAGGTCGCCGACGGCAAGGTCGCGTCCCTGCGCGGCATCGCCGCCGCGGGCCGGCTCGCGCGCCTCGACGAGGCCTGGCGGCGGCACGCACCCGGCGCGCCGGTCGTCACCGCATGGTGACCGGAGCCGCCGGAATCCAGTGGCCCAGGCGCCGCCGGGTGACCTGGGCGCGGGGTGGTTCAGGCGCCGGGTGACCTAGGCGCCGCCCCGGGACGCGATGAGCGCGGCGAGGCCGTCCAGGATCCGCTCCAGGCCGAAGCGGAAGACGTAGTCGGGGTTGTACGGGCTCTGGTGGGCCTGGCCCGCGGCGGCGCCCACCCGGGCGGCGAGGGGGTAGCGCTCGGCGTCGAAGACCTTGGCCAGCAGGGGCGCGTGGGCCTCCCACCACTGGGCGTCGGACATGGCGCTGTCCCGGGCTGCGGCCTGGGCGTCCGACTCGGAGCGGGCCACGGAGCGGACGAAGTCGAACAGGAGGCTGACCGCGGCGTCCATCTCGACGTCGTCCAGGCCCAGGCCCTCGAACACGGCCAGTTCGTGCTCGTACCTGGCCATGATGCCCGGGCCGAGCGGCGGGCGGATGGCGGGCAGGGTCGCCACCCAGGGGTGGCGGCGGCACAGCTCCAGGTTCTCGCGCGCCAGGGCCTCGGCCCGGGCGCGCCAGGGGCCGTCCGGCCGGCCGGTGCGCGGCATGTCCAGGCAGACGGCGTCCATCATCAGGTCCAGCAGCTCGGCCTTGCCGGGGACGTAGGTGTAGAGGGTCATCGGCGTGACGCCGAGGCGCTGGGCGACCCCGCGCATGGTCAGCGCCTCCAGGCCGCCGGAGTCGGCGAGCGCGATGGCGGCCCGGACGACGGCGTCGACGCTCAGGCCCTGTCTGGGGCCGCGGCGGGGTGGCGCGTCCTGGGGCGCGGGCTCGCGCCACAGCAGTTCCAGGGTGCGGGCCGGGTCTCCCGCGCCGCTGCGTTCCTTGGCCATGCCCACCGTTCCTCGCCCGGCCGCGCTCCTCCGCGGCTATTCTGTACGTCGTATAGAGTACAGCGTACATAGATCGTGTTCCAGGAGGAGAAGCCGTGAACGCCACGTCCGGACCCCGCCCGGCCGACAGCCACCATGTGATCCAGGTCCGCGGAGCACGGGCGAACAATCTCAAGGACGTCTCCCTGGACATCCCCAAGCGTAGGCTCACGGTCTTCACCGGGGTGTCGGGATCCGGGAAGTCCTCGCTGGTGTTCGGCACCATCGCCGCCGAGTCGCAGCGGCTGATCAACGAAACGTACACGGCCTTCGTCCAGTCGTTCATGCCGAGCCTGAGCCGCCCCGACGTGGACGGGCTGCACAATCTGAGCGCCGCGATCGTCGTCGACCAGGAGCGGATCGGCGCCAACTCCCGCTCCACCGTGGGCACCGCCACCGACGCCTACACCATGCTGCGGATTGTCTTCAGCCGGCTCGGCGTCCCGCACATCGGCACCTCGACCGCCTTCAGCTTCAACAGCCCCGAGGGCATGTGCCCGGCGTGCGAGGGGCTCGGCCAGGTCTCCAAGATCGACGTCGATCAGCTGGTGGACCGCGGACTGTCCCTGAACGAGGGCGCCATCACCGTTCCCACCTTCGCCGTGGACTCCTGGTACTGGCAGGTGATGGCCCACTCCGGCCTCTTCGACCCGGACAAGAAGCTCGCGGACTACACCGAGGGGGAGTGGGCGGACTTCCTCCACAAGGAGTCCACCAAGATCAAGATCGGCTCCCACAACATCAACTACGAGGGGCTCATCCCCAAGATCCAGCGGCTCTACCTCTCCAAGGACCGCGAATCCATGCAGCCCCACATCCGCGCCTTCGTGGACCGGGCCGTCGTCTTCGCCGACTGCCCGGACTGCGGCGGCACCAGGCTGAGCGCCGCCGCGCTCTCCTCGACCATCGACGGGGTCAACATCGCCCAGTGCTCGGCCATGCAGATCAGCGAACTCGCCGAGTTCGTACGGGGCATCGACGACGCCTCGGTGGCGCCGCTGCTCGCCAATCTGCGGCAACTGCTCGAATCACTGGTCGAGATCGGGCTCGGCTATCTGAGCCTGGACCGCCCTTCCGCCACCCTCTCCGGCGGCGAGGCGCAGCGCGTCAAGATGGTGCGACACCTGGGCTCCAGCCTGACCGATGTGACGTACGTCTTCGACGAGCCGACCGTCGGCCTGCACCCGCACGACATCCGGCGGATGAACGACCTGCTGCTGCGACTGCGCGACAAGGGCAACACGGTGCTGGTCGTCGAGCACAAGCCCGAGGTGATCGCCATCGCCGACCACGTGGTGGACCTCGGCCCCGGCGCGGGCACGAGCGGCGGCGAGATCTGCTTCACCGGCGACGTCAGCGGGCTGCGCGCCTCCGGCACCCTCACCGGGCGCCACCTGGAACACCGGGCGCGGCTGCGCGAGACGGTCCGCACCCCGCGCGGGCAGCTGTCCATCAAGGGCGCCGACCTGCACAACCTCAAGGGCGTCGACGTGGACATCCCCACCGGCGTGCTGACCGTGGTCACCGGCGTCGCCGGGTCGGGCAAGAGCTCGCTGATCCACGGATACCTCGCCGGACGGGACGGGGTGGTGGTGGCCGACCAGTCTCCCATCCGCGGCTCACGCCGCTCCAACCCGGCCACGTACACCGGGCTGCTGGGCCCGATCCGTACCGCCTTCGCCAAGGCCAACGGCGTCAAGGCCGCTCTCTTCAGCGCCAATTCGGAAGGGGCCTGCCCCCACTGCAACGGCATCGGGCTGATCTACACCGACCTGGCGATGATGGCCGGGGTGGCCTCGGTGTGCGAGCAGTGCGAGGGCAAGCGGTTCACGCCCGAGGTGCTGACCTACACGCTGCGTGGCAAGAACATCAGCGAGGTGCTGGCCATGTCGGTGGCCGAGGCCCACGAGTTCTTCCCCTCCGGGCAGGCACACGCCGTCCTGGGGCGGCTGGTGGACGTCGGGCTGAGCTATCTGCGGCTCGGCCAGCCGCTGAACACCCTCTCCGGCGGCGAGCGCCAGCGCATCAAGCTGGCCATCCACATGGCCGAGAAGTCCTCGACGTACATCCTGGACGAGCCGACCACCGGACTGCACCTGGCCGACGTGGACAAGCTGCTGGCCCTGCTGGACCGGCTCGTCGACGACGGAAACACGGTCGTCGTCATCGAACACCACCAGGCCGTGATGGCACACGCCGACTGGCTCGTCGACCTCGGCCCCGGCGGCGGCCACGACGGCGGCCGGGTGGTGTTCACCGGCACCCCCGCCGACCTGGTCGCCCACGGCGACACGCTGACGGCCCGCCACCTGCGGGAGTACGTGGGGGCGTGACTCTCCGGGCGGTCGGTCCACGTGTCGCCGGCCGGTGTGTCGGCCGGCCGCTTGGGGCAGTCGGCCGCTTGGGGCAGTCGGCCGCTTGGGGCAGCCGGCGCGTCAGCCGGTGGCGGTGAGCCGGCGCCGGTAGCGGACCGCGGGCTTCCCCTCGAGCGTGATGTCCTCCACGGCCGTGAACCCGCTGCCCCGGAGCACGGCCATGGAGGCCGGATTGTCGCGGGTGGCGGACGCCATGAGCGTGGTCAGCCCGTACGACCCGACGGCCAGGCGGCACACCTCCGCGACGGCGGCCTTCGCGACACCCCGGCCGGCGGCCCGCTCGCCCACGCGATAGCCGAGATCCGCCGAGCCCTCCACGGCATCCATCAGATTGACCCGGCCGATCAGGTCTCCCGCCTCGTCCAGGACCACATGGAAGTGGCACACCCCGGCCTCCTGCTCGGCCAGCCGCAGGCGGTGGAGGGCGGCGAAGTCCGCGAAGTACGCGTCGCCGCGGTCCGGGACGGACCGCGCGAAGTACTCCCGGTTCTCCCGTTCGAAAGCCAGCAGGGCGGGCGCGTGGTCCGCACGGAGCCGCTCCAGTCTCACCATGCCAGGAGCATACGGCCCGGCCCGAGCCGCGCGCCGCCCGTTAAATCCCGGGCGCGGGTGCGGGGGCGGTGCTGCGGCGGACGACCAGCTCGGTGGGGATGTCCACCCGGACCCCCGGCTCGGGCGCGCGGCGGAGCTGGTCCAGCATCAGCGCCAGACACCGGCGGCCCACCTCGGCGAAGTCCGTACGGACGGTGGTCAGCGGCGGCAGCAGATGCGCGGCCTCGGGGATGTCGTCGTAGCCGACCACGCTGACGTCCTCGGGCACCCGGCGCCCGGCCTCGTGCAGGGCGCGCAGCACACCCACCGCCATCTGGTCGTTCGACACGAACACCGCCGTGACCTCCGGCCGCTCGGCCACCCGGCGGCCCAGCTCATAGCCCGAGTCCGCGCTCCAGTCCCCGAACAGCGGCTCGGGCGCGGCGGCCCCCGCGTCCTTCAGCGCCGCCCGCCAGCCGTCCACCCGGGCCTCCGCCGCGATCCAGCCCACCGGGCCCGCGATGTGCCAGACCGTGCGGTGGCCGAGGGCAAGCAGGTGCTCGGTGGCCTGGCGGGCGCCGGACGCCGAGTCCCCGGCGACGACCGGGACCCGCTCCCCGAAGCTCTTGTCGAGGGTGACCAGCGGGATGTCGTGGCCCGCCTCCACCAGGGCCTGGCTCACCGAGCGCTGCGGCGCGATGGCGATCACCCCGTCCGCGCCCTCGCCCAGCAGCCGGTCCAGCGCGCCCGCCACGGACGCCTGGTCGGCGGCGGTCAGCGCGATCGTACTGACCAGGTAACCGGCCGACTGCGCCGCCTCGTTGATCCCCGCCAGGGTGGCGGCCGGGCCGAAGCGGGTCGCGTCGAAGGAGATCACACCGAGCATCCGGCTGCGCCCGCTGGCCAGCGTGCGGGCGCTCGCGGTCGGCCGGTAGCCCAGCTCCCGCATCGCGGCCCGCACCCGCTCCCGGGTCTCCGCCCGGACCTTCGGATGGTCGTTGAGCACCCGCGACACGGTCTGCCCGGACACCCCCGCGAGCCGGGCCACATCCGCCATTCGGACCCCGGAGCCGGCCGTGCCCCGGCGCCGCCTGGTCCGGGCGGGCTCCGCCATACCGGGTCTTCCCTCCTGCTGCCGACGCCTGCCTGCCGCGCCTGCCTGGTTGTGTTCGCGTGCCTACACCCTAGGCCCCCGCGCCCGTGCCGGGGACGGCCCGGCGGAGGCCGCCGGGCGGGTGGCGGCGGCCGGGCGCGGCGCGGTGGCGCGGATCAGCCAGACCGTCGTGGTCAGGCAGACCGCCGACACGGCGGCCAGGATCAGGGGTACGGCGCGGATACCCGACAGCTCGATGGCCTTGCCCAGCGCGGGGCCCGCCGCCACGCCGCCGACCATGGAGGCCGCGATGACCAGCGCCCCGGCCCGGCGGGCGCGCGGTGCCGCGTCGTTCAGCCACGGCAGGCCGGTCGGGAAGATCGGCGCGATGAACAGGCCGACGCCCGCGTACGCGTACGGCGCCGGCCCGGGCACCGCGGCGAGCAGCAGGCAGGCGGTCATGCCCGCGCAGCTCACCACGATGATGGACCGGGCGGGCCAGCGCAGCGCGAGGGGCACGACCAGGAAGCGGCCGACCGTCATCATCAGCCAGTACACGGAGGTCGCGGAGGCGGCGGCGGTGGCGCCGTAGCCGACGGTCTCCAGGTGGGTGGGTTCCCAGCCGCCGACCCCCGCCTCGATGCCGACGTGGAGGACGTAGAGCAGGACGAAGGCACCCAGCACGGTGGCCAGGCCGCGGGACCGCGCCCGCGCCCGCCGCGCCTCGGCGTCGGCCCCGCCGTCCGCGCCGCTCCCGTCGCCTCCGCCGTCCCGTGCCGCGTCGTCCCCGCCGGCCTGGCCGTCCCTGCCGTCCGCCGTGCGCGGCGGGGCCTCGTCGCGCACGCCCGCCAGGCACAGCAGCAGCGGCAGGGTCAGCGCGGCGAAGCCGAGGAAGACGGCGGTGTACCGGTCCGCCCCCACCAGCCCGATCAGCGCGGGCCCGAGGATCGCGCCGATGCCGAAGTGGGCGTTGAGGACGTTGAGCATGGCGGTGCTGCGGCGCCCGAAGCCGACGGCGAACAGCTGGTTCAGGCCGTAGTCGATGCCGCCGAAGCCGAGGCCGGCCACCAGCGCCATGGCGAGGGCGGCGGGCCACGCGGGGGCCAGGGCGAAACCGGCCGCGCCGACGGCCATGAGCAGATACGAACCACCCAGGAGCTTGCGGTTGCCGATGCGGCCGGCGGCGTCGGCCCGGCCGAAGAGCCGGTCGAAGACGAGGACGCCCGCGACGCCCCCGACGAAGTGCGCGCTCAGACCCAGGCCGGCGGTGGAGGGCGTCAGGCCGAACTCGTCGCGGAAGGCGGGGATCGCCGGGCCGTAGAGCGCCTGGAGGGCGCCGATCAGGATGAAGCCCACACACGACGCGACCACCGCGGCTCGGCTGAACAGCGGGGTCCGGTCGTCGGGCCCAGGGAGCGAGCGCATGCTCGGAGGCGTGTCCACGACCCGGAGTGTTACCGCTAACATTCCATGCGTCAAGACACCCTCGAGACATCCGCCACGCCCTCTCCGCGGCCGGCGGGAGTCCGGCGGGAGTCCGGCGGGACGGCCCTCGCACACGCTTGCGCCCCCGCCCGCCTCGGGTACAGTGTTCGCGGCTCCAGCAGTGAACGACCGAGGAGGTGAGACCCATTACCGCTTGTCAGGTCGGGTGCTCCCCTCTCGCGGCCGTGCGGTCCCTCAAGGCATAGGTGACCGCGGGAGCGCCCTCAGGCGTTCCGAAAGGCTCACATGTCGGTCTCACCGTCACTTCTGCCCCTCTCCACCATCGTCACCAGGCTCCGGGCCGTCGGCTGTGTCTTCGCCGAGGACGAGGCGCGGCTGCTGGTCGGCACCGCGCGCACCGCTGACGAACTCGCCACCATGCTCGACCGGCGCGTCGCGGGCCTGCCCCTGGAACACGTCCTCGGCTGGGCGGAGTTCCACGGCCGGCGGATGGCCGTGGACCCCGGTGTCTTCGTCCCCCGCAGGCGCACCGAGTTCCTCGTCGACCAGGCCGTCGGCCTCGCCCGGCCCGGGGCGGTGGTGGTCGACCTGTGCTGTGGCTCGGGCGCGGTGGGCGCCGCGCTGCTCGCGGCCCTGGGCCGGATCGAGCTGTACGCGGTGGACATCGAGCCCGCCGCGGTGCGCTGCGCGCGGCGCAACATCCCCGCCGGCCAGGGCCGGGTCTACGAGGGCGACCTCTACGAGCCGCTGCCCGCCGCGCTGTGCGGCCGCGTCGACGTACTGGTCGCCAACGCCCCGTACGTCCCCACCGACGCCATCCGGCTGCTGCCGCCCGAGGCCCGCGACCACGAGCCGAGGGTGGCGCTCGACGGCGGCGCGGACGGGCTGGACGTCCAGCGGCGGGTGCTCGCCGAGGCGGCCCGCTGGCTGGCGCCGGGCGGCCATCTGCTGGTCGAGACGAGCGAGCGTCAGGCGCCGGGCACCGCGCGGGCCTTCGCCCGGCACGGACTGACCCCACGGGTGACCGGGGACGAGGAGCGGGGCGCGACCGTGGTCATCGGCGCCCGCCCCGCCGCGGACTGACCCGGCCCGGCTCGGAAACGCCACAACCCGGCCCGTCACGGCCTGGCCCGCCCCTCCCGGCCCGGCCCGCCCGTCACGGCCTGGCCCGCCCGGCCTGGCCCGGCTCCGGGTGGTGCACGTCGGCGCGTCCCCCCGCGCGCCGACGTGCGACGGGCGCCGACCTGCCATCCCCCGTCGAGCAGGTCGGCGGCCGGCCCCCGAGGCGCCGCTCCGGTGCTCGGCCGGAGCCGCTGAGAACACTCTGCCGCAGCGGACTTGCACCAAATCTTGAAGAAACCTTGGACCGTCCGGCACGCGGGCCCCCGGATTCGCGAGAAGATCAGGGAGGTCGGGGGACAAGCAGGGCATGGGGTGGGAGTCTCGTATGGAATTCCGGGTCCTCGGCCCGGTCGAGGCGTGGGCCGGCGACCGGCACATCGACCTCGGGCACGCCAAGCAGCGTTGTGTGATCGCGGTGCTGCTGGTGGAAGCGAACCGGGTGGTACCCGCCGGGCAGCTGATCGACCGGGTGTGGGGGGAGGAGCCCCCGGCGTCCGTCCGCAGTGTGCTGTACGGGTACGTGGCGCGGCTGCGGGCGGCGCTGCGCGCCCTCGAAGAGGGCGGGGGCACGGCGGCGGGGCCGGCCCGGCTGGCGCGGCGCGCGGGCGGCTATGTGCTGGAGGTGGCGCCCGAGCTGGTGGACCTCCACCGGTTCCGCGCCCTGGTCGCCGAGGCCGCGGCCATCGAGGAGGACCAGGCCCGCGCCGCGGAACTGCTGCGCGGCGCGCTCGGCCTGTGGCGCGGGGAGGCCCTCTCCGGGCTGTCCGGCGACTGGGCCGGGAACACCCGGGAGCGGCTGGGCAGCGAGCACATCGCGGCGCGGCTGGCCCTGGGCGACACCGAGCTGGCGCTGGGCCGGCACGCCGAGTTACTGGCCGACCTGCGCGGCCTGTCCGCCGCCCACCCGCTGGACGAGCGGGTCGTACGACAGCTCATCGTGACCCTCTACCGGTGCGAGCGGCAGGCCGAGGCGCTGGAGGTGTACACCCGCACCCGCGAGCGGCTGGCCGAGGAGCTGGGGGTCGATCCCGGCCCCGAACTCCAGGCGCTGCACCAGCGGATCCTGGTGGGCGACCTCGATGTGCGCGCCCCCGCGCCGGCACCGCCCCCACCGCCGCACTCTTCGGCCCCCGCCCCGGCCGCTTCCGCCGCCCCACCGCCACCCGCGCCGCTGGACCACAGCGGACCGCGGCTGGTCCCCGCCGAACTGCCGCGCGCGGTCCCCGGCTTCACCGGCCGCGTCGAGGCGGTCGCCCGGCTGCACGCGCTCTTACCCGCCGGCGACCCGGCCCCGGACACCGGCACGGTGGTGATCTCCGCGATCGGCGGCTCCGCGGGCGTGGGCAAGACCGCCCTGGCCGTCCACTGGGCCCACCAGGTCCGCGAGCGGTTCCCCGACGGCCAGCTCTACGTCGATCTGCGCGGCTTCGACGGCAACCGCGAACCGCTCCGCCCGCGCGACGCCCTCGGGCAGCTGCTGCGCGGCCTGGGCCTGACCCCGCAGGAGATCCCCGCCGACGAGGACGAGATGCTCCGCCGCTACCGGTCCCTGCTGGTGGACCGGCGGATGCTGATCCTCCTGGACGACGCGGTCTCCGCCGAGCAGGTGCGTCCGCTGCTGCCCGGCGGGGCCTCCTGCCTGACCCTGGTGACCAGCCGCAACCGGCTCGGCGGCCTGGTCGCGCGGGAGGGCGCGCACCCCCTCGTGCTCGATGTGCTGGCCCCCGGCGAGGCCCACGCCCTGCTGATCGCCGTCCTCGGGGAGCCGCGCGTGGCGGCGGAGCCGGACGCCGCGGCCGAACTCGCCCGGCTGTGCGGCTGCCTCCCGCTCGCGCTGCGGGTGGCCGCGGCCCAGCTGGCCTGCGAGCCCGGCCGGAGCATCGCCGACCTGGCGGCCGAGCTGGCCGAGGGCAGCAGGCTGGCGGTGCTGGAGCTGGAGGACGACGAGCGGTCCGCCGTCCGGGCCGCCTTCGATCTGTCGTACCGCGCCCTCGACCCCCGGGCCCGGTTGCTGTTCCGCCGTCTCGGGCTGGTGCCGGGGCTGGAGTTCGACGCCGGCGCCGCGGCGGCGCTGCTGGACGACACCGGGCGGCAGGCCGCGGGGCTGCTGACCACTCTCGCCGGGGCGCACCTCGTCGAGCAGCGCGGCGAGGGCCGTTACGGCCTGCACGACCTGCTGCGCGAGTACGCCTGCGAGCGGGGCGAGGCCGACGACCCGGCGGAGGAGTCGGCGGCGGCGCGGGACCGGCTGTACGCGTGGTACCTGCTCGCCGCGGACACGGCGGGGCGGATCCTCTATCCGCAGATCCCCCGGCTGCCGCGCAAGATGGTCGGGGTGGCCGGGGCGGCCCCGGCGGACCCCACGTCCCTGGCGGTCCCCGCGTCCTGGCCGTCCCGTGCGAACTCGGGTGGCTCTGGTGGCTCGGATGCGCCCAGCGCCCCGTTCGCCGCGGGCTCCGAGACCCTGCGCATCCCGCCGGTGCGGGAACCCGTGCGGCCGGCCGACGAGATCGAGGCCATCGTGTGGCTGGAGACCGAGCGGGCCAACCTGCTGGCCGCGGTCGAGCGCACCGCACGGCAGGGGCCGCGAGCGGTGTCCTGGCACCTGACCGACGCGCTGCTCGGCTATTTCTGGCTGTGCCTGCCCCGAGGGACCTGGCACGTCACCGCGCGGAGCGCGCTGGACGCCGCGGTCGCCGAGGGCGACCGGCGCGGCGAGGCCGCCATGTACTACAACATCGGCTTCGCCCTGTGGGACCTCGGCGTGCTCGGCGAGTCCGCGCTCCACCACAACCGCGCCATCGAGCTGCACCGGGCCCTCGGCTGGCGTCCCGGCGAGGCGGCGGCCCTCGGCGGCCTGGCCTATGTGGAGTGGGAACAGGCCCGGCTGGACGACGCGCTCCGGCACTTCGACGCGGCGCTGGCCATCCTGCGCGAGCTGGGGCAGAGCGACGCCGAGGCGTTGGCGCTCATCGGCGTGGGGCTGGTCCACCGGGACATGGGCCGGCTGCCCGAGGCCGTGGGCGACCTGGAGGCGGCCCTGAGCATCCGGCGCAAGGCCGGAGTCCGTTACGAGGCCAACCACCTGGACAACCTCGGCATCGCCTACTGGGAGGCCGGCCGGCTGCGCGAGGGCCTGGACATCCTCGCCGAGGCCCTGGCCATCAACGAGGCCGTGGGCTACCGCAACGGCCACGCGGTCGCGCTCCAGGTCACCGGCCGGATCCACCTGGAGTGCGGGCGCCACGAGGAGGGTCTCGACCACGGCGAGCGCGCGCTGCGGCTCGCCCTGGACACCGGCAACCGCCGGATCCAGGCCGACGCACTCAACACCATCGGCGAGGCGCACCGGCGCGCCGGGCGCGGCGAGCGGGCGGCCGAGAGCCACGAACGCGCGCTGCTCGCGGCGCGCGCCGCGCACAACCGGCGCGCGGAGGCGGACAGCCTCCTGGGCCTGGCCGCCGCCTACCGGGGCCTCGGCCACGCCGACGCCGCGCTGGCCCGGGCGGAAGAGGCCCGGCAGTTGGCGCGGCGCTGCGGCTTCCGGCTGGTCGAGGGGCAGGCCCTCACCGAACTCGGTGCGCTCCACGCCGCCGCCGGGAGGTACGGGGAGGCGCTGGCCCGCGCGGCCGAGGCGGTGTCCGTGCAGCGCGAGACGGGCCACCGGCTGGGCGAGGCCCGGGCCCTCGACATCATCGGCCGCGTCCCGGACACGGTGCCGGGAGCGGTGGGGGGAGACGCGCCGGGGGCCGGGCCGGACCTGACCTCGGGCGAGAGGGGCCGGGCGCACGCGGCCAGGCGCCGCGCCCGGGAGATCTACGCCGACACCGGCGCGGCGGAGGGCTCCTGACGCCGCGCCGCCCCGTGCCGCGCCGCCGCCCCGGGCCGCGCCGCGCTTGGGAGGTCTAAGCCGACACCGGTGCCGGGGAGGGCTCCTGACGCCGCGCCGGGCGAAGGCGGGACGCCGGGCCGGGCCGCGCAGGGCCACCCCGCGCAGGGCCGCCGCGCGCCGCGCCGCCCCGTGCCGCGCCGCCGCCCCGGGCGAAGGCGGCGCGGTCAGATGTCCTGGCAGAGCCGGCGGGCCTCGGCGAGGCTCTTCTTGACCTTGCTGTCGCCGAAGTCGTAGGTCATGGCGTGCTGGCTCTGGAGCCGGAGCATGGTGTCGGCCAGCGGCTTGTACCGGTCGTCGCCCGCGGCCGCCGCGGCGGACAGCGTGAGGGCCGCGCCGAAGCGATTGAGCGCGATCTCGCCGTCCGCCCCCTTGGCGGTGTACTTGGACCCGTCGAACCCGCTCAGCGCGCGGCACGCGTCCCGCGCGTCGCCCGCGGCGTCGTTGGCGGAGACGTCGTCGCCGCTGACCGCCCAGGCCACGCCGACACCGGCGCCGCCGAGCAGCACCCCCACGAGCAGCGCGGCGACCAGGGGACCGCGGCCCCGGCGCGGCGGCGGCGACAGCGGGGCGTCGGATGGCGGTATCGGGCCGGGAGCAGGCTGCTGTGACGACATGCGGTCAAGATAGCTGGTCAGCGGGGCTCCGATGGGGCCGGGCCGCCCCGGGCCCAGGCACGCGACGGCCACGTCGGGCGAGTGCCCGGCGAGCAAGTTGCCCGGCAAGCAATGGCTGTCGGGCGTCGGGCGCGTCGGGCGACGGCCCCGTCACGCGATCCAGCGGTAGCGGCGCTCCGGCCGCCCCGTGCCGCCGTAGCGCAAGGTGACCTCGGCCCGCCCCGTCTCCGCGAAGTACTCCAGGTAGCGGCGCGCGCTCACCCGGGAGAAGGCGCCCGCCTCCGCGCACTCCGCCGCCGACAGCCCCTCGGAGTGCTCGCGCAGGGTGCGCTCGACGAGGCTCGCGGTGTGCGCCGCCAGACCCTTGGGGAGCCCCCGGGACCGGGAGCCGCGCGGCCGGGTGCCGAAGATCTGGTCCACGTCCTCCTGGCTGGCCTCGTCCAGCGTGTCCAGGCGGGCCCGCAGGGCGGCCGCGTGCCGCAGCTGCTCCTGAAGGGCGGTGCGGTCGAAGGGCTTGATGAGGTAGTGCAGCGCACCCGCGCGCAGCGCCTCGCGCACGGCGTGCGGGTCCTTGGCGGCGGTGATGAACAGCGCGTCCACATGGCGGTGTTCCTCCCGGGCCCGCATCCGGCGCAGCACACTGATGCCGTCCATGTCCGGCAGATACACATCCAGCAGGACCAGGTCGGGGCGGAGCGCGTCGGCGGCGCGCAGCGCCTCGGCGCCCGTGTGGGCCACCCCGGCGACCGTGAAGCCGTCCAGCGCCGCCACATAGCGGCTGTGCAGCTTGGCCACCATGAAGTCGTCGTCGACCACCAGCACTCTCGTCATCGAACGCGCCTTCCCCGTTGCCTTCCCCGTGTACGCAACGACCACAAGGTCTCTTAATACCGAAAGAGAGACAGCGCGTTAACCCGCGGGCAACATGTGGCGCGCCTCACACCGACACCCACGCAAGGACAGAAAGGCGGTGTCACCGTGCTCTCCAGTCCGCGTCTGCGCACCCCGCTCGCCATATTCTCGGCGGCGCTGATCGTGCTCCTCGGGCCCCCGCTGCTCAGCTCCGGCAGCGGCTCCGCCAGCGGCACCCACATCCCCGGACTGCGCCTGATGGTGCCCAACACCCCCGGCGGCGGCTACGACATCACGGCCCGTACGGCGGCCAAGGCAGCCGAGGACGCCGACCTGAGCCGCAACATCGAAGTCTTCAACCTGCCCGGCGCGGGCGGCACGGTCGGGCTGAGCCGCCTGGTGGCCGAGCGCGGAAACGGCAAGCTCGCGATGTCCATGGGCCTGGGCGTGGTGGGCGCGGTGCACACCAACCACGCCCCGTCCACGCTCGCCGACACGACGCCCATCGCGCGGCTCACCCAGGAGCCGGACATCGTGGTCGTGGCCAAGGGGTCCAAGTACCAGGACTTCGGGCAGCTGGTGGCGGACTGGCGCGAGAAGCCCGGCTCGCTGCCGGTGGGCGGCGGCTCCTCGCCCGGCGGTCCCGACCACCTGGCCCCCATGCTGATGGCCAAGGCCGCCGGGATCGCCCCGAAGAAGGTCAACTACATCCCCTACGACGGCGGCGGCGAACTGCTCGCCTCCGTGCTCGGCGGCAAGGTGGCCTTCGGCGTCTCCGGGGTCGGCGAGTACCTCGACCAGATCGAGGCGGGCGAGCTGCGGGTGCTCGCGGTGACCAGCGAGAAGCGGCTGCCGGGCCTGGACGCGCCGACGCTGAGGGAATCCGGGCTGGACGTGTCCTTCACCAACTGGCGCGGCATCGTCGCCCCGCCCGGTCTGACGGACACCGAGCGCGACAAGCTGATCGACCTGATCACCAAGATGCACGCCTCCAAGCAGTGGAAGGAGGCGGTCCGGCGCAACCGCTGGACCGACGCCTTCATGACGGGGGAGGACTTCGGACGCTTCCTGACCGCCCAGGACAGGCGCGTGGACACGGTGCTGAAGGAGCTGGGATTGTGACGGACCACCACACCGACGCGACCGCCGACACCGACGCGACGGCCGACACCGACGCGACGGCCGGCACCGACGGGACCGCCGACCCGACCGGCACCACCGGCACCGCCGACACCGTCAACGCCCCCGGCAGCGGTCTCAGGGCGTTCCTGCGCGGCCGCTCCGAACTCGGCGTGTGCGCCCTGCTGCTGGCCATCGGCGTCCTCGTCCTCACCGACGCCCTCACCATGGACACCGACTTCGCCCAGCGCGGCCCCGTCGGCCCGAGGACCGTGCCGATCGTCGTCGGCGTCGCCCTGCTGGTCGTCGCCGTCCTGCTGGCCGTGGACGTGCTGCGCGGCGGCAAGGGCGAGGCCGAGGGCGGCGAGGACATCGACCTGAGCGCCCCCGGCGACTGGCGCACCGTCCTGCTGCTGTCCGGGGTCTTCCTCGCCAACGCCATCCTCATCGAGCCGCTGGGCTTCCCCATCTCCGGCGCGCTGCTCTTCTGGGGCTCGGCGTACGCCCTCGGCAGCCGCGCCTTCCACCGCGACCCGCTGATCGCGGCCGTCCTGTCCACGCTCACCTTCTTCGTCTTCGACCGTCTGCTCGCGGTGCCGCTGCCCGGCGGCCCGCTGATGGAGGTGCTGTAACGCGATGGATTCCCTCTCCTCCCTCCTCGACGGCTTCGGCACCGCCCTGAGCCCGGTCAACCTGCTGTGGGCGGCGGTCGGCGTGCTGCTGGGCACCGCCATCGGGGTGCTGCCCGGCATCGGCCCGGCCATGGCGGTCGCGCTGCTGCTGCCCGTCACCTACGGGCTCGACCCCACCGCCGCGTTCATCATGTTCGCGGGCATCTACTACGGCGGCATGTTCGGCGGCTCCACCACCTCCATCCTGCTGAACACCCCCGGCGAGACCGCCGCCGTCGTCGCCGCCATGGAAGGCCATCCCATGGCCCGCTCCGGACGCGGCGCCCAGGCCCTCGCGGCCGCCGCGATCGGGCACTTCGCGGGCGGCATGATCGGCACCTGTCTGCTGGTCTTCCTCGCCCCGACCGTCGCCGACCTCGCCGTCGACATCGGCGCGCCCGACTACTTCGCCATCATGGTGCTGGCCTTCATCGCGGTGACCTCCGTGCTCGGCAGCTCCCGCGTCCGCGGCTTCGC
Source organism: Streptomyces sparsogenes subsp. cuspidosporus (assembly GCF_039532705.1). Taxonomy (NCBI): domain Bacteria; kingdom Bacillati; phylum Actinomycetota; class Actinomycetes; order Kitasatosporales; family Streptomycetaceae; genus Streptomyces; species Streptomyces sparsogenes. The sequence continues at coordinate 49,853 of NZ_BAAASD010000016.1, read as the reverse complement.
CTCCCTCCTCATCGGGCTCACCATCGGCCTGGTGGGGCTGGACCAGATGACCGGCCAGCAGCGGCTCACCTTCGGTTCCCTCGAACTCGCCGACGGCATCGACGTCGTCATCGTCGCCGTCGGGCTCTTCGCCATCGGCGAGGCGCTGTGGGTGGCCCTGCACCTGCGCCGCCGCCCCGACGAGCCCATCCCGGTCGGCCGCCCCTGGCTCGGCAAGGCAGAGCTGCGCCGCACCTGGAAGCCCTGGCTGCGAGGCCCGGCGATCGGCTTCCCGTTCGGCGCGATCCCGGCGGGCGGCGCGGAGATCCCCACCTTCCTGTCGTACGTGACCGAGAAGCGGCTCTCCAAGCACCGCGACGAGTTCGGCAAGGGCGCGATCGAGGGCGTGGCCGGTCCGGAGTCCGCCGCCTCCGCGTCCGCCGCGGGCACGCTGGTGTCCATGCTCACCCTCGGCCTGCCCACCACCGCGGTCGCCGCCGTGATGCTGGCCGCCTTCCAGCAGTACGGCATCCAGCCCGGCCCGCTGCTCTTCGAACGCGAACCCGACCTGGTGTGGGGGCTGATCGCCTCCCTGTTCATCGCCATGGCGATGCTCCTGGTGCTCAACCTGCCGCTGGCTCCGGTGTGGGCCAAGCTGCTGCGGATCCCGAGGCCGTACCTGTACGCGGGCATCCTCTTCTTCGCGGCGATCGGCGCGTACGCGGTGGGCGGCGAGCCGCTGGACCTGGTGATCCTGCTGATCATCGGTCTGCTGGGGCTGCTGATGCGGCGTTACGGCCTGCCGGTCCTGCCGGCGGTGATCGGCGTCATCCTCGGCCCGGCGGCCGAACAACAGCTCCGGCGGGCCCTCCAGATCAGCGACGGCAGCGTATCGGGCCTGGTCAACACGCCCTTCGCGGTGACCGTGTACGTGGTGATCGCGCTGATCCTGTGCTGGCCCTGGGCCAAGCGGCTGGTGCCGCGCGGGCGCGCGAAGGCGTCCTGATCGTCCTCACGGCGGGCCGTGGCACACAATGGATGCCACAAAACCGCCCGCACGCCCTGGAGACCGGCCCGTGGCCCTGCAGATCACCGTCGACCCGGATTCGGCGACGGCCCCCTTCGAACAGATCCGTGCCCAGATCGCCGACCAGGTGCGCTCCGGGACCCTGCCGGTGGGCTACAAGCTGCCCACCGTACGCGGCTTCGCCGGGGAGCTGGGGCTCGCCGCGAACACCGTGGCCAAGGCCTACCGCGCGCTGGAGTCGGACGGGGTGATCGAGACCCGTGGCCGCCACGGCACCTTCGTCGCCGCCGCGGGCGACGCGGCCGCCCGCGAGGCCGCGAGCGCGGCGGCGGCCTACGCCCAGCGGGTCCGGCGGCTCGGCCTGGACCGGGCCGTCGCCCTCACCGCCGTCGAGGAGGCGCTGCGGGCGGCTTACGCCGACGGGTGAGCCGAGGAACCAAAGGTGTGTCAGAGCGTCAAGGCCGCACAGTATGGAGTCGAGGAGACACCGTGCCCCCTGCCACAGTCACCGGTGCCACAGCCATCGGCGCCAAAGCCGTCGTCCGGCGCCCCAGCCCCCGGCTCGCCGAAGGGCTCGTCACCCACATCGACCGCGAGCCGGTGGACGCCGCGCTGGCGCTGCGGCAGTGGGAGGTCTACGTCGTGGCGCTGCGCGCCCACGGCTGGGAGCCGGTGGAGGTGCCCCCGGCGGACGACTGCCCGGACGGCGTGTTCGTCGAGGACACCATGGTCGTCTACAAGAACGTCGCCCTGATCGCCCGCCCCGGTGCCGCCGCCCGGCGCGCCGAGATCGCCAGTGCCGAGGAGGCGGTCACCGCGCTCGGCTGCTCGGTGAACCGGATCCGCGAGCCCGGCACCCTGGACGGCGGCGACGTCCTCAAGATCGGTGACACCCTCTACGTGGGGCGCGGCGGCCGCACCGACGCCGGCGGCGTACGGCAGCTGCGCGCCGTCTTCGAGCCGCTCGGCGCCCGGGTGGTGGCCGTCCCGGTCAGCAAGGTGCTCCATCTCAAGTCGGCGGTCACCGCCCTCCCCGACGGCACGGTCATCGGCTATCCGGCGCTGGTCGACGACGTGCGGGCGTTCCCGCGCTTCCTCGCGGTCCCCGAGGCGTCCGGCGCCCACGTCGTGCTGCTCGGCGGCGGCAAACTGCTGATGGCCGCGAGCGCGCCGAGGAGCGCCGAGCTGTTCGCGGACCTCGGGTACGAGCCGGTGCCCGTGGACATCAGCGAGTTCGAGAAGATGGAGGGCTGTGTGACCTGCCTGTCGGTGCGCCTGCGGGACCTGTACGCCTGACAGGGCGTCTGCACGCCTGACAGGGCGGTACGGCCCCTACAGGTACAGCCCCGCGTCCGCCTCGGCCGGCTGCGCGGGCACCGACGCGGGCCGGGTGCCGCGGCGCAGCGCGAACAGCTCGGCGAGCGTCGCGCCGTCCCGCGCGATGCCCTCCTCGCTGCCCAGCCAGCCGACGGCCTCCGCCCGGGTGAGCCGGCCCACCTCGATCCTGGCCAGACAGCGACCCGGGCGGACCACGGCCGGGTGCAGCCGCTCCAGGTCCTCGTTGGTGGTCACCCCGACGAGCACGTTCCGGCCCTGGCCGAGCAGCCCGTCCGTCAGGTTCAGCAGCCGGGACAGGGCCTGACCGGCCGTATGCCTGGCCTCGCCGCGGATCAGCTCGTCGCAGTCCTCGAGCAGCAGCAGCCGCCAGCGGCCCTTGGCCGAGCCCTCGTCCTCGCCGATGGCGATGTCCATCAGATAGCCGACGTCGGAGAACAGCCGCTCCGGGTCGAGCACGCAGTCCACCTGGCACCAGTCCCGCCACGAGCGGGCCAGGGTGCGCAGCGCGGAGGTCTTGCCGGTGCCGGGCGGGCCGTGGAGCAGCAGGAGCCGGCCCGCGATGTCGTCCGGGGTGACCTTCATCAGCCCGTCCATGGCCTCGGCGACCGGGGCGGTGTAGTTGCCCCGGATCTCCTCCCACGTCCCGGCGGAGATCTGCCGGGTGGTGCGGTGCGGGCCGCGCCGCGGGGAGACGTACCAAAAGCCCATCGACACGTTCTCCGGCTGGGGCTCCGGCTCGTCCTCCGCGCCGTCGACCGCCTGGCGCAGCACCTTCTCGGCGAGTTCCTCCGCGACGGCCGTGACGGTCACGTCAGCGCCCTGGTTCCACCGGGACACCAGCAGCGTCCACCCGTCGCCCTCGGCGAGGGTGGCGCTGCGGTCGTCGTCGCGGGCGGCGCGCAGCACCCGCGCGGCGGGCGGCAGCAGCGTCTTGCCGGACTTGACCCGGTCCACGGAGTGGCTGCGGGCGTACGGCTGCTCGCCGGTCGCGAACCGCCCGAGGAAGAGCGCGTCCACGACGTCGGACGGGGAGTCGCTGTCATCGACGTTCAGCCGGATGGGGAGCGACTGCTCCGGGGGTGTGGTGGGCAGGGCCTGCCTCCTGGAAGACGGGACGGGACGAGACGGGAGGAGCGGGGCGGTGCGTCGGTCAGCGCACTCCCGAGCCATGATTCAGCACGAAGGGCCGTCGCGCACCCGGGTTTACGGGCGTTTACCGAGCTGTTCTCGAAGAAGCCCGCCGAATGGGGGCGTTCATGGATAGTTCTTACCCGATACAGGGCGTCATACAGCGGGTGTCATACGGGTGGGCGTCATGCGGGTGGACTCTCCCACCGTGGGAGAGTCCACCATGAGGGCGGATCGTCCCCGTCCAGGAGAGCACGGCATGACCACGGTGACAGACATCGACGCCCGCGGTACGCGGCACTGCGAGACCACAGCCTCGGGGGTGCTGCTGCGCCACCAAGGGCTCGATCTGTCCGAGCCCATGCTGTTCGGCCTCGGCTCCGGCCTGTCCTTCGTCTACTGGGACAGCAAGAACATGGGCTTCCCCTTCCTCGGGGGACGGGTCAAGCCCTTCGAACTCACCCGGAACCTGGCCGCGAGGCTCGACCTGGAACTGGTGGTCCGGGAAACCACCTCGCCCCGCAGGGGATGGGAGAACGTGGTGGCGGCCATCGACGCCGGCCGCCCTGCCGGACTGCAGCTCGACAGCTACCACCTGGACTACTTCACCTCGAAGGCGCACTTCGGCGGCCATATCGTCGCCATGTACGGCTATGACGACCAGGACGCCTACCTGGTGGACACCGATCAGCAAGGCGGGGCGGTCTCCACCAGCCTGGCCGGCCTCGCCCGGGCCAGGGCCGCGCGCGGGCCGATGAGCGCCAAGCACCGGTCGTTCACCCTCACCGCCCCGAGGAGCCTGCCGTCCCTCCGGAGTCAGGTCGTCGACGCCATCACCGCCTGCGCCGACGCCTTCCTCCACCCGCCCATCGCCAACCTCGGCCACCGGGGCATCGAGAAGGCCGGGAAGCTGGTCCGCACCTGGCTCCAGCGCACCGACGACCCGCGCCGGGACCTGCCGCAGGCCGCCCTCCTGATGGAGAAGGCCGGCACCGGCGGGGCCCTGTTCCGCAACCTCTACCGTGACTTCCTCGCCGAATGCGCCCCGCTGCTCGACAGCGGCCACCTGCGCACCGGCCACGGGCTGTACGCCGAGGCGGCCCTGCTGTGGACGGAAGTCGCGGCGCTGATCACGAAGGCCGGTGAGTCGGGCGATGAGCGGTGCCTCGCCCAGGCGGGCACCGTCCTGGGCGAGCTTTCACGCATCGAGCGCGAGGCCATGCGGGCCCTGAGCCGCCTGGAGCGGTGAGCCGCACCGTTCCTGACGCGCAGTCCTGAGCGAAGTTCATCGATACGACCAGAAGATTTTCCCAACTACACGCATAGACCCTTCGTTTCGGCGGGATGACATATCCATGTCACGCCGGGCGCAGGCGATACCGCGAGCGACGTGACAGACGGTTTCGAACACGATTGCCCCCTTAGTGGGCGGTCGTGTCGCACCAGCATCGGCAGCAGTCCTGCTAAGGGAGACTGAATGAAACTGTCCAGACTCACGGCCACCGCCTGTTCCTTCGTGGTCGGCGCCGTGCTCGCCCTCACCGGCGCCGGCGCGGCCCAGGCCGCGGAGAGCGCCGCGGCGCCCGCCTATGTGGCGCTCGGCGACTCCTACTCGTCCGGCGTCGGCTCCGGCAGCTACGACTCCGCCAGCGGCAGTTGCAAGCGCAGCACCAAGGCCTACCCCCGCCTCTGGGCCAATGCGCACGCCCCCTCCAGCTTCACCTTCACCGCCTGCTCCGGCGCCAAGACCGGCGACGTCCTCAACAACCAGCTCGGCCCGCTCAACTCCGGCACCGGCCTGGTCTCCATCTCCATCGGCGGCAACGACGCCGGCTTCGCCGACGTCATGACCACCTGTGTGCTGCCCGGGGAGGACAACTGCCTCACCGCCGTCGCCAACGCCCGCAGCTACGCCCAGAACACCCTGCCCGGCAAGCTGGACCAGGTGTACAACGCGATCAGCTCCAGGGCGCCGTCCGCCCGTGTCGTCGTCCTCGGCTACCCGCGCTTCTACAAGCTCAACGGCGACTGCCTCGCGGGGCTCACCGAGAGCGAGCGCTCCGCGATCAACAACGCCTCCGACTTCCTGAACTCCGTCATCAAGGGGCGCGCCACCGCCCACGGCTTCTCCTTCGGTGACGTCGCCACCCCGTTCACCGGTCACGAGATCTGCTCCGGCAGCGAGTGGCTGCACAGCGTCACCTGGCCCATCGACGAGTCCTACCACCCGACCGCCGCGGGTCAGTCCGGCGGCTACCTCCCCGTCCTGAACGCGGCCGACGGGATCTGATCAGCTGTTTGCTTGTAGTACGCCACCAAACGCGAAATGTCGCGTCATGTGAGAGCGGGAGGCCCCGGACGTCCGTCCGGGGCCTCCTCGCATGGGTCAGCCCATGGCGGACGCCGCCCCCCTGAGCACCAGCCCGCAGCCCAGCGCCAGCACCACGGCGGCCGTGCCGACGGGCGAGGCGCGGTGCAGGAGCCGCAGCACCCGTCGACCGGGGCCGCCGTCCCCGGCCCGGGCGGCCAGCCGCCGCGTGGCCCGGTGCCCCAGGCGCACCACCGCGACCCCGGCCAGCGTCAGCGTCAGCGCCAGCCCCGCCCCGTAGGCCAGCACCAGCAGGAACCCGAACCACGCCTGCCCCAGCGCCGCCGCGCCCACCAGGACCACCACGGCGGACGGGCTGGGCACGAGCCCGCCGGCGAAGCCGAGGAGGAGGGTGCCGCGCAGCGTGGGACGGCCGGAGGGATGTGAGTGGTGATGGTGATGAGGCTGATGGTGGTGGTGGTGATGCGGTTGATGGTGGTGGTGATGGTGTACGGAACCGCGACGCACCCGCAGCGCCGTGCGCAGCAGTCCCGCTCCCGCCAGCGCCACGAGCACCCCGCTCGCCACGCCCAGCCACGCGATCACGGCCGGGGCGGCGGCCGACCCCGCCGTGACCAACAGGCCCAGCGCGAACACGCCGAGCGTATGGGTCACCGTCACCGAAGCCCCGAGCGCCAGCACGTCGCGCATCGCGGTGCGCCCGCCCGCCGCCGCGGCCGCCGCCATGAGCGTCTTGCCGTGGCCCGGGGCGAGCGCGTGCACCGCGCCGAGCAGCATCGCGGTGGCGAAGGCGGTCACGGCGAAGAACGGAGTGATGTCGTGCCGCGCCACCAGCGCGGTGAGCGCCTGGGTCCAGCGGTCCACGCCGCGCGGCAACACCCCGCCGCCGGGCGCCTCCTCCGCCCCCTCCGCCCCCTCCGCGACCTCTGACGCCCCGGCCGCCCGCGAGTCGGCGAGCGGCGGGCCGCCCGGCGCGGTGCGCAGCGCGGCGGCCCGTTCGTCGGGCGGAGAGGAGAGCCGGCCCTGCGGATAGCGGGTCAGCCGCCGGGAGGGCGAGGACCTGGGCACATCGGAGGCCACCAGCGTCATACGGTCCCCCTGAGCGGTCATCTCCCGCCAGCCGGGCCCCGTGCCGATGTCCGCCGGGCGGTACGCGAGCGAGGCGCGCCCGCCGCGCGGCAGCGCCGCCGTCAGCCGGCACTCGACGCGCAGCGTCGGCAGCCCGGCCTGCCCCGCCCGCGCCAGCGCCTTCGCGCCCCGGCTCCGTACGGACACCTCCCGCCCCCGCAGCGCCAACCGCGCCCGCCGCGCCGCGCCCGCGCACCGCCGGTCCGCCCAGGCGTCCAGCTCACGGCGCGACAGCTCGTCGTCGCCGTTCCGGTCGATCCGAGGTTTCGCCTGCGCGGCCGGGATCTCCGCCAGGTCCTCGACATGGTCCACCCGCAACTCACCCGGCGCGACCACCAGCCCGTCGTAACGGTTGACGGTGAAGTTCCCCAACGGATGCGCCACGGCATCCGTCGCGGGCGACACCACGACGGCCGCCGCCCCCAAGAGCACGGACACGACGGCGCCGACGCGGCGGGCGCGCCGGATCAGCCGATTCATGGACGGATACCTCCTGGCGGTCATCGGGCGGCGTCCAGCGCCTTCAGCGCCGCCTTCGCCGCGCGGGCCGCCGTGGGGGAGAAGGCCGGGTTGAGGTCGAGGGCCGCGGTGAGGTGGCGGCGGGCGGCGGCGGGGTCGTCGAGGGACTTCTCGATGACGCCGCGGTGGTAGAGGAACGCCGCGCCGCGGTAGCCGGGCGCCGCGGCGGACTTGGCGTAACGCAGCGCCTCGCGGTCGCGGCCGGCCCGGTGGAGCGCCCAGGCGAGGGCGTCGGCGGTGTGCACGCTGTGGCGTCGGCCCCACTCGGCGCGGGCCGCCCGCAGCGCCTCCGTCCGGTCGCCGTGGTCCGCGGCGATCAGCGCGCTGTCGAGGTCCGTGGCCACACCGTTGGCGCGCGCCAGGTCGATCCAGGTGGCGGCCACGTCGTACTGCTCGCGGGCCCGCGCCCGGTCCCCGAGGGCCTCGTACACCTCGCCCAGGGCGGCGAGTTCGGCGGGCAGCGGGTAGCGCCGTACGACCTCCTCCAGGTCGCGGGCCGCGCCGGCGAGGTCGCCGGTCGCGGCGCGGGTGCGGCCGCGGCCCTCCAGGGCGGGGAGGTGACGGGGATCGGCGCGCAGCGCGTCGGCGTAGTGGGCGCGCGCCCGGGGGAACCGGCCCTGGCTCCAGGCGAGCTGCCCGAGCGCCGTGGCCACGTACGCCACGTCGCCGGGCGCGGTCGCCGACTTCCGCGCCCGCAGCAGCACCCGCCGCGCCCCGGCCGGGTCGCCGCGCAGCTCCAGTACGTAGGCGAGGCGGGTGAAGGCGGGGATGCCGGGGCGCCGCGCGTCGGCGCGCTTCGCGGCCGCGTACGCGTCGTCGTACCGGCCGAGTTCGACGAGCGCGTCCACCCGGACGGCCAGCGCCCGTTCGTTGTAGGGGTTGACCTCCAGCGCCCGGTCCGCGTCGCGCAGCGCGCCCCGGAAGTCGTGGCGGGCGGCGGCGAGCGCGGCGCGCCCGGCGAGGGCCGGGTCGTTGTCGCGCGGCTGGGCCGACAGGGAGCGGGCCAGGGCCTTCTGCGCCTGGGGGTAGCGGGTGGGGTCCCCGGTGGTGCGGGCCTGCTCGACGTAGGCCGCGCCGAGGGTGGCCCAGCCGGCCGCGTCCCCGGGCCGGGCGCGCAGATGGGCCTGGAGCGTGCCGATGCTCTTGTCCAGGTCCGCGGAGCCGACCCGGTCGAGCGCCGCCCGCCCGGCGGGCAGCACGGCCCCGGTCCGCCCTCCTCCGGACGGGCCGTCGCCGTGCTGTCCGCCGACCGCGAACGCGGCGGCCGTGAGGCCCGTCGCGAGGGTGACGACGACGGCGGTGGTGCGGACGAGGTGCCTCATGGGCATGGTGGCTGCCTTTCGGGTACGCGGCGGGCGGGGACGCGAGGGACGGGCGGGCGGGGCGAGACGGGCGGGCGGGAGGCGGGCGGGGCGATACGGGCGGGCGTGGTGTCGTCGGGGAGTACGTACGGAAGCGGGCCGGTGCTCGCCGGTCGTGGTGGGTGGGGGACTCCGGCCCGCCCCGCCGGTCCGCTCAGTGCCTGCGCGTGTGCACCCGCACCGGCCCCCGGCGGCGTCGGCGCCAGGTCAGCCCGGCGGCCAGCAGCAGCACCGCCGCGCCGCCCGCGGCGGCGGACGTGGCCAGCAGGGTGTTGTCGTCCTTGCCGGCGGCGGTGGCGGTGACGACGCCGGAACCGCCGTTCAGTAGGGTGCGGCCGTTCGTCGCGGTTGTGGCGCTCTTGGTGGCGTTCTTGACGTCCGAGCCGGAGTTGGGCAGCCCGACGTACGGGAAGGAGCCGCCGAACCGCTGGTCGTTGGCGTCCACCGCGTCGCCCAGGTCGTTCTTCTGCCCGAGCAGCTCGCCCTCGACGACCTGGAGCGCGATGTCCAGGACGTCGTCGGTGAGCCGGCGGCCATTCGGGAAGCCGGCGTTGTCGCCGTCCAGGACGCCGAGGCGCTTGGGCTTGGCCGTCGGCTTGACGGAGGTGTTCAGCCGCAGCATCTCCGAGGCCTTGACCCCCGGGGCCTGGTTGAGCTCGGGCACCCCGGTGAGGAAGACCTGTTCGAGGTCCTTGCGCGGCGCGGCCGGCGCCTTGAGCTTGAAGATCTGCTCGATCAGCTCGGCCAGCTCGGGGTCGTCCACGTTGTCCAGGAACTGCCCGTCGTCCTTCGGCTTGGACGCGTTGAACCTGTCCTTGTCCTTACGGGGATTGACAACCTCGTTGACGAGCGGCATCCCGAGCCGTGAGACCTGTGTGTAGTCGCCGTAGGCGTTCGCGCGCTGGGTGGTGGACCACACGCCGATCACCGGCTGTTCGTGGGACTCCCGCAGCTGGTCGCTCGGCACCTGGAGGGCGAGGGACTGGACGTTGTAGCCCCCCAGCGTGTCGTTGCCGACCTCGGACAGATCGCCGCCGTAGAGGAGGTCGAAGACCCGCAGATCGGCGAAGAACGGGTCGTCGGCCTGGCCGGCGAAGGCCGTGGCCCCGCCGTACACCTTCCGCACCGCCTGGTCGCGCAGGGCCCGGTAGTCCGGCATGGACGCCTTGCCCACGTTCGAGGGGGCCACGACCAGGTCGTCGGCCACCTTGGCGCGGTGGACGGCCCTTCCGTGGCGCAGCTTGATGAGCTCGATGTCGTACGTCTGGAAGAAGTTCAGGTCGTGGTCGTCGAGGGAGGTGACCGGGCCGGTGTTGTAGAGGAAGGTGTCCTCGTCGCGGACGTGGTCCTTGAAGGTCCAGCGGTAGATGAGGTCTTCCCGGGCGTCGCCGTCGTTGTCGACGCGCAGGTCGTACTGGGCGTCCTCGGCGAACTTGTAGAAGTTCGGGCCGCCCGACGGGTCCTGGAACGGCAGGAAGTTCGCGAGCAGGGTCGTCGTGTCCGCCTTGTCGGGGCTGACGAACGCGTACACGTCCGTGGTGTCGTACTCCGGTTGGCCCGAGATCAGGGGCGCCTCGCGGTGGCTGGAGGCCTCCGCCGCCCCGGGCCCGAGCGCGGCGACACCGGCCACCGCGAGCCCTCCCGCGACCAGCGTTCCGCACACGAGCGCGGCCACACTCCTCTTGGTGATTGAGGTCATCTGGGTCGGTCCTTCGTACGTGTGGTGGACAGGCTGATGCCGGCTATTCGGAGCGGCCGGCCGACCGGATTGGTCGGGCGGCGGATTTTTTCGGCGGGCGTCGCGAAGCGATCGAAGACGGGGCACCGAGACGGATGGCAGGAAGCGGGGTTTGCCGCGTGAGTGTGGAGCAGGCGGGAGAGCGGGACCCGGTGCGCGGGTGGGCGGGCGGACAGGAGCGCGCGGGAGCGCGCGGGCGCGGCCCCGACGACCTGCTGCCGCTGGTCGTCCGCGGCGACCACCGCGCCTTCGAGGAGCTGTACGGGATGGTCTCGGGCCCCGTGTACGGGCTGGTGCGCCGCGTACTGCGGGACCCGGCGCAGTCCGAGGAGGTCGCCCAGGAGGCGCTGCTCGAGGTCTGGCGCACCGCCGCGCGCTTCGACCCGCGCCGCGGCTCCGCGCTCGCCTGGATCCTCACCCTCGCCCACCGCCGGGCCGTGGACCGGGTGCGCTCGGCCCGCTCGGCGGCCGACCGCGAGGCGCGCGTCGGCGGTCAGGCCGAGGGCCCGGCCTTCGACCAGGTCGCGGAGGCGGTCGAGGGGCGGCTCGAGCGGGAGTGGGTGCGCGGCTGTCTGGCCCGGCTCACCGAGTTGCAGCGGCAGTCGGTCACCCTCGCCTACTACGAGGGGTACTCCTACCGGGAGGTCGCGCATCGGCTGGCCATACCGCTGGGGACGGTCAAGACGCGGATGCGGGACGGGCTGACGCGGCTGCGCGAGTGCCTGGGAGCGGCGGTATGAGCACCGACGGGACCCCCGGCGGGGCCCCCGGCCCGACCCCCGGCCCGACCCCCGGCGGGACCCCAGCCCCGGCCCCCGGCGGGACCCCTGGCCGGGCCCCCGGCGGGACCCCTGGCCGGGCCCCCGGCGGGACCCCTGGCCGGGCCCCTGGCGGGTCCGGCGACCGGGCGGCCGACTGGATCTTCGCCCGGGCGGCCGAGCGGGCCCCGGCGTACCGGGGCGGCAGGGGGCGCAAGGCGCACACGTCGGCCGCCGCGTACGCCCTCGACGCGCTGGAGCCCCGGGAACGGCGCCGGTACGAGCGGCATCTGGCCCGCTGCCCGGGGTGCGCCCGGGACGTGCGGGAACTGGCGCAGGGCGCGGTGCGGCTGGCGCGGGCGGTCACGGCCCCGGCCCCGCCCGGGATGCGGGACCGGGTGCTGGCGGCCGCCCGGACCACCCCTCAGGAGGCGCCCTCGGCCGCCGCCGGCGGACCCGCCGGCCAGCCGGCCCGCGCCGCCCGCGCGGGCCGCCCCGGGCCCGGCGGGCGACGGGCGCGCGCCGCGGGCCCGTCCCCGTCCTTCCGGCGCCCCGCGTTCGGCCTGCGGCTCTCCGCGGCCGCCGCCGCGCTGTCCCTGGCCGCCGCGGTCGTGCTCGGGGTCGAACTGGCCCGCACCCGCGAGGAGCTGGACCGCGCGCGGGGCGCGACACGCGCCGTCGAGCAGGTGCTGTCGGCGCCGGACGCCCGCGGCGTGAGCGGGCGGGACGCGCGGGGCCGCGGCATCAACGCCGTCACCTCCCGCCGGCTCGGCGCGGCCGTGGTCACCGTCTCCGGGCTGCCCGCGCCGCCCGAGGGGCGCGCCTATCAGCTCTGGCTGATCGACGCGGGTCCTGGCGGGTCCGCCGCGCCCCGCCCGGCCGGTCTCCTCAAGGGCAGCGGGGAGGGGGACCCGCTGGTCACGGGCGGCTTCGGGGCGGACACCGAGCGCCTGGCGGTGACCTTGGAACCGGCCGGCGGCTCGCCCCGGCCGACCACGAATCCGGTCGTGCAACTCGCCCTGGGTGATCCATGATTCGCGGTGAACGCGTCAACGCCCTTGACGTGAAGGTGAATCAGCGACCGGGGGTGCGTGGGTGACGGCTCGCCGAGGTAGGGTTACTCTGCCCGGGGCGGGTGCCCTCGTACGGGTGGGGAGTGACAATGGAGCAGATAACAGTACGCAGCAGGCCGCGCGTGCCTGCCATCACCTGCGGGAGCGGTTCGACCAGCGCCCGCCTCGACCGCCATCTCGCGGTGCTGGCCGGCCCTGCCGTGCCGCAGCGGGAGGCGGAGGGTGCGGCGGTGCTGATGCAGGAGCTGACCGCGCGGGACCACGCGCGCACGGAGCGGAACAGGGGCGCCAGGGTCTCGCTGTTCGCGCCGCTGCGCCGACTGCGCCGTTCGCTGTTCGGCAGCCGCCACTGACCCGTGCGGCCCGTCCGGCCCGCTCCAGCCGGTGAGGCCGTGCAGTGACTTTGTGGTGCATACAGGACACCGACACGCCATGACCAGGCGTGTCGGTGTCCTGCGTTCCCCCACAACCCTGTATCGACAACCCTGTATCAGGGACGACCCACCACCGCGAACCGGGGAGCGGCGCTCACACCAGCGCGAACTGCCCGCCCGGCCCCTCCTCGTGATGATCCAGTACGGACGCCGGGTGGCGGGCCGCGCCGGGCACCGGCAGCACGCCCGCCTCGCCCAGCTCCGCCGGACCGATGCGCGGCCCGGCGGCCAGCCGCTCGGCCAGCGCCCGCCGCGCCGGGCGCAGTTCGGCGAGCAGCGCCAGCACGGTGATCAGCTCCAGCAGCTCGGACGTCCACTCGCGCGGCCAGGCGGCCGGGACGACGGCCTCCAGCGTGCCGGGCTCGCCCCGGGCCGTACGGCGCTCGAACCAGCTCTCCAGCACCCGCACCCCGCCCGCGTGGAACTCCCACGCGGCGCGCGGCACCGGTGCGACGCGGCCCGCGCCGAGGTGCAGGGCCGCCTCCTCCGGGTCGTACGCGAGGGTCCCGGGCAGACCACGCTCGGGGAGCGCGGCGCGTACGTAGGGGCGCTGACCGCCCGGCAGGCGCGGGCGTTCGCCGCTGCGCGCCCCGCGCGTATGCAGCCACAGCGCCCGGCGGCCCAGCTCCACGCCCGCCTCCCAGGTCTCCGGGTCGGCGGCCAGTGGCACCGCCCAGCCCTCCGGGCGGTGACCGGCGCAGGCGGCGACCCAGGCCAGGAAGTCCTCGGCGCCCACCGGCCGGGCCAGCCGGGCGGCGAGAAGGCCGAGCAGCCCCGGCGCCAGGTTGGGCTCGCGCCCGCCGGGGCGGCGGTAGAGCGGCCGGATGCGTCCGGGGCGGCCGGCGGGGGAGTGGCCGTCCGGCAGCAGCGCCGAGAACGTCAGCGTCGGGGCCGGGTCGGGGCCGGCCCCCTCGACGGCGTGGATCTGCCGGTCGTCGGCCACCCGCCACAGCTCCGGCCGGGCGGCGTCGATCAGCCGGTGATCGGGGATCAGCCACTGCTGGTCGTACGGCCCGTGGGCCACCCGCACCGGCTCCGGGCACCGCCCGCTCTCCAGTGCCAGCGGGGCGGTGGAGGTTCGCTGCCCGGGCAGCTGGGGCACCGCGCTGCGCAGCGTCCGGGAGCGGCTCGGGCGGAACAGCGCCGCCCGCCCGCCCTCGTCACCGGCGGCGACCAGCCGCTCCCAGCGCGCCTTGAGCACCGCCGGGTCCGGGCCCAGCACCCACGCCCGGCCGAGCCGCAGCGGCCCCACCGACCAGGGCATCAGGTCCGCCAGCAGCGGCGCGTCGGCCCATACGGCCCGGTCGGCCGCCCCTGTGGCCCGTGTCGCCGTCACGCCGCAGCCCTTCCCCCGGCACTTGCTCCCGCTCCCACCCCGCATCGTATCCACGCCCGCGCGGCGCGAAGGGGCCGCCGCCCGGCGGCGGTCACTCCGCGTCGAGGGTGACCGTGAACGAGAAGCGGTCGCCCCGGTAGTGGATGCGGGCCACGTCGACCGCCCGGCCCGCCTCGTCGTAGGTCACCCCGGTGTAGTGCAGGATCGGGCTGAGCAGGGGCACCTGGAGCAGCCGGGCCGTCTCCGGGTCGGCCAGCCGGGCCTCGACGGTGTCCGTGATGCGGCTGATCCGCACGCCCACGGCGTCCCGCAGCACCTTCGTCATCGGCCAGCGCGCCAGGTCGTCCACGTCGATGCGCTCCGCGACCTCCGGGCGGACGAAGTTCTCGGCCCAGTTGGTCGGCTCGCCGCCCGCCGCGTCGCGCCGCAGCCGCCGGTAGGCCATGGCCTCGCGCAGCCCCGGGAAGTGCTCCGCCAGCTCCGCCGGTACGGCGGCGGGCCCGTGGCCGAGCACGGTCGTCCGCTCGCCGGACTGCTGGGCCACGATCGCGTCCACCGAGCCCAGCAGCCGCACCGGCGCGCCGCGCCGGGCGCTGGGCTCGATGAAGGTGCCGCGCCGCCGGTGGCGGCTGATCAGCCCCTCCGACTCCAGCTCCTTGAGCGCCTGGCGCATGGTCAGGACACTGACGCCGTAGTGCTCGGCCAGGCGGTCCTCGGGGGGCAGCCGCAGCGGCTCGTGGGGGCCGCGCCCGAGTATCGAGGCCCGCAGGGACTGCGAGACCTGGTACCACAGCGGCAGTTTGCGGTTGAGGGTGAGGGAGTCGGGGGCGAAGGAGGTCACCGGAAGTGCCGCTCCAGGCCCCGCCACACGTCGTCGTACCCCTGCTGGAGGTGGTCCGCCTCCAGCGCCTGCCGAGTGGCCGCCACCGGCCAGCGGGTCTCGAACATGAAGGCCAGCCCGTCGTCGACCTTGTGCGGCGCCAGCTCGGCGGCGCTCGCCCGCTCGAAGGTCTCCCGGTCCGGGCCGTGCGCGGACATCATGTTGTGCAGCGAGCCGCCGCCGGGCACGAAGCCGCCCGCGCCGGCGCGCTTCGCGTCGTACGCGCCCTCGATCAGGCCCATGTACTCGCTCATCACATTGCGGTGGAAGTACGGCGGCCGGAAGGTGTCCTCGCCCACCAGCCAGCGCGGCGCGAAGACGACGAAGTCCACGTTGGCCAGGCCAGGGGTGTCCGAGGGCGAGGTCAGGACCGTGAAGATCGACGGGTCGGGGTGGTCGTAGCTGATGGTGCCGAGCACATTGAAGCGGCGCAGGTCGTAGACGTACGGGACGTGGTTGCCGTGCCAGGCGACGACGTCCAGCGGGGAGTGGTCGTAGGTCGCCGACCACAGCTCGCCGCAGAACTTGTTGACCACCTCCACCGGGCCCTCGACGTCCTCGTACGCCGCGACCGGGGCCAGGAAGTCCCGCGGGTTGGCCAGCCCGTTGGCGCCGATCGGGCCCAGGTCGGGGAGGGTGAAGGGGCGGCCGTGGTTCTCGCAGACGTAGCCGCGCACCTCGGGGTCGAGCGGCTCGACGCGGAAGCGCACCCCGCGCGGCACCAGCGCCACATGGCCCGGCTCGGCGCGCAGCCGCCCGAACTCGGTGCACAGCAGCAGCCCGCCCCGCTCGGGCACGATCAGCAGCTCGCCGTCGGAGTCGCTGAACACCCGGTCGGTCATGGGCGCGTTCGCCGCGTAGAGGTGGATCGCCATGCCCTCCCGGCGGGCGGGGTCGCCGTTGCCGCCGAGCGTCCACAGGCCGGCCAGGAAGTCGGTGCCGGGGGCGGGCTCGGGCAGTGGATCCCAGCGCAGCCGGTTCGGGTCCGGGGCGCACTCGGTGAACGGCGCGCCGCGCAGTGCGCCGCCCGCGACCCGGACGAAGGGCGGGTGCGCCGCGGAGGGGCGGATGCGGTACAGCCAGGAGCGGCGGTTGTGGGCGCGCGGCTCGGTGAACGCGGTGCCGCTCAGCTGCTCCGCGTACAGCCCGAGGGGGGCGCGCTGGGGGGAGTTCCGGCCGACCGGCAGGGCGCCGGCGACGGCCTCGCTGCTGTGTTCATTGCCGAACCCGGGGGAGTGGGCCAGCCCTTCGGCCGTCTTGCGCGCCCGCTCGATGTCCGTCCCGCCGCTGTCCGTTCCGCCGCTCATCGTCCGGCTCCCGCCACTCGGCCCACTCGTCTCACTCGGCTCACTCGTCTTTCGGCGCAGTGATTCCATGTCGTGATTCCTATGTACGACCATAGGAATCGAAAGCGGGGTGAGTCAATGATCGGGCAGGATGGTGGCGTGCCCATACCGCCCCTCCGCCGCGCCCCGGTCCAGCGCCGCAGCGCAGAACGCCTCGGCCGGATCCTCGACGCCTGCGCCGAACTCCTCGACGAGACCGGTTACGAGGACCTGAGTACCCGTGCGGTCGCCGAGCGCGCCGGCGTGCCCATCGGGTCCGTCTACCGCTTCTTCTCCAACAAGCGCGCCATGGCCGAGGCCCTGGCCCACCGCAATCTCGACGAGTACGCCGCGCGCGTCACCGAGCGGCTCGCCGCGTCCGCCGCGTCCGGCGCGGACGGCGGCGGCTGGCGGGAGGCGATGGACGTGGTGGTCGACGAGTACCTGGCCATGAAGCGCGGGGCGCCGGGCTTCGCGCTGGTCGAGTTCGGCATGCCGGTGCCCGTGACCGCGACGCCCGACCAGCCCAACCACCTGGTCGCGGACCGGCTGCGGGAGCTCCTCGGCGAGCGGCTCGGCCTGGAGGAGTCGGGCGAGGCGGGGGAGCGGGTGCGGGTGGCCTTCCTGCTCGCCGTCGAGGCCGCGGACGCGCTGCTGCGGCTCGCCTTCCGCGTCCACCCGGAGGGCGACCCGGTGATCGTGGCGGAGACGAAGGAGCTGCTGCGCGCGTATCTGGCCGGCGTGCTGGACTGAACACCCGCCACCCTCCCCCCACATGCCTACCAGTCGGTAGGGTGAGGGGCCATCGCGTCACCGCCGCCGCCGTCCCCGGGAGGGACCGATGAGCCGTACCGCCCTGCGTATCTGCCCGCTGTGCGAGGCCACCTGCGGGCTGACCCTGACCATCGGGGAGGAGGGGCGGGTCACCGGGGCCCGCGGCGACGGGGACGACGTCTTCAGCCGGGGCTTCATCTGCCCCAAGGGGGCGTCGTTCGGCCAGGTGGACGCCGACCCCGACCGGCTGCGGCAGCCCTGGGTGCGGCGCGGCGGCAGGCTGGAGCCGGCGAGCTGGGACGAGGCCTTCGCCGCCGTCGAGGCGGGCCTCGCCCCCCTGTTGGCGGAGCACGGGCCGCGGGCGACGGCCGTGTTCCTCGGCAACCCCAACGTCCACACCATGGCGGGCGGGCTGTATCCGCCGCTGCTGCTCGGCGCGCTCCGCACCCCCAACCTCTTCACCGCCAGCACGCTCGACCAGATGCCCAAGCACGTCTCCAGCGGCCTCCTCTACGGCGACGCCAACGCGATCCCCGTGCCCGACCTCGACCGCACCGACCACCTGCTGATCATCGGCGCCAACCCGCTGGACTCCGGCGGCAGCCTGTGCACCGCCCCCGACTTCCCCGGGCGGCTGCGGGCCCTGCGCCGCCGCGGCGGGCGGCTCACCGTGGTCGATCCGCGCCGCACCCGCACCGCCGAGGCCGCCGACCGGCACCTGGCCATCCGGCCCGGCACGGACGCGCTGCTGCTGTTCGCCCTGGTGCAGGTGCTGTTCGCCGAGGACCTGGTGGCGCCCGGGGCGGTCGGCGAGCACCTGACGGGTGTGGACGAGGTGCGGCGCCTGGCGGCCGACTTCCCGCCCGAGGCGGTGGCCGGGGCCTGCGACCTGCCCGCCGAGGAGATCCGTACGCTCGCCCGCGAGCTCGCCGCCGCGCCCCGGGCCGTGGTCTACGGGCGGATCGGCTCCACCTCCGTCGAGTTCGGCACCCTCACCAGCTGGCTGGTCGACGTCCTCAACGCCCTGACCGGCAACCTCGACCGGCCCGGCGGGGCCATGTTCCCGCTGTCCGCCACCGCCAGGGCGCCGCGCCCGCCGCGCCCCGGCAAGGGGTTCGCGCTCGGCCGCTGGCGCAGCAGGGTCGGCGGGCACCCCGAGGCGAAGGGCGAGCTGCCCGCCGCCGCGCTGGCCGAGGAGATCGAGACCCCGGGCGAGGGGCGGGTCAGGGCGCTGATCGTGATAGCGGGCAATCCGGTGCTCTCCGCGCCGGACGGCGACCGGCTGGACCGGGCGCTGGCCGGGCTCGACTTCATGGTGAGCGTCGACCCGTACCTCAACGAGACCTCCCGCCACGCGCACGTCCTGCTGCCGCCGCCCCCGCCCGGCCAGAGCCCGCACTTCGACTTCGCCTTCAACGCCTTCGCCGTCCGCAACCAGGTCCGCTACTCCCGCCCCGCCCTCCCGCTGGAGGCCGGCCGGCTCGGCGAGGCCGAGATCCTGGCGCGGCTGGTGCTGTGCGTGAGCGGCCGCGGCGGCGCCGACCCGGCGGCCGTGGACGCCATGGCGATCGACGCGGCCCTCGGAAAGGCCGTGGCCGACCCCGAGTCGCCGGTGCACGGCCGCGACCGCGGTGAGCTGGCCGCCCACCTCACCGGCGTCGACGGCGTCGAGCGGCGGCTGGACCTGATGCTGCGGCTCGGCCCGTACGGCGACGGCTTCGGCGCCGACCCCGAGGGCCTGACCCTCGCCAAGGTCCTGGCCCACCCCCACGGCATCGACCTGGGGCCGCTGCGGCCCCGGCTGCCCGGCCTGCTCAAGACCCGCAGCGGCACCGTCGAGCTGTGCCCCGAGCCGCTGGCCGCCGAGGCGGAGCGGCTGCGCCGGACGCTGGACAGCCGTGCCGACGCGCTGCTGCTGGTCGGCCGCCGCCATCTGCGCTCCAACAACAGCTGGATGCACAACATCCCCGCCCTCGTCGGCGGCAGCAACCGCTGCACCCTCCAGGTGCACCCGGAGGACGCGGCCCGGCTCGGCGTGGCCGACGGCGCCCTGGTGCGGGTCAAGGGCGACGGCGGCGAGCTGGAGGTCGAGGCGGAGGTGACCGACGCGGTGCGGACCGGGGTGGTCAGCCTGCCGCACGGCTGGGGGCACGACCGCCCCGGCACCCGGATGTCGGTCGCCGCGGCGCACCCCGGGGTCAACGTCAACCAGCTGATCGACGGCTCCCGGCTCGACCCCCTCTCGGGCACGGCGGTCCTCAACGGCTGCCCGGTACAGCTCACGGTGGTCACGCCCGCCGGCTGACTTTTCGCTCACCGGGTTGACCTGGGGTTTTGCGCTTATTGCTCACGTGTCAAGACCTTGTTAACGCAAAGTTGCGGCACCTAACGTCACCTCGACCGCCAGTTCTGGGGGAGTTCAAGGGTGAACGTGAGGTAGCCAAATATGCTGACAATCCTCGGATTTGTCATGATTGCCACCTTCCTGGTGCTGATCATGATGAAGAAGATGACCCCGATGGGCGCGCTGGTGCTCATCCCGGCGCTTTTCTGCGTCCTCGTCGGGAAGGGGGCGCACCTGGGGGACTACGTCATCAAGGGCGTCGGTGACCTCGCGCCCACCGCGGCGATGCTGATGTTCGCCATCATCTACTTCGGGGTGATGATCGACGTCGGCCTCTTCGACCCGATCGTCCGGCTCATCCTGCGGTTCTGCAAGGCCGACCCGATGCGGGTGGTCGTCGGCACCGCCGTGCTCGCCGCGATCGTCTCGCTCGACGGCGACGGCTCCACCACCTTCATGATCACCGTCTCGGCCATGGTGCCGCTGTATCGGCGGCTGAAGATGAGCCTGGTGGTCATGACGGGGGTCGCGGCCATGGCCAACGGCGTGATGAACACGCTCCCCTGGGGCGGCCCCACCGCCCGCGCCGCCGCCGCGCTCAAGCTCGACGCCAGCGACATCTTCGTCCCGATGATCCCGGCCCTCGCCTGCGGCCTGGTCTTCGTCTTCGCCCTCGCCTACGGCCTCGGGCTGCGCGAGCGCAAGCGCCTGGGCACGCTGACCCTGGAGGAGGTCACCGCCGAGCCCGAGACCGTGCTCGTCGGCGCCAGTTCCGGCACCGGCCGCGGCGCCAAGGGCCGTACGGGCAAGAAGGCCACCGGCGGCGCGGGCGGCGGCACCGACGCCGAGGCGCCCGCGGGCGGTGCCGTGGACGGCGCCGAGGAGCACCAGGGCCTTGACCCGAACCGGGCCACCCTGCGCCCCAAGCTGTACTGGTTCAACGCGGCCCTCACCATCGCGCTGCTGACCATGATGATCCGCGAGGACCTGCCCATCCCGGTCCTGTTCCTGCTCGGCGCCGCCATCGCGCTCACCGTCAACTTCCCCAGCGTCGCCGACCAGAAGGCCCGCGTCGCCGCCCACTCCGAGAACGTCGTCAACGTCGCCGGCATGGTCTTCGCCGCCGCCGTCTTCACCGGCGTCCTCACCGGCACCGGCATGGTCGAGCACATGGCCCGCTGGCTGGTCGACGGCGTCCCGGACGGCATGGGCCCGCACATGGGCCTGGTCACCGGCATCCTGTCCATCCCGCTGACCTACTTCATGTCCAACGACGGCTTCTACTTCGGCATCGTGCCGATCCTCGCCGAGGCCGGGGCCGCGCACGGCGTCGAGCCGGTGGAGATCGCCCGCGCCTCCCTGGTCGGACAGGCCCTGCACATGTCCAGCCCGCTGGTCCCGGCCGTCTACGTCCTGGTGGGCATGGCGAAGGTCGAGTTCGGCGACCACACCCGCTTCGTGGTGAAGTGGGCGGCGCTCACCTCGCTGGTGGTGCTCGGCGCGGGCCTGTTGTTCGGCATCATCTGACCTGTGGAACCGGTGGGACCTGTGGACATACGAGAGCCCGGTAGGGGCTGGCTGCTGCGGCTGGTCATCGCCTTCACGTTCGCGCAGGCGGCGGTGAGCATGGCCCGCCCGGCCGTCTCCTACCGGGCTCTCGCGCTGGGCGCGGACGCCCGGGCGGTCGGCGTGATCGCCGGCGTCTACGCCCTGCTGCCGCTGTTCGCCGCCGTACCGCTGGGGCGGCGCACCGACCACGGGCGCTGCGCCCCGCTGCTGCCCGTCGGCGTCGCGCTCATCGCGACCGGCTGCGCGCTCAGCGGCCGGGCCGGGTCGCTGGTGGAGATGGCCGTCTGGAGCGGGGTGATGGGCCTGGGCCACCTGTCCTTCGTGATCGGGGCGCAGTCCCTGGTGGCCCGCCAGAGCGCCCCCGAGGACCAGGACCGCAACTTCGGCCACTTCACCATCGGCGCCTCCCTCGGCCAGCTCATCGGCCCCGTCGCCGCCGGCCTGGTGGTCTCCGAGCACGCGGACGCGCTGGCCCGCACCAGCGCCGCCGCGCTCTTCGGGTCCGCCGCCGTCGCCGCCTTCGCGGTCACCTCCCTGTGGTGTGTCGAGCACCGCGCCCCCGCGAAGGGGCCGCGCCCGTCCTCCGCCGACGGCGCGCGCCCCGGGCGGGTCTCCGTCGGCGGCATCCTGCGCACCCGGGGCGTGGCCTCCGGCATCTTCATCAGCCTCGCCGTGCTCTCCGCCACCGACATCCTCACCGCCTACCTCCCCGTCGTCGGCGAGCAGCGGTCCATCGCGCCGGCGGTCATCGGACTGCTGCTGAGCCTGCGCGCCGCCGCCACCGTCGCCTGCCGGCTCGTCATGACCCCGATGATCCGCCTCATGGGCCGCACCGCCCTGATGGCCACCAGCTGCCTGGGCGCCGGGCTGCTGTGCGCGGCGCTCGCCCTGCCGCTGCCCGCGTGGGCGCTCGGCCTCCTGCTGGCCGCGCTCGGCTTCTGCCTCGGCGTCGGCCAGCCGCTGTCCATGACCACCGTCGTCCAGGCCGCCCCGGACGGGGCCGGCTCCACCGCGCTGGCGCTGCGGCTGACGGGCAACCGCCTCGGCCAGGTCGCGGCGCCCGCCTCCGCGGGCCTCCTCGCGGGCCTCGCCGGGACGGCCGCGCCCTTCGTGATGCTCGGCGTGCTGCTGCTCCTCTCCGCGGGCGTGGCCCTGCGCCCGGCCAGGCACGGCGCCCCACCCGAGGCGCCCGGCCGCCGCACGGAACCCTCGGCCGAGCCCCGCCCGGCCGAGCGGAGAACGGGCCCAGGATGATCCGCGAGACACCCCCTAAGCGCTTGCTCACCGGCATGTAGGGTGTCCGCCATGGACGCGGAGGCGAAGAACACCGAGGGCACCCCGGAGGGCACCCCCGAGGCGTGGCGCGACATCATCCCCGACGCCGCCCGGCGGCTGATGACCGCCGCGGTGCACGCCTTCGCCGAGCGCGGCTACCACGCCACCACCACCCGCGACATCGCGGGCCGGGCCGGCATGAGCCCCGCCGCGCTCTACATCCACTACAAGACCAAGGAAGAGCTGCTCTACCAGATCAGCAAGGTCGGCCACCGGTCCGCCCTCGACATCCTGGAAGAGGCCAGGGACGCCGCCGGCACCCCCGCCGAACGGCTCGCCGACGCCGTGCGCTCCTTCGTCCGCTGGCACGCCGAGCACCACACCACAGCGCGCGTGGTCCAGTACGAGATCGGCGCGCTCGCCGAGGACCACTACGCCGAGATCACCGCGATGCGCCGAGCCTCGGAGGGCGCGGTGCGCGCGATCGTCGAGGACGGGGTCAAGGCGGGCGACTTCGACGTCCCCGACGCGCGCGGCACCACCGTCGCCGTCCTGTCCCTGTGCATCGACGTCGCCCGCTGGTTCAACCCCCGCGGCCGCAGCACCCCCGACGAGGTCGGCAGCCTCTACGCCGGGCTGGCGCTGCGCATGGTGGGCGCGGGCTGACCGTCACGGCGCGCCACGGCGAGCCAGGGCGCGGCCCGATCCGGAAGGAGTGCGCGTCACCGGTAGTACCGGGCCACGGATTCCGCCACGCACACCGGCTTGTCCCTGCCCTCGCGCTCGACGGTCACCACCAGCGTGACCTGGAAGCCGCCGTCGGCCACCTCGGTGACCTCGGCGACCCGGCCCGTGGCGCGCAGCCGGGAGCCGACCGGGACGGGGGAGGGGAAACGGACCTTGTTCACGCCGTAGTTGATCCCCATGCGCACGCCCTCGACGGTCAGCAGTTGGGGAGTGAAGGCGGGGAGGAGGGACAGCGTCAGATAGCCGTGGGCGATGGTGGTGCCGAACGGGCCGGTGGCCGCCTTCTCCGGGTCCACGTGGATCCACTGGTGGTCGCCGGTGGCGTCCGCGAACAGGTCGATCCGCTTCTGGTCGACCTCCAGCCAGTCGCTGGGGCCGAGGTCTTCCCCGACCGCCGACCGCAGTTCGTCGGGCGAGGTGAAGATCCTTGGCTCTGCCATCTCACGGCCTCCCGGGCGTCCGATCACTAAGCGACTGCTCAGCATGGACGGGTGCGGGCCGCCTGTCAACGAGCCCCGCCACGCCGGCCCGCGCGGCGGCGCGCCCGCCGGGCGGGCCGGCGGGCGCGTCCCGGCCCCGGTCATGGGTCGGTCACACGGTGGCGTACCGCCGGTGGTGCCGGACCGGCGCGGCGGCCGGCCGGGCCGGGTGGGCGGCCCGGCCGGACCTGGTGTGCCGGACGGCGGCCAGCGCCTCGGCGGTGAGCACCGGGACCGGGACCACGATGCCGCAGTCCCCGCACACCGGGCCCTCCCAGGGGTAGCGGCCGAGGTCGTCGTGCCAGGCCAGCCGGTCCTGGGCGCAGACCGGGCAGGACGACGCGGGCCCGGACTCCATGGCGCGGATGAGGCGGGCCAGCACCTCCGCCAGGCGGCCGTCGGGGTGGGCCGACGGGCTCTCGCAGGGCAGGATGTCGCACCCGCCCCAGGTGTGCAGGTGCCAGTCGTCCACGGCGCTCGGCTGGCGGATGCCGTGGTGCTTCTCGCGCCGGCGCCGGGCCGCGAAGTCGGCCTCGTACCCCAGCCACAGGGCGCGCGCCTCCTCCAACTCCTCCAGGGCCGTGATCAGTCGTGTCGGTTCGGGGTGTCGGTCCTCCAGGGCGATCCCCGCCCGGGAGCACAGATGGTGCCATGTCGCCCGGTGCCCGTACGGGGCGAACCGTTCGAGGCATTTGCGCAGCGAGGTGCGGCGCGCGGTGATGTGCCTGCGTGGGTTGCGGACGTCTCGTGCGAGTGCTCTGAAACCGGCCATCTCTTTCCACCTCCGCGAGTGCGGACCCGACTCGTTGTGGAATGGACGTAACGGAGCGCGATCCGGATCCCTCCGGGGCCCGGAAAACGGAAGGAACCTGAAAAAGTCCAGATTCCCCGAAAGGTGACGGCCACTCATCTTCCGAGCAGGTCATACCGTCGGTAACCTCCGTCCCAACGGCACCCGGGAGGAGCGTAAATGCGACGACGAACCGGCAAGCTGACCTGTACCGCCATCGCCACCACCGCCGTACTGGCCCTCGGCGCCGCGCTGGCGGGGCCGCTCCCGCAGCCGGCGCGGGCGGAGCCGGCCGCCGCGGCCGTCACCGACTACTGCCGGGGGCAGTGCTCCGACATCCTGCCGCCGGGCCAGAACGGCAACGCCACGCTCGCCGACATCCTGGCCAACAAGGCGTTCGGCACCCGTCCCGCGCACAGCGCCGACCAGCTCGGCCCCTACAACAACCTGGTCGCCGGATATCCGACCCTCACCGACGACAAGCTGAGCGAGTTCTTCAACGACGCGTCCTTCGGGGTGCCCGCCGACCAGGTCGCCAAGGTCGACAAGCCCCGCGACGACGTGACGATCACCCGCGACAAGAAGACCGGGGTGCCCCACATCCAGGGCACCACCCGCGAGGGCACCGAGTTCGGCGCCGGATACGCCGCCGCGCAGGACCGGCTGTGGCTGATGGACCTCTTCCGGCACGTCGGCCGCGGCGAGCTGACCTCCTTCGCCGGCGGCGCCGAGGCCAACCAGGGCCTGGAACAGAGCTTCTTCGGCCAGGCGCCGTACAAGGAGGAGGACTACCAGGCCCAGATCGACTACATCCTCGCCTCCCAGGGCGAACGCGGCCGGCAGGCGCTCGCGGACGCCCAGGCGTACGTCGACGGCATCAACGCCTACCGCAAGCAGGCCAAGGACGGCCGCTACTTCCCCGGCGAGTACGTCCTCACCGGCAAGATCGACGCGATCACCAACGCGGGCGAGATCGAGCCCTTCAAGCTCACCGACCTGATCGCCCTCGCCTCCGTCGTCGGCGCCCTCTTCGGCAACGGCGGCGGGGGCGAGGTCGAGTCGGCGCTGTCGCTGCTCGCCGCCCAGCGGAAGTACGGCCTCGCCGAGGGCACCGAGGTGTGGGAGTCCTTCCGTGAGCGCGACGACCCCGAGGCCGCGCTGACCGTGCACGACGGCACCAGCTTCCCGTACGCCGCCAAGCCGGCCGACGCCAAGGGCACCGCACTGCCCGACCCCGGCTCGCTCACCCCCGAGCAGCTCGTCTACGACAAGACCGGCAGCGCGAAGACCGGCGCCACGAAACAGGTCGAGGCGCCGAAGAAGCTGGAGCCGCTGCGCGGCCTCTACGAGGACGGCGTGCTGCCCCGCGACCTGTTCAGCCGCAAGCACGGCATGTCCAACGCGCTCCTGGTCTCCGGCAGGCACACCGCCGGCGGCCACCCCGTCGCCGTCTTCGGCCCGCAGACCGGCTACTTCGCGCCGCAGCTGCTGATGCTCCAGGAGCTCCAGGGCCCGGGCATCAGCGCCCGCGGCGCCTCCTTCGCGGGCGTGGGGATGTACGTCCAGCTGGGCCGCGGCCAGGACTACGCCTGGAGCGCCACCACCTCGGCCCAGGACGTCACCGACACCTTCGCCGTCGAGCTGTGCTCGCCGGACGGCACGGCCCCGGCCAAGGACTCGACGTACTACCGCTACCACGGCTCCTGCCTGCCCATGGAGAAGATCGAGCGCCGCAACGCCTGGAAGCCGACGGTCGCCGACTCCACCGCCGAGGGCTCGTACCGCATGCAGGTCTACCGGACCAAATACGGCCTGGTGACCCATCGCGCCACGGTCGGCGGCAAGCCCGTCGCGTACACCCTGCTGCGCGCCAGCTACCGCCACGAGGCCGACTCCATCGTCGGCTTCCAGATGCTGAACGACCCCGGCTATGTGAAGGACGCCACGTCCTTCCAGAGCGCGGCGCAGCACATCAACTACACCTTCAACTGGTTCTACGCCGACTCCCGGCAGACCGCCTACTACAACAGCGGGCTCAACCTCGTCCGCGCCGCCGACGTCGACCCCTCGCTCCCCGTCAAGGCCGAGCCGGCGTACGAGTGGCGGGACTTCGACCCGACGGTCAACACCGCCGCCTACGCCCCGCCCGCCCAGCACCCCCGGTCCATCGACCAGGACTACTACATCAGCTGGAACAACCGGCAGGCCAAGGGCTACACGGCGGCCGGCTTCGGCAACGGCTCGGTGCACCGCGGGAACCTCCTGGACGACAGGGTGCGCGCCCTGGTCGAGAAGGGCGGGGTGACCCGCGCCGCGCTCGCCCGCGCCATGGCCGAGGCGGCCGTCACCGACCTGCGCGGCGAGGACGTGCTGCCGGAGCTGCTGAAGGTGGTGCGCAGCGCGCCGATCACCGATCCGCAGACGGCCAAGGCCGTGCAGCAGCTCGAGTCCTGGCAGGCGGCGGGCGCCCAGCGGCGCGAGACGTCCGCCGGCTCGCACACCTATGGGCACGCCGACGCCGTACGGATCATGGACGCGTGGTGGCCGCTTCTGGTCGAGGCCGAGTTCAAACCTCAGCTGGGCGGTGAACTGTACGACGCGCTGCGCGCGAACCTGACCGTCGACGAGGCGCCCTCGGCCGGCCACGGGCCCACCGGCTCGCACGCCGGGTCCTCCTTCCAGTACGGCTGGTGGTCCTACGTCGACAAGGACCTGCGCGCGGTCCTCGGCGAGGACGTCAAGGGCCCGCTCGCCCGCGAGTACTGCGGCGGCGGTGACCTGTCCGCGTGCCGGGACGCCCTCCTGACCAGCCTCCGGCAGGCCGCGGCCAAGTCCGCCGCGGAGGTCTACCCCGGCGACGCCAACTGCTCGGCCGGCGACCAGTGGTGCGCGGACGCCCTGATCCAGCGGCCGCTGGGCGGCATCACCCACGACAAGGCGCACTGGCAGAACCGGCCGACCTTCCAGCAGGTCGTGGAGTTCCCCGCGCACCGCTGAGGGCGGCGCGCACGCCGCGCCCGCGCCGGGCCGAACACGGCCCGCGCGCGGGCGCGTTGCTGTCCGGAGCGGCCGGGAAAAGCGCGAAGGAACGGTCGGTCGAATTACCGAATACAAATCTCGAGAATATCGCCGCTGTTCTGCGGATCAGTTTGCCGGAGGCCGGGGGGCTATGCTGCGGAGCCGGAATTCTCAGGTAATGTTGACGCGGAAGGCCGGTATGCCCTTAAACCCCCGCTGGCAGTACCCCACGGCACTGCTGGACACCACGATGGACCAGCTCCGCACGCTGCTCGCGGTCCACGAGGCGGGTACCGCACTGGGCGCGGCCCGGCTGCTGGGGCGGGAGCAGTCCAGCGTCCAGAAACAACTCGACACGATGAACCGGAACTTCGGTGCGATGTGCGGTGAGCCGCTCGTGCTCAAGCGCGGCCGGAGCCAGAACGTGCTGTTCACCCCGACGGGGGAGACCCTGGCCGAACTCGCGCGCGACACGCTGAAGGACTGGCTGGAGTCGGTGCACGGCTGCCGCCGCCGACTCGGCAGCCGGCTGAACGTGGGCTCCACCCGCTACACCCTCGGCTTCCTTCTCAGCGCCGTGGAGCTGGTCACCGAGGACTTCGACCGCCGTGGCGTGGAGCTCAAGGTCGAGCACGTGCGCACCCGCGACCTGCTGGACCGGCTTGGCTCCAAGGAGCTCGACCTGGTCTGCGGCTCCGTGCTGACCACCGGGGACGGGGACGGCCGGCTGGACGGGTTCGAGGTGATGGAGTGGCGGCGCAGCGGCCTGTCGCTGGTCACCAACCTCCCCGAGCACGAGCTGCCGGGCCCCGGGCTGTCGGTCCGCGACCTCCCCGGGCTGCCGCTCGCGGTCTCCGCCGACGGGCTGATACCCGGCTTCCTGCGCGGCTGGTTCGGCGGCCGCTACCGCCAGGAGCTGAACATCGCGGCCGAGATCGACACCGTCCAGTACGGCCTCGAACTGCTCTCCTCGGGGGTGCTGCGCGGCTGTGTGCTGGTGACCCAGGGCATCGGCGAGGCGGTCGCCGACGGGCGGCTGCAGGGCGGCTCGGGGCTGCGGACGCTCCAGCTCGCCGACGACCTCGGACCGGATCTGGCGGTGCTGGTCGGGGTGTTCGTACGCGGCGGGGAGCGGGCCGCGTGGGACGCCGACCACCCGCTCAATGTCCTGTGGGGCGCCCTGGCGGGCGAGAACGCGCGCTGGCGCCGCGTCATGGGGAGCCGGGACGAGTAGCGCTCCGCCGGGGCCACCGGCCCCCGTCGCGCCCCTTCCGTTCCCACATACCGACTGGTTAGTCTGCCGAGCAGCTGAGCGACGCCGCTGAGCGACGCAGTCGACCCCGGCCGAAGGAGCATGCGTGGATACCGTGCGGGGAGCGCGAACCGTGGTCACCGGGGCGGGAGGCGGCATCGGCGCCGCGCTCGCCCGCCGATTCGCCGCCGAGGGCGCCCGCGTCGTGGTCAACGACCTCGACGCCGCCAAGGTGAAGGCGGTCGCCGAGGAGATCGGCGCGGTGGCCGTGCCGGGCGACGCCTCCCAGGTGGTGCCCGAGGCGCGGGCCGCGCTCGGCGGGGCCGTGGACATCTACTGCGCCAACGCGGGGGTCGCCCCCATCGGCGGCCCCGAGGCGGACGAGGAACTGTGGGCGGACGCCTGGGACGTCAACGTCATGGCGCATGTGCGGGCGGCCCGCGAGCTGCTGCCCGAGTGGCTGGAGCGCGGCAGCGGCCGCTTCGTCGCCACCGTCTCCGCCGCCGGCCTGCTGACCATGGTCGGCTCGGCCCCCTACAGCGTGTCCAAGCACGCCGCGTTCGCCTTCGCCGAGTGGCTCTCCACGACCTACCGCCACCGGGGTGTCAGCGTGCACGCGATCTGCCCGCAGGGCGTGCGCACGGACATGCTGCGCGCCACCGGGTCCGTCGGCGAACTCGTCCTCGTGCCCAGCGCGATCGAGCCGGAGCGGGTCGCCGACGCGCTCTTCGAGGGAATCGAGCGGGACCGCTTCCTGATCCTGCCGCACCCCGAGGTCGCCGAGCACTACGCGGCCCGCGCGACCGACCCCGACCGCTGGCTGGAACGGATGAACCACATCCAGCGCAAGGTCGAGAAGGCCACCGGCTGACCCCTCCGCCGCACCCCGCCGCGACCTCCCCGCCGTACCCCGGCGCGTCCCCGCCGCACCTCCGCCGCCCACCACCTCCCCCGAGCAGACAGGGCCGCACCCATGACCTCGACCTCGTACCAGGACCAGCCATGGCTCGGCCGGCTCACCGAGGCGCAGCGCGCGCCGATCCGGCCGCGGCCGAGCGTGCTGCACGCCTTCCGGGACGCCGTGCGGACCAGGCCCGACCGGCCCGCGATCGTCTACTTCGACGGGCGGCTGACCTACCGTGAGGCCGACGAACTCTCCGACGGCCTCGCCGGCCACCTGGCCGCCCGCGGCTTCCGCCCCGGCGACCGGCTCGCGATCATGCTCCAGAACACCCCGCACTTCGTGCTCGCCCTGCTCGGCGCCTGGAAGGCGGGCGGCACGGTGGTGCCGGTCAACCCCATGTACAAGGCGGGCGAGCTGGGCCACATCCTGGCCGACGCCGAGGTGAGCGCCCTGGTGTGCGCCGCCCCGGCCTGGGAGGGGTACGTCCGCGCCACCGCCGCCGCCTCGCCCGCGCGCATCGCGCTCACCGCCGACCCGTACGACTTCCAGACCCGCGACGACCCGCGGGTGCTGAGCGGCGGGCGCGCCCTGGCCCCCGAGGACACCGACGACCTGCTGGCCGCCGCCCGCGGCGGCGCGCGGCCGCCGGCCGTGCCCGAGCCGGGCCGCGACGACATCGCCCTCATCAGCTACACCTCGGGGACCAGCGGCACCCCCAAGGGCGCCATGAACACCCACGGCAACATCGCCTACAACGCCGAGCGGCAGTGCGTCGTCCACGCGCTGCCCGACGGCTCGGTCATCTTCGCGCTGGCGCCCCTGTTCCACATCACCGGCATGGTCTGCGAGCTGGCCACCTCCCTCGCCGAAGCCGGGACCCTCGCCCTGGCCTGCCGCTTCGAGCCGGGCGTGGTCCTGGACGCCTTCGCCGAGCACCGCCCCGCCTACACCGTCGGGCCCTCCACCGCCTTCATGGCGCTGATGGCCCACCCGGCGGCGACCCGGGACCACTTCGCGTCCTTCCGGCTCATCTCCTCGGGCGGCGCCCCGCTGCCGCCCGCGCTGGTCGAGCGCTTCGAGGCGGCCTTCGGCCCGTACATCCGCAACGGCTACGGCCTGACCGAGTGCACCGCCCCCTGCGCCAGCGTCCCGCCCGGCACCCGGGCCCCCGTGGACCCGGACTCGGGCACCCTGGCGGTCGGCGTGCCCGGCCCGGACGCCGTGGTGCGGATCATCGACGACGAGGGCCGGGACGTGCCCTTCGGGCAGCACGGCGAGATCGCGGTGCGCGGCCCCATGGTGGTGCCCGGCTACTGGCGGCAGCCCGAGGCCGGCGCCACCGCCCTGCCCGACGGGGAACTGCGCACCGGGGACATCGGCTTCATGGACCCGGACGGCTGGCTGTACGTCGTCGACCGCAAGAAGGACATGATCAACGCGTCCGGCTTCAAGGTGTGGCCGCGCGAGGTCGAGGACGTGCTGTACACCCACCCCGCCGTGCGCGAGGCGGCCGTCGTCGGCGTGCCCGACCCGTACCGCGGCGAGACGGTCAAGGCGTACATCAGCCTGCGGCCGGGCGCCGAGGCGGCGCCGGAGGAGCTGGCCGCGTACTGCGCGGAGCGGCTGGCGGCGTACAAGTATCCGCGTCGGATAGAGATCCTGCCCGAGCTGCCGAAGACGGCGAGTGGCAAGATCCTTCGACGGGAACTGCGGCAGGCGCCGCGCCCCCGGGAGTAGGGCGACCGGGCACGAGCGAGAGGGAGCGACCAGATGGCCAGGACGAGGGAGGACGACGGAACACCGGTGCCCCAGCGCTTGCTGGCCGCGGCCACCCGCCTGTTCGCCGAGCGCGGCTTCGACCGGACCTCCGTCCAGGAGATCGTCGAGGCGGCGGGCGTCACCAAGGGCGCCCTCTACCACTACTTCGGCTCCAAGGACGATCTGCTGCACGAGATCTACGGGCGGGTGCTGAGGCTCCAGCAGGAGCGCCTGGACGCCTTCGCGGACGCCGACGCCCCGGTCGAGCGGCGGCTGCGCGACGCGGCGGCCGACGTGGTCGTCACCACCATCGAGAACCTCGACGACGCGACGATCTTCTTCCGGTCCATGCACCAGCTGAGCCCGGAGAAGCACAAGCAGGTGCGGGCCGAGCGGCGCCGCTACCACGAGCGGTTCCGCGCCCTGGTGGAGGAGGGCCAGCGGTCCGGGGTGTTCAGCTCGGACACCCCGGCCGACCTGGTGGTGGACTACCACTTCGGATCGGTCCACCACCTGGGCACCTGGTACCGCCCCGACGGGCCGCTCACCCCCCAGCAGGTCGCCGACCACCTCGCCGACCTGCTGCTGCGCGCCCTGCGGCCGTGACGCCTGAACTTGCGGTGAGTATGGGACAGCGACACGCCGACGCCACGGTGTGTCGCTGTCCCATACTCACCGCGAAGTCACCCGGGGCCCGTCACCGGTAGTTCGCCAGCTCCCGCCGGGCGAGCGACCGCTGGTGCACCTCGTCCGGCCCGTCCGCGAGCCGCAGCGTCCGCGCCGCGGCCCACAGCTCGGCCAGCGGGAAGTCCTGGCTGACGCCGCCCGCCCCGTGCAGCTGCACCGCCCGGTCCAGGATGTCCACGACCGTGCGCGGGGTGGCGATCTTGATGGCCTGGATCTCGGTGTGCGCCGCCCGGTTCCCGACGGTGTCCATCAGCCAGGCCGTCTTGAGGACCAGCAGCCTCAGCTGCTCCACGGCCACCCGCGCGTCGGCGATCCACGCGTGGACCTGGCCCTGATGGGCGAGCGGCCGCCCGAAGGCCGTACGGGACACGGCCCGGCGGCACATCAGCTCGATCGCGCGCTCGGCCATGCCGATCAGTCGCATGCAGTGGTGGATGCGGCCGGGGCCGAGGCGGGCCTGGGCGATGGCGAAGCCGCCGCCCTCCTCCCCGATCAGGTTGGCGGCCGGGACGCGCACGCCGTCGAAGACCACCTCGGCGTGGCCGCCGTGGTAGTGGTCCTCGTAGCCGTAGACCCGCATGGCCCGGCGCACCTCGACGCCCTCGGTGTCGCGCTCCACCAGCACCATCGACTGCTGACGGCGGACGTCGGGGTTCCCGGGATCGGTCTTGCCCATGACGATGAAGATCTTGCAGTCCGGGTTCATCGCCCCGGAGATGTACCACTTGCGGCCGGTGATGACGTAGTCGTCGCCGTCCCGCTCGATCCGCGTCTCGATGTTGGTCGCGTCGGACGAGGCGACCTCGGGCTCGGTCATCGCGAAGGCGGACCGGATCTCGCCCGCGAGCAGCGGCTCCAGCCACCGCTTCCGCTGCTCCTCGGTGCCGAACTGGGCGAGCACCTCCATGTTCCCGGTGTCGGGCGCGGCGCAGTTCAGGGCCGTGGGGGCGAGCTGCGGGCTGTGGCCGGTGATCTCGGCGAGCGGCGCGTACTGGAGATTCGTCAGCCCCGCCCCGTACTTCACGTCGGGCAGGAAGAGGTTCCACAGGCCCTCTGCCCGGGCCTTCGCCTGCAGCTCCTTGACGACCGGCGGGGTGAGCCAGGGGGAGTCCAGCCGGGCGCGCTGCTCCTCGGCCACCGCCTCGGCCGGGTGGACGTGGTCCGCCATGAAGGCGAGCAGCTTGGCCCGCAGCTCCTCGGTGCGGGCGTCGAATGCGAAGTCCATGGCTGGGTCAGCCCTTCCGTAGCGTGGTGAGGCCGCTCTCGACGAACAGCGGGACGATCTCGCCGATGCGGTCGAAGCCCGCGCCGACGGTCTGACCGAGGGTGAACCGGTAGTGGATGCCTTCGAGGATCACGGCGAGTTTGAAGTAGGCGAAGGCGGTATACCAGGCGACGCCGCCGACATCGCGCCCCGAGCCCGCCGCGTACCGCTCGATCAGCTCGCGCGGCGCGGGGTGGCCGGGCGCGCCGCTGGTCGTGGTGATCGGCGAGTCTGCCGCCCCCTCCTGCTCGCTGTACATCACCAGCAGGCCCAGATCGGTCAGCGGATCGCCGAGCGTGGACATCTCCCAGTCGAGAATCGCCTTGATCGTGTCATCGGCGCCCACGAGCACGTTGTCCAGCCGGTAGTCGCCGTGCACGACGGCGGGGGCGGGAGAGGCGGGCAGGGCCTTGGCGAGCGACTCGTGCAGCTCGTCCACGCCGGGCAGCTCCCGGCTGCGGGAGGCGGCGAGCTGCTTGCCCCAGCGGCGCAGCTGCCGCTCCAGGAACCCCTCGGGCCGCCCGAAGTCGGCGAGGCCCACGGCGGCCGGATCGACGGTGTGCAGCTCCACCAGGGTGTCGACCAGACCGAGGACGACGCGGCGGGTGCGCTCGGGGCCGAGGGCGGCGAGCTGCCCGGCCGTGCGGTACGGGGTGCCCTCGACGAACTCCATGACGTAGAAGGGCGCCCCGAGCACCGACTCGTCCTCGCACAGCAGCACCGGCTCCGGAACGGGCACGCCGGCCGGGTGCAGCGCGCCGATCACCCGGTGCTCGCGCCGCATGTCGTGGGCGGTGGCGAGCACATGCCCCAGCGGCGGGCGGCGCACCACCCAGCGGGCCGCGCCGTCGGTGACCGCGTAGGTGAGGTTCGACCGGCCGCCCTCGATCAGCGCGCCGCTCAGCGGCCCGCGCACCAGCCCCGGCCGCTCGCGGTCCAGGTGGGCGCGGAGCCGCGCGAGGTCGAGTCCTGGCGGATTGCCTGAGTTCATCGGGCCTTGGCCTCCATCGGGGGACGCGCGGACGGGCACGGGACCGGACGGACAGCCCCGCATCATGATGCCGACCAGTCGGTATGGAGTCCAGTGCCGGGCCGGCCCGGGTGAGTGGCCAGGTCGGTTTGCGGCGGGCCCGCCGGAGCAGGAGCGTCGAAGGACGGAGGCGTGGCGGCCGGCCGCGCCCACCGCCCCGCCCGCACACCGCGAAGGAACGCGAAGGAACGCGAAGGAACGCGAAGGAACGCGAAGGAACGCAAGGGAGCGCCCCATGAAGGCCATCACCTACCGCCGCTACGGCGGCCCCGAGGTCCTGGAGTACGGGGAGGTCGGCGAGCCCAAGGTCGGCCCCGACTCCGTCCTCGTCAAGGTCGTCGCCGCCGCCGTCAACCCGGTCGACTGGAAGGCGCGGCAGGGCTATCTCGACCCCGTCCTGGACGCCGTCTTCCCGGTCATCCCCGGCTGGGACGTCGCGGGCGTCGTCGAGCGGCCCGGCGCGGCGGTGACCGAGTTCGCGGCGGGCGACGAGGTGATCGGATACGTGCGCGAGGACTTCCTCTCCCGGGGCACCTTCGCCGAGTACGTCGCCGCTCCCGTGCGCACCCTCGCCCGCAAGCCACGGAACCTGACGTTCACGCAGGCCGCGGGCATTCCGCTGGCGGGCCTCACGGCCTACCAGACGCTGGTCAAGGCGCTGAAGGTCACCGAGGGCGACACCGTCCTGGTGCACGCGGCCGCGGGCGGCGTGGGATCCATGGCCGTCCAGCTGGCCAGGCACCTCGGCGCCCGCGTCATCGGCACCGCCAGTGAACGCAACCACGCGTACCTGCGCTCGCTGGGGGCCGAGCCGGTCACCTACGGGGACGGGCTGGGCGAGCGGGTGCGGGCGCTGGCGCCGGACGGGGTGCACGCCGTCTTCGACACGGTCGGCGGCGACGCGCTCACCGAGTCCGTGCCGCTGCTGGCCGCCGGCGGGCGGCTGGCCTCCATCACCGACCAGGCGGTCCTCACCCACGGCGGCCGCTACGTCTTCGTCCGCCCCGACCCCGACGACCTCCAGGACCTCACCGACATCGCCGAGCGCGGCGCCCTCGGCGTCGAGGTCTCGGCCACCTTCCCGCTGGAGAAGGCGGCCGACGCGCAACGCCTCAACGAGGAGGGCCACACCCGCGGCAAGATCGTCGTCACGGTCGGACAGGGAAGCTGACGGGCGGACCGGCGGAGGGGCCGGCGGAGGGGCCGGCAGGCGAGCTGACGGGCCGGCCGGCACACGGGCCGGCACACGGCCGCCGGAGCGCGGGGCGGCGCGGTCAACGCGTCAGCGCGGCGCCGAAGGCCGCGAGCGCCAGCGTGCAGCCTGCCGCCGCCGCGGCCGCCCGCGGGGACAGTGCGGGCGGCCGCGGCACGGACACCGCCCGGATGCGGCGGGCCGCCACACCCAGGAAGCACAGCCAGGCCAGCGCGGCGAGCGCCACGCAGAGCAGGGAGACCGGCCCGGTCCCGGCGCGCAGGGCCTGCCGGGCGGCCAGCGAGGTGGCGACGGCGCAGGCCAGCGTCGTACGCCGCCAGGCCAGCCGGGTCCGCTCGGGCTGCAGCCCGGGATCCCGCGGCGCGGCGGGCGAGGAGGGCCCGGTCATCGGCTCAGCCGCCCCAGCGGACCGCGACGAGGGCCACCATCACCAGGGCGATCACCCCGACGGCCAGCCCCAGCACCACCGGGAAGCGGGAGGCCGGCAGGTCCTCGCCGCGCCGCATCGCCCGCTCGCAGCGGATCCAGTGGTTGAGCGCCCGTATCGCGCACACCGCGCCCCCCGCCAGCAGCGTGAGCGCCGCCGCCAGCCGCAGCGTCCGGTCCGTGTCGGGCAGGAACTGGTCGATCGCGAAACCCCCGCCCACCAGCGCCATCGCGGTGCGCAGCCAGGCCAGGAAGGTGCGCTCGTTGGCGAGGGAGAAGCGGTAGTCGGGGGTCTCCCCCTCGGCGCGCAGCCGCTCAGGCGCGAACCACAGCCGCACATCCGCGACGACGGAGGCGAGCCTGCCCCGGTCGGGCGTGCGGTCGGCGTCGATCATGGGACAAGCCTACTCGCGGCGCCACTCCAGCAGCCGCCGGTAGGCCTCCGCCCCGTCCGGCACCCACTCCCACTCCGCCAGCCGCCGCGCCAGCTCCTCCTCGGTCAGAAAGTCGTGCCAGGCGATCTCCTCGGCCTGCGGGGAGACCGGAGGCTCGCAGCGGACCTCGTAGACGC
Organism: Streptomyces sparsogenes subsp. cuspidosporus; assembly: GCF_039532705.1. NCBI lineage: Bacteria > Bacillati > Actinomycetota > Actinomycetes > Kitasatosporales > Streptomycetaceae > Streptomyces > Streptomyces sparsogenes. The sequence goes on along the minus strand of NZ_BAAASD010000016.1, from coordinate 13,399 downwards.
GCGACCACCAGGTGTGCTCGGGCGTGTCGTAGAGGAAGGAGAACAGCGGCGTCGGCGCGGGCAGCCCGGACACCCCCAGCTCCTCCTCGGCCTCGCGCAGCGCCGCCGCGTCGTACGACTCGCCGGCGCCCACGACGCCGCCGACGAACATGTCGTACAGGGAGGGGAAGACGAGTTTGCCGGCGGTGCGGCGGTGCACGAAGATCCGGTCCGCGCCGTCCCGCGCCAGCACGAAGACCGTCCGGTGGCGCAGCCGGCGGGCCATGGCGTCGGCGCGTCTGGCCCGCCCCACGACCTGGTCGTTCTCGTCCACGATGTCCAGCAGTTCGTCGGCGGAACGCGGCTGTCGCGGCGACTCGTTGTCCGGCATGCCGCCATCCAAGCAGAATGGCGGCGGGCGGTCAGCGGCGCCCCGGGCCCCCGCCGGGGTAGCCCGACCCGCCGTGGTGGCGCCCCCCGCGCCCGTAGCCGTCGTGCCCCGACCCGTCGTAGCCCGACCCGCGGTAACCCGATCCGTCGTAACCCGATCCGCCGTAGCCCGATCCGTCGTGGCCGTCGTCGCCGGAGCCGTGCCGGTCCGCCCACTCCCGCGCCCAGCGGGCCGCCTCCTCCGAGTCCCACCGCCAGTCGCCCGAACCTCCCCAGCGGGACGGCCAGGACGGGTGCGAGGGTCCGGTGCGGGTCGGGGGCGAGGTGTGCGCGGGCGCCCGGGACGGGGCCTGCGCCCGGGGCTGTGCGGCCGGGGCCTCGGCGGCCGCCGGGGGAGCGGTGCGCGACGCGCCCGGCAGCGGCTTGGCGCCGGCCGCCGAGTCGGCCACCGGGACGATGTCGTCCTCGCCCGCGTCGGGCGCCGAGGACGGCGCGTCCTGCGGGGGCGCGGCGGTGGCCTCCCGGCCGTCCTTGCCGAGCATCAGGAAGAGCGCCGTGGCGGCGCCGGTGGCGGAGAGCAGGATCGCCCCGGCCGCGGCCTTGCGCCGGTCGCTGACCGGCCGGCGGCGGGCGTGCCGGGGGCCGACCACCTCGCCCCGCAGCACCTGCGGCTCCTCCGCGGCGGCGGACCCGGCGAGCTCGACCGGCTGGGGGCCCGGAGTGACCAGGGTAGGACTCACCACCCGCCTGTCCGCGCTGCGCGGATGCGGGGGAGAAGGATGGTGGTCAGCCATGGCGCCTGATGATGCCCGCCCGCCGAACCCCTGTCCATCTCGCCGATGCATTGCGCCCGTTATGTGGCACAAGGTGGTGCGGCGGCGTCCGCCGCGCCCGGGTTGACGCCATACCGGCCGGTAGGCAGGATCGACCGACACCGCCGGTTCCGGCACCGCCCGGCCGTCGGCCTTCCTCGCACGCTCCTGACGAGACGGGACATCGGATATGGCGTACGACGCGGATGTGATCGTGGTCGGGGCGGGGCTCGCGGGGCTGGCGGCCACCGCCGAACTGGCCGACGCGGGCCGCTCGGTGATCCTGCTGGACCAGGAGCCCGCACAATCGCTCGGCGGCCAGGCCCACTGGTCCTTCGGCGGCCTCTTCCTCGTCGACTCGCCCGAGCAGCGCCGGCTGCGCATCCGCGACAGCCGCGAACTGGCCTGGCAGGACTGGCTGGGCACGGCCGGCTTCGACCGCGAGGAGGACCACTGGCCGCGCCGCTGGGCCGAGGCCTACGTGGACTTCGCGGCCGGCGAGAAACGGGCCTGGCTGCACGCCCAGGGGCTGCGGCTGTTCCCGCTCGTCGGCTGGGCCGAGCGCGGCGGCTACGACGCGACCGGCCACGGCAACTCCGTCCCCCGCTTCCACATCACCTGGGGCACCGGCCCCGGCGTCGTCGCCCCCTTCGAGCGGCGGGTGCGGGCCGCGGCCGCCCGCGGCCTGGTCGACCTGCGCTTCCGGCACCGGGTCACCGGGCTGTCCCGCAGCGCGGGCGCCGTGGACACCGTCACCGGCGAGATCCTGGAGCCGAGCGACGCCGAGCGCGGCACCCCCAGCAGCCGCGAGGTCACCGGCGCCTTCGAACTGCGCGCCCAGGCCGTGGTCATCACCTCCGGCGGCATCGGCGGCAACCACGACCTCGTACGCCGGAACTGGCCGGAGCGGCTCGGCACCCCGCCCGAGCGGATGCTCTCCGGCGTCCCCGCGCACGTGGACGGCGAGATGCTGGGCGTCGCCGAGGCGGCGGGCGCCCGGCTGATCAACCGCGACCGGATGTGGCACTACACCGAGGGCATCGAGAACTGGGACCCCATCTGGCCCCGGCACGCCATCCGCATCCTGCCCGGCCCCTCCTCGCTGTGGTTCGACGCCCGCGGCCGCCGGCTCCCCGTGCCGCTCTTCCCCGGCTTCGACACCCTCGGCACCCTCGAACACATCATGCGGACGGGCCACGACCACACCTGGTTCGTCCTCACCCGGAAGATCATCGAAAAGGAGTTCGCGCTCTCCGGCTCCGAACAGAACCCGGACCTCACCGGCAAGAGCGTCCGCGACGTGCTGAACCGCGGGCGGGGCGGGGCCCCGGGCCCGGTCCAGGCGTTCCTGGACCACGGAGCCGACTTCATCGTCGAGCGCTCCCTCACCGGCCTCGTCCGGCGGATGAACGAGCTCACCAAGGAACCGCTGATCGACGAGGCCGAGCTGCGCCGCCAGATCCTCGCCCGCGACCGGGAGATCGCCAACCCCTACACCAAGGACCTCCAGATCACGGCCCTGCGCGGCACCCGCAAGTACCTCGCCGACCGCCTCATCCGCACCGCCGCCCCGCACCGCATCCTCGACCCCAAGGCGGGCCCGCTGATCGCGGTGCGCCTGAACATCCTGACCCGCAAGACGCTGGGCGGCCTGGAGACCGACCTGTCCGCGCGGGTGCTCACCGAGGGCGGGGAGCCGCTGCCGGGCGTGTACGCGGCGGGCGAGGCGGCCGGCTTCGGGGGCGGCGGGCTCCACGGCTACCGCTCCTTGGAAGGCACCTTCCTCGGCGGCTGCCTCTTCTCCGGCCGTACGGCGGGCCGCGCGGCGGCGAAGGCGGTGGGGTAGGGCGGCGGGGCGCCAACTCTGACGGAAGTGTGACGGACGGCCGAAGACCCTGGCACCCAGCGCCCCGGGAGTGCTCTCATCAAGGGCATGGATCGCAACACAGGCGCCGCGGAGCACCCCTCCGCCGACCCGGACACCGCCGATTCGGGGGCCACGGAACGAGGCGCCGACGCCTCCGGCAGCCCCGTCGGCCGCCGCGTCATCCTGGGCATGCTCGGGCTCGGGGCGGCCGGCATGGCCGCCGCGCCCTGGCTGGAGCGCCGGCTGGACACCGTCCTGGCCGCCGCCGCGGACAAGGACCCCACCGGGGTGACCGGGCTGCTCCCGGGCGCCGGGGGGTTCCGCTACTACTCGGTGACCTCCTCCGTCCCCCACAAGGACGCGGACAGCTACCGCCTGACCGTCAGCGGGCTCGTGGACCGGCCCACCGGCTACCGGCTCGCCGACCTCCGCGCGCTCCCCCAGCACCGGATCGTGCGCGACGTGCAGTGCGTCACCGGCTGGCGCGTACCGCACACCTCCTTCGAGGGCGTGCGCCTGGCGACCCTGCTGGAGGCCGCCGGGGTCCGCCCCGGGGCCGGGGCCGTCCGCTTCACCTGCTTCGACGGGGCGTACAGCGAGAGCCTGACCCTCGAACAGGCCCGCCGGGACGACGTCCTGGTGGCCCTGCGGATGCGGGACGAGCCGCTGGGTCACTCCCACGGCGGCCCGGTGCGGCTGTACGTCGCCCCGATGTACTTCTACAAGTCGGCGAAATGGCTCTCCGGCATCGAGGTCACCCGCGAGGTGCGGCCCGGCTACTGGGAGCACCGCGGCTACGACGTGGACGCCTGGGTCGGCACCTCGAACGGACGCGACGATGCCCCCACGGCCTGACGCCCGTCCCGGCGCCGCCGCCCCCGCGCGCCCCCGGCCCCGGACGCCCCGCGCCCGGGTGGCCCGCTTCACCCGGGCCGAGCGCTGGATCCACCGCACCACCGCCGCCCTGATGGGCGCCTGCGTGGTGAGCGCGGCCTGCCTGTACCTGCCGCAGCTCGCCGAACTCGTCGGCCGCCGCGCCCTGGTGGCCACGGTGCACGAGTGGACCGGCCTCCTCACCCCGGCCCCGACGCTGCTGGGCCTGGCCTCCCGCGCCTTCCGCGCCGACCTCTCCCGCCTCAACCGCTTCGGCCCGCACGACCGCCGCTGGCTGCGCTCCGCGCTGCGGCGCGACCGGAGCGACGGGGCGCGCCCGGCGGGCAAGTTCAACGCCGGGCAGAAGCTCTACGCCGCCTCCCTCAGCGGCGCGGTGCTGGTGATGGCGGGCACGGGGCTGCTGATGTGGTTCACCGGGCTGGCCCCGCTGGTCTGGCGGACCAGCGCCACGTTCGTCCACGACTGGCTGGCCCCGGCCGTCGTCCTGCTGCTGCTCGGCCACATCGGCATGGCGCTCGGCGACCCGGAGGCCAGGCGCGGCATGCGCACCGGCACGGTCGACCGCGTCTGGGCGGCCCGCGAGCACCCGCTGTGGCGCACCGACGGGGACGGCGAGGACACACGCGCGAATTGAAAGCCGCCGCCCGCGCCCGATGCCATGATGCGACACGAGCCGTCGATTCCGAGGCCGGGAAATCCGGGGAAAAGGAATGCATGAATGGCCGTGAAAGATCCCGGGAGAGCCGTCGCGCGGTGCGGGGCGCGGGCCGCGGGATGTGCCGCCGCGCTCCTCGCGCTGAGCGGATGTCTCGGCACCTCGGGGGGATCGGCCCCGCGGGGCGGGCTGTGGGTGAACCCGGACAACCCGGCGGCCCGGCACGCCCGTGAGCAGCGGCGGCAGGGCCGGTACGCGGAGGCGGAGCTGATGCGGCGGATCGCCAGGGAGCCGATCGCCGAATGGCTGGGGCCGAAGCCGCGCGAGCGGGTCGTATTCCTCACCGAATCGGCCGCGCGCCAGGGCCGTACGCCGGTGCTGGTCGCCTATCAGATTCCGTACCGGGACTGCGGGAATTACTCCGCGGGCGGGGCGAGGAACGACACGGAATACCTGGACTGGATCCGGGAGGTCGTGGCCGGAATCGGTGAGCGGAAGGCGATTGTCGTACTGGAGCCCGACGCGGTGGCCCAGGTGGTGGACGGCTGTGTCCCGGAGCGGCTGCGCGCCCCCCGGCTGGCCCTGCTGCGCGACGCGGTCGCCATGCTCTCCGCGCTGCCCCGCACCCGGGTGTATCTGGACGCCGGGAACGCGGGCTGGATCAAGGACCCGGAGCGGCTGGTGGAGCCGCTCCGGGAGGCCGGCATCGACCAGGCGGACGGCTTCTCCCTGAACGTCTCGAACTTCCAGCCGACGCGGGCGACCCGCGCCTACGGCCGTCGGCTGTCCGCCCGCCTCGGCGGCACCCACTTCGTCATCGACACCAGCCGCAACGGCAACGGCCCGCTCTCCCCCGGCGCGGGCGGGGACGACGGCAAGGGCGGCGGCCCGGAGGGCGGGGGCGCGGGGGAGAACTGGTGCAACCCCCCGGGGCGGGCGCTGGGCGAGCCGCCGAGCACCCGCACCGGCGACCCCGCCGTCGACGCCTATCTGTGGATCAAGCGCCCCGGCGAGTCCGACGGCACCTGCAACGGCGGCCCACCGGCGGGCCGATGGTGGACGGAGTACGCGCTCGACCTGGCCCGCAACGCCGGCGCGGGCGAGAGGTGAGGGCGCGCGCGAGAGGTGAGGGCGCCGGGCCGAGGAGGGCGCGGGCTCAGGAGCGGGCGCGGGCTCACGCGCGGGCGCGCGCCCGTCGCCGGGCGCCGGCGCGGGCCGTCGGCACCGCGAGGGCGGCCTGTCTCCGGCGCCGCGTCAGCAGCAGCCCGCCCGACCAGACGGCCAGCGGCGTCAGGCACAGCGCCAGTGCCAGCAGCGCCCAGGTGCGCATGGCCGCGTGGGTGTGGCCCAGGAACAGCGAGGCGATCAGCGAGCCGCCGAAGACCGCGCCCCACACCAGATGGATGCGGAAGGTGGACAGCTGGTCGGCGCTGGAGGAGTCGCCCTTGGGCGTGACCACGAACCGGCTCCGGCGCCGCAGCAGCGCGTCGCACAGCGACTTGGCGTAGATCGGGGCGGACAGGGCGGAGAGCAGCATCCCCGCCAGCCCGCCGGAGCCCTCCGGCTCGTGCGGGGACACGTTGTGCCGCCGGTTCCAGACGTACAGGCCGATCTGCAGCGCGGCGGCGTCGCCGTAGAGCATCATCCACATCTCCGCCGGGATGTGGATCCCGGAGGCGCCCAGCACCAGGAACAGCGTGCAGGACAGCGCCGACAGCATCCAGTTGAGCGCGGTCATCGGGTAGTACGCGATCATCAGCGAGTAGTTGAGCAGCTTTCCCGGGGACAGCGTGAACGGCCCCTTCCAGAACTGCTTGAGCACCGTCTCGTAGGTGCCCCGGCTCCAGCGCAGCTGCTGGGTGAAGAAGTCCGTCCAGGTGCTCGGGCCCTCCCCGACGGCCAGCACGTCCGGGGTGTACACCGAGCGCCACTTCTTCCGGGTGACGGGGTTGCGGCGGCGGTGCAGCTCGAAGCCGGTGGCCATGTCCTCGGTGATCGAGTCGTAGAGACCGCCGATGGACCGCAGCGCGGCGATGCGCACCACATTGTTGGTGCCGACGAACATGGGGCCGCCGTACGCGTTTCCCGCCCGCTGGATCAGCGCGTGGAAGAGGAACTGCTGACTCTCGGCGGCCTTGGTGACCGCGGTGTCGTAGTTTCCGTACACCTGCGGGCCCACCACAAAGGCCACGTCCGGGTCGCGGAAGTACCCCATCATGCGCTCGAGGAAGTTGGGCAGCGGAACATGGTCGGTGTCCACGCAGGCCATGAATTCATACTCGTCGCCATGGGCGTCCAGCCAGGCATTGTAATTCCCGTGCTTGGTCCTGGCCCGGAAGGATCCTTTCGGCTGATTCCACTTCTCGACGCCTTTGCGGGAGAAATGCCGCACGCCCAGACGCGCGCACAGCTCCCGGGCCTCCTCGTCGTTCCCCTCGTCCAGCAGCCATACGTCGAGCCACCCCGCGTGCCGGACCCGCTTCGCGCCCTCCAGCGTCGCCCGGACCATCTCGATCGGCTCCTTGCCGGGCACGAAGCTGGTCAGGAACGCCACCCGGGTCCCCGGCTCGGCCACCACCGGCACCGGGTCGCGGGCCACCAGCGTGGCATGCGCGTTGGAGACCACGGTGAACAGGCGGAACGCCTCGATCAGCGCGATCGACACCAGCATCGTCCAGTCCGCGGCCCTCTCCCAGGCCGTCACATAGTCGCGGTGCACCCAGTGCTGCGGCTGCAGCAGCCACACCAGCAGCAGCGCCGAACACACCGGCGCCGCGCACAGCAGCAGCGCCGCGCGGACCCGGTGCGGCTCCTGCGCCAGCAGGCTGCGGCAGCGCACCCGGTACGGGCGGCCCGGCGGGGGCTGGGTCAGCGGGCCCGCCAGCTGGCTGTACCGGTTGTACTCGTACCGTGCGGCCGGGCCCCGGCGGAAAGGGGAGTTCTCGTGGTGCGCGGGCCGTGCGGGAGGGGGTGCGGCGCAGGGTGCGGCGGCCTTCTCGGCCGTGTCTCTGACGGGGGTGGGTGCGGACATCTGGGCACTCCCGCGGGTCGTCGGGACGCAATATCGCGCGGCGATGACCCGGACGGCCTACATTCGTCATGTCATCGCGCGAGATGAGAAGGTAACAATCCCATGAGGAATGACTGTGCAAATCGGATTTTCGGCGCGCCCCGCCGATGTCCTGAGCGGGCCACCACCCCGACGGCCCATAACCGCGCGTCTTACGTGATTTACATCCCGTCGTCTGCGATGGTCGGAAGCGATTCAGCGTGCACGTTTCGACCGCGCGTTTCGGCCGTGGCTTTCGGCATGCGCCGGAGCGGCGGTTTCGGCCTGCGCGAGGCAGCGCGCGCCACCCGGCGCGCGGCACACGGAAGATGGGGCCCGGACGCCCGATGAGAGTGCTGCACATCATCTCGCGCCTCGGTGCCGGCGGCGCCGAACAGCAACTCAGACTGCTGCTGCGTCACTTGCCCGCCCGCTGCGACGTCCTCACCCTCGCCGCCCCCGGAGCCGCCGGCCACGGCATCCGCGCCGACGGCGTGCCCGTCACCCATCTGCCCGTGGGCGGCCGCGACCCCATGGCACCGGCCCGGCTGGCGCGGTTCATCCGCGGCGGCGGCTACGACCTGGTGCACACCCACCTCTACCGGGCCTGTGTCCACGGGCGGATCGCCGCCCGGCTCGCGGGCGTCGGAGCGGTGATCGCCACCGAACACAGCCTGGGCGAGCGGCACATCGACGGCCGGCCCCTCACCGTCGGCGTCCGCGCCCGCTACCTCGCCACCGAGCGCCTCGGGTCGGCGACCGTCGCCGTCTCGGCCGCCGTCGCCGACCGGCTCCGCGCCTGGGGCGTCGCCAACCACCGTATCCACCTGGTGCCCAACGGCCTGGACGCCGGCCGCTTCCGCTTCACCCCGGCCGCCCGGGCCGCCGCCCGCGCCCGCCTCGGCATCCCCGCCCACGCCTTCGTCGCCGGCGGCGTCGGCCGGCTGGTGGCGGCCAAGCGCTTCGACGTGGCGCTGCGGGCGGTCGCCGAGGTGCCCCAGGCCCGGCTGCTGCTGGTCGGGGACGGCCCCGAGCGCACCGCGCTGCGGGACCTGGCCGCCTGGCTCAAAGTGGCCGACCGGGTCCGGCTGCTCGGCGAGCGCGGCGGGGCGGTGGCCGGGACGGGGGACCGGCCCGCCGACCTCCCCGGACTGCTGGCCGCCATGGACGTCCTGGTGTCGCCCTCCTCCCAGGAGGGGTTCGGGCTCGCCGCCGTCGAGGCCCTCGCGGCCGGGCTGCCGGTGCTCCACACCGCCTGCCCGGCCCTCGACGAACTGCCGCCCGGCACGGCCCCCGGTGCCCGCCGCATCGGCCCCGGCGCGGCCGCGCTGGCCGCCGCCCTGCACGAACGGGCCGCCGCCGGACCCGCGCGGTTCCCGGTGCCCGCCGCGGTCGAGCGCTACGACATCGCCCGCACCGCCCGCCGCCTGGCGCTGCTGTACGAACGCTCCGTCAGCTGCGGCCCCGACGGCTGCGCCCGAGGCCCCGCGGTCACCCCGCGCTGGCCGCGGAGCGGTGCTCCCGCGGGCTGACCCCCCGCACCCGCTTGAAGGCGGCGCTCAGCGCGAAGGGGCTGCCGTAGCCGACCCGGCGGGCCACCGCCCCGAGGGTCGCCTCCGGCTCCCGCAGCAGATCGGCGGCCAGATCCAGCCGCCAGCCGGTCAGATACGCCATCGGCGGCTCGCCGACCAGCTCGGTGAAGCGGCGGGCCAGCGCCGCGCGGGAGACACCGGTCCGCTCGGCCAGCAGGGCCACCGTCCACGGATGGCCCGGGTTGTTCTGCAGCAGCCGCAGGGCCCGGCCGACCACCGGGTCGCCCAGCGCCCGGTACCAGGCCGGGGCCCCCGCCTCCGGCCGGGCGAACCACGACCGCAGGACCGAGATCAGCAGCAGGTCGAGCAGCCGGTCCAGGACGGCCGTCTGACCCGCCTCGTCCTTGACGATCTCCTCGCCCAGCCACGGCAGCAACGGCGAGTCGCACGCCTCACGCCCCAGCACCAGCAGCGGGGGCAGCGCGTCCAGCAGCCGCCGGCCGATCTCCCCGTCCATCCGGTAGGTGCCGATCAGCATCGTCGCCGAGCCCTGCTCGCTGTTGCCCCAGGTGCGCACACCCAGCGCCATCCGCTCGGCCAGGTCCTCGCCCGCCGCGGTGCGGCACACCTCGCCGGGCAGGATCCAGGCCTGCGGCGCGGTGGCCGGATCGCCGGCGACCGTGTACGGGTCCGGGCCGCGTGCGACCGCCACGTCCCCCGGCACCAGCCGCCGCGCCGCGCCCCGCTCCGGGACCACCCATGCCTCGCCGCGCGCCATGGTCATCACACACAGGGGGGCGCGGTCCTCGATCCGTACGGACCAGGGCGGCTCCATCACCATCCGCAGCAGAAACGCGCCCCGGGCCCGCGGCCCGTCCAGCAGGCCGGCGAGTGGGTCCATCACGCCCCGAGGTTGGCACCCCGTTCCGCCCGGCGTCAAACAAGGCGGCGCCCGTTGTTGTGTTAGGAACTCTTAAGAGGCGGTTGCGAGACTTGCGCGGACCGGTTTTTGTACCTGTCCGAGCTTGAATCGAGGCGTTGTGTCTCCCACGGAAGCCACCCCCGCGTCGTCCGCCAAAGCCACCAGGCCTCCCGACTTCATGGATCCCTCCTTCTGGTTGCGGCCGCATGCCGAGCGGGCCGAGGTGTTCGAGAGACTGCGCGCGCTGCCGGGCCCGGAATTCGTACCGCCGCGCCTGCCCTGGGGTCCGTTGGCATCCGGCTATTACGCGCTGTCGAAACACGCCGACATCTGCGAGGTGAGCCGCCGCCCTCAGGACTTCTCCTCGGAGGGCGCCACGGCGATCCTGCCGCCGGAGATGGACGAGTTCTACGGCTCCATGATCAACATGGACAATCCTGAGCACTCCAGACTACGGCGCATCGTCGCGCGGTCGTTCGGCCGTGGAATGGCGCCCAGATTCGACACCATGTCGCGGCAGGTGGCCCGGCGCATCGTGGACGAGCTCATCGAGCGCGGACCCGGCGACTTCATCCGCCCGGCGGCGGAGATGCCGATCGCCGTCCTCAGCACCATGATGGGAATTCCGGGTGAGGACTACGAATTCCTCTTCGAGCGGACGAACACCATCATGGGAGGGGCCGACCCCGAACTCGCCGCCGACCCCGAGAAGATGGCGGCGGCGGTGCTGGGAGCGCTGCGGGACCTCGGAGACTACATCGGACGGCTCCGCGACGACCGGCTCGCCCGCCCCGGCACCGATGTGATCACCAAGCTGGTCCAGGTGCAGGAGGACGGAGAGCAACTGACCAACCAGGAGCTGGTCTCGTTCTTCATCCTCCTCATCAACGCGGGCATGGAGACGACCCGCAACGCCATCGCCCAGGCCCTGGTTCTGCTGACCGGCCATCCCGAACAGCGGCAACTCCTGCTGTCGGACTTCGAACTCCACGCGAAGGGCGCCGTCGAGGAGATCCTCCGGGTGGGCACGCCCATCAACTGGATGCGCCGGACCGCGACCGGAGACTGCGAGATGAACGGCCATCGGTTCCGCAAGGGCGACGAGATCTTCCTCTTCTACTGGTCCGCGAACCACGACGAGAAGGTCTTCGCGGATCCGTACCGGTTCGACATCACCCGGGACCCCAATCCGCATCTGTCGTTCGGCGCGGTGGGGCCGCACTTCTGCCTCGGTGCTCATCTCGCCCGGATCGAGATCATCGCCATGCTCCGCGAACTCCTCGCCTCACTGCCGGACATCCGTGTGGAGGGCGAACCGGTCCGGCTGGCGTCGACCTTCATTGAGGGCTTCAAAGAGCTGAGCTGCACCTTCTGAACCACTCCTGGGGAAAGCGGGAGGTCGGTTAGGACAGCTTAAGAGAAACCGTCAAGAATGATCTTATCTCGGCCCCGCAAAGAGGAGGCGCCAGCAATGGCGAAGGACGAGGCGAAGCTTCTCGACCACCTGAAGTGGGTCACGGCGGAACTGCGTGACACTCGTCGGCGTCTGCATGAAGCGGAGTCCACGGAACCCCAGCCGATCGCCATCGTCGGAATGGGGTGCCGCTTTCCCGGCGGGGTCGAGAATCCGGACGGTTTGTGGCAGCTGGTGGCGGCCGGAGGCGAGGGGCTGACCGACTTTCCGGACGACCGCGGCTGGGACCTGGAGAACCTGTTCGATCCCGATCCGGACACAGCGGGTACGAGTTATGTGCGCCGGGGTGCCTTTCTGTCCGGCGCGGGGGGCTTCGACGCGGAATTCTTCGGTATCTCACCGCGAGAGGCGGTGGCGATGGACCCCCAGCAGCGGCTGCTGCTGGAGGTCGCCTGGGAGACGTTCGAACACGCCGGAATCGACCCGCACGGTCTCGTGGGCAGCAGCACGGGCGTCTACGCCGGGGTGACTTCGCAGGAATACATGATGCTCACCGCCTTGGCCGGCAGTGACGTGGAGGGGTACGCCGCTACCGGCAACCTCGCGTGTGTGCTGTCGGGGCGGGTGTCGTATGTGCTGGGGCTGGAGGGTCCGGCGGTGACGGTGGACACGGGGTGTTCGTCGTCGCTGGTGGCGCTCCACTCGGCGGTTCAGGCCTTGCGTGGCGGTGAGTGCTCGCTGGCGTTGGCGGGCGGGGTCACGGTGATGGCCACCCCTGGTGCCTTCGTGGAGTTCTCGCGGCAGCGCGGGCTGGCGGGGGACGGTCGTTGCAAGGCGTTCGCGGCGGCGGCGGACGGGACGGGGTGGGGTGAGGGTGTCGGTCTGCTGTTGCTGGAGCGGTTGTCGGATGCGCGGCGCAATGGTCACAGGGTGTGGGCGGTGGTGCGGGGTTCGGCGATCAATCAGGACGGTGCGAGCAATGGTTTGACGGCGCCGAACGGTCCGTCGCAGCAGCGGGTGATCCGGCAGGCGTTGGCGAATGCGCGGTTGTCGCCGGCGGATGTGGATGTGGTGGAGGCGCACGGTACGGGGACGACGCTGGGTGATCCGATCGAGGCGCAGGCGGTGCTGGCCACCTACGGCCAGGGGCGCTCGGCGGAGCGGCCCCTGTGGCTGGGGTCGGTGAAGTCCAACATCGCCCACACTCAGGCCGCCGCCGGTGTGGCCGGTGTGATCAAGATGGTGATGGCCATGCGGCATGGCCTGCTCCCCCGGACGCTGCACGTGGACGAGCCGACGCCTCATGTCGACTGGGACAGCGGGGCGGTCGCACTGCTCAGCGAGGCGACCGACTGGCCGGAGACGGAGCGTCCGCGGCGGGCGGGTGTCTCGGCGTTCGGCATCTCCGGCACCAACGCGCATGTGATTCTCGAAGAGGCGCCCGAACCGTCCACGGAGGAGGAAACCACCGAGCCGGCGCCGGTGGGCGGGGTGGTGCCGTGGGTGGTGTCGGGGCGGTCGGGCGCGGGGTTGCGTGCCCAGGCCGGGCGGTTGGCGGAGTTCGTCCAGGAGACCGTGGGCGAGGCGGCGGAGGTCGGCTGGTCGCTGGTGGCCGGCCGGGCGGTGCACGACCACCGCGCGGTGGTGGTCGGCCAGGACCGGGACGAGCTGCTCGCGGGGCTGACGGCACTGGCCGAGGGTGTGCCGTTCGGCGGTCTCGTGAGCGCGGAGCCGGTGGCCGGAGGCGCGGGCCCCGTCCTGGTGTTTCCCGGGCAGGGGGGTCAGTGGCGTGGCATGGGGGTGGAGTTGCTGGATGTGTCTTCGGTGTTCGCGGGGCGGATCGCGGAGTGTGAGGCGGCGTTGGCGCCGTTTGTGGACTGGTCGT